>NZ_LNDJ01000085.1 GCF_001444505.1 Psychrobacter piscatorii | reverse complement strand
GGTAGTTTTTTCAATGGGTTGGAGTTAGCTGCTTTAAAAGGAAAATAGAAGTTTGCTCTGATTGATAGTTTTATCAGATATGTATTGCCATTTATTATCTTTGAAGTATTTTTTACCTCTTTGAATTTGCTTCTACTTCTTCCACCTTAAATATTGATATTACTACAAACATCGCTAACAGAAGGTCAATCGCCAAGTTTTATATAGTTTTGCCAACATTCTATTTTGAAATGTTCAAAAATAACTTTCGCAGTTTATCTCTTATTGAGCTTAAGGCTCTGTCCCTTGCTATCTAGTGTTGGTAGACGGTTTTTGCTATAATCATTCTTTTATTGCATTACTTATTTTTGCTGATTATCTATATTAGATAGATGACAAAGTTCTGTCTATGATGTCGGTATTGGTTTGACACTCTTGAATAACCAATAAAACCCACAATATATAGCAGTACAAAGCAGTAGCAAGTAATGTGTCACTCTTACTATATATCACAATGATTAGATATAATTGATGCGGTCTCACGGTTATATGATTGATGGTTGCAATCATCACTGCCAACGGACCCAATAACAGGCGAATAGATTATGGTAGCGATTACTTTACCCGATGGTAGCGTGAAAAACTTCGAAGGTAATACAACAGTCATGGAAGTGGCGCAAAGTATTGGGACAGGGCTCGCTAAAGCGACAGTTGCTGGACGTGTCAATGGTCATTTAGTAGACGCTCATGACCCAATCGTTGCTGACGCCAATGTTGAAATCGTGACACCAAAAGACGATGACGGTGTCGATATCATTCGTCATTCATGCGCTCACTTATTAGGCCATGCGGTTAAACAGCTCTACCCTGATGTGAAGATGGTCATTGGTCCTGTTATTGATGATGGTTTTTATTACGATATCTTTAGTGAAACGCCATTTACGCCTGAGCATATGGAAGCCATTGAAAAACGCATGATGGAGCTGATCAAGCAAGATTATGACGTTATCAAAAAAATGACGCCACGTGCTGAAGCGATTGAGATATTTGAATCACGTAACGAAGACTATAAGCTAAAACTGATTAACGATATGCCAGGTGAAGAAGCCTTTGGTCTGTATCATCATCAAGAATACGTCGACATGTGCCGTGGACCGCACGTACCAAACACTCGCTTTTTGAAAGTATTTAAACTGACCAAAATGTCAGGTGCTTATTGGCGCGGCGATGCGAAAAACGAGCAGTTGCAACGTATCTATGGTACTGCTTGGGCTGATAAGAAACAGTTAAAAGCTTATATCCAGCGTATTGAAGAAGCAGAAAAGCGTGACCATCGTAAAATTGGTAAAGCGTTAAACCTATTTCATATGCAAGAGCAAGCGCCAGGTATGGTGTTCTGGCATGCTAATGGTTGGACGATTTATCAAGTACTTGAGCAGTATATGCGTAAAGTACAATATGATAACGGTTATCAAGAGATTAAGACACCGCAAATCGTGGATCGTAGCTTGTGGGAGCGCTCAGGACATTGGGGCAACTATGCAACTAATATGTTCACGACCTCTAGTGAAAACCGTGATTACGCGGTAAAGCCGATGAACTGCCCTTGCCACGTGCAAGTGTTTAACCAAGGCCTAAAGTCTTACCGTGACTTGCCACTACGTATGGCTGAATTTGGTTCTTGTCATCGTAATGAGCCATCAGGTTCACTGCATGGTTTGATGCGCGTACGTGGATTTACGCAAGATGATGCGCATATCTTCTGTACGCAGGCACAGATTCAACAAGAAGTTGCTGACTTTATTAAGCTAACACTTGCTGTTTATGAAGATTTTGGCTTTGATAACATTATTATGAAGCTCTCTACTCGTCCTGAAAAACGTGTAGGTAGTGATGAGTCTTGGGATTTTGCAGAAAAGGCGTTGGCAGATGCGCTTGATAGCTCAGGGCTAGACTGGGATTACTTACCTGGCGAAGGTGCTTTCTATGGTCCAAAGATTGAGTTTAGTCTAAAGGATTCATTAGGTCGTATTTGGCAGTGCGGTACCATTCAGGTTGATCCAAATATGCCTGATCGTCTCGATGCAGAATTCGTCAATGAGCAAAACGATCGCGAAGTGCCTATTATGTTGCACCGTGCCATCTTAGGGTCATTTGAGCGCTTCATTGGTATTTTGATCGAAAACTATGCCGGTTGGATGCCAGTATGGCTAGCACCGCAGCAAGTTGTGGTTATGAATATCACTGATAAACAAGCTGATGCATGTGAAAACGTAGTTAGCGAGCTCAAAAATGCAGGTTTGCGCGCTATTAGCGACTTGCGTAACGAAAAGATTGGATTTAAGATACGAGAGAAAACATTAGAACGTATTCCCTATATGCTAGTATTAGGGGATAAAGAAGTGGAATCGGGCAGTGTCAACGTCCGAACTCGCGAAGGTGAGAACCTTGGCGTGATGAGTGTTTCTGAATTTATTACATTAGTACAGACCGCTGTCAGTAAAAAAGGCCGACAGACCCCAAAAACAGATGAGGAGTAATACCTATTAAACAGTCCAACCGTTTGAACATCAACGAAGATATCAACGTCAAAGAAGTCCGTCTCGTCAAAGAAGATGGCGAGCAAATGGGTGTGGTTGATATCGCAACCGCGATGAAAGCGGCACGTGATGAAAACCTAGATTTGGTTGAATTAGTTCCTGAAGCTAAGCCACCAGTATGTAAGATCATGGATTATAAACATTTCCTCTATGATCAAAAGCAAAAGGCTAAAGAAGCTAAGAAAAACCAAAAGCAGACTCAGCTCAAAGAGATGAAGCTACGTCCTAGTACCGAAGAAGCCGATTATCAGGTTAAACTGAGAAAAATTATCAGCTTCTTGGAAGATCAAGACAAAGTTAAAATTAGTATCCGTTTCCGCGGACGTGAAATGGCGCACCAAGACATCGGTCGCAAACAACTTGATCGTATCATTGAAGATACTGCTGATATCTCAAACGTCGAACAGTACCCTAAGATGGAAGGTCGTCAAATGGGTATGCTGCTTGGACCTACTAAGAAAAAGTAGTCTTTTATGAGATTGCTTTAAGTAGTGGCTGTCAGTCCATATAGTTATTTATAACTCTAACCATCAATATGCTACGGGATATTGATGGTTTTTTATTATTTGGACTGCCTACTGTCTCTTTTAAATGTATTTAGCCAGATATAATTGGCTGACGCTATTTTACAAAATCTACCTTCTCAACTATTTGATTACGCGGTAGTCTAAAGGTCTGTTTTATATTTGCTAATCAGCATTTATCAAAATTTTTAGTCAGTGTATAACAATAACGTATATCGCGACCAATAGAGTCGTTTATAAAAACACTGCTTTTAGCCGACATCAAAGGAAATTTCATGCAAGAATTAACACCACCAGAAAATGCCGCCACTCCCAGTATCTCACTAACAGCGCCTGAACCTGTCAAAGAAATACAAAAAAGTGAAGCCGATCAAATGGTTAAGTTAGATGAAAGCCAAATTCCGGAGCTGGATGCCAAAGTGGATGCGTTCGTCGATCACGTGATTACTAACTCCGTGCACAGCCCAGAGTTTCAGCAAAACGTCCAATCCATTCATAATCTGGGCACCAAAGAGATTCGTGAATCCGCTCAAGTCTCTAATCGGATGCTGGAGCTACCAGCCAAAAGCCTCAATGACAGCTTGTTTGATAACTCCCCTATTGCCAAATCACTGACCGAGCTGCGCGGTATCGTCGAGGACTTAGACCCAAGCAAAAAAGAGCTGACCAATTCACGTAAGCTATTCGGTCTGATTCCATTTGGTAATAAAGTGCAAGACTATTTCCGTCAGTATGAGTCAGCGCAATCGCATATCAATGCAGTAGTAACCAGTTTATATAACGGTAAAGATGAATTGCTCAAAGACAATGCAATGATTGAGCAAGAAAAAGTCAATATGTGGGAGCTGATGCAGTCTATACGCCAGTATATCTATGTTGGCAAAAAGATAGATGAGCAACTAGAGCAAAAAGTCTACGCCATAGAAGCGACTGATCCTGAAAAAGCGCGTATTATCAAAGAAGAGATGCTGTTTTATGTGCGTCAAAAAAACACTGACTTTTTAACTCAGTTAGCCGTCAACGTACAAGGTTATCTAGCGCTCGATACCATCCGTAAAAACAATCTAGAGCTGATTAAAGGGGTTGATCGAGCAACGACGACCACTGTTTCAGCACTGCGTACGGCTGTGGTAGTTGCTCAAGCCATGACCAATCAAAAACTGGTACTTGATCAGATTACGGCATTGAATAAAACCACGAGTAGCTTGATTGAATCAACCTCTGCCATGCTTAAGCGTCAGTCAGGTGAGATTCATGAGCAAGCAACCAGTAGTAGCATTGAGCTTGATAAACTGCAAAATGCCTTCAATAATGTCTATGACACCATGGATATGATTAGTAATTATAAAATCGAAGCATTAGAAAATATGAAACAAACGGTCAATACTTTGACTACTGAAGTCGATAAAGCACAAAAATACTTGGATAAATCAAATCAAACGACGGTGCTAGAAGTATCAAAAGAGCTAGATAGCAAAAAGATCACCAATCAATCAAGCAGTGTTGATATCGATATTTGATTGATCCCAATAGCGTTCATTTAAAAATGCAACGCTTTCTGCTATTGAAGGCACATAAGGCAATTGACGCAAGATATTGCGCTGCCGTTCGTGTTAAGATAGTCACTATTAATAATTTAAAAAATAGATACGGTAATTTATGAGTTGGAATGATCCAAACGCCTCAAGTGAGGCACAAAAATACGACAACCCAATCCCTAGTCGTGAGTTGATACTCAGTACGATTGGTGAGCATGGGGAAGTCACTCATCAACAATTGGCAAAAGCCTTTAATATTGATGATCCTGATCAGTTTGATGCTTTGGGCAATCGCCTAAAAGCAATGGCACGCGATGGCCAAGTCAATCGCGAAGGCCGTCCCTATCGCTATCGCACAATCACTAAGCAAGATATCGTCACAGGCACCGTATCTGCACATCCAAAAGGCTTTGGCTTTGTAGTATTGAGTGATATGCCAGATTTGTTTTTGCACGAAAAACAAATGCGCTGGGTATTCAATGGCGATACAGTAGCAGCAGTTGGCACATCAACAGACAATCGCGGTCGTACCGAAGGCCGTATTGTGGATGTAGTCGAGCGTCGCCAAAATAACTTCATTGGTACGCTTGCACGTGATGAAGACGGCTTTTGTGTTGAGCTTGGTAGTCCAAACAGTCATCAACCAATCACTGTCACTGATGATAATGTTCAAGCCCTCAATATCAAACAAGGCGCGCCTGTCAAAGTCGATATCATCGACTGGCCGAACCAGCATGAATTTGCCACTGGCAAAATCACTGAGGTATTGTCTGATGATAACGATCGAGAGCTGATTATTGAGACGACCCTTCTTAACTATGATATCCCATCAGATTTCAGTGAAGCGGCGCTCAAACAAGCTGCTGAATATCAAGAACCAATAGAGAAAGACATAAAAGGTCGCACAGATTTGCGTCATCTGCCACTCGTTACTATCGATGGTGAAGATGCTCGTGACTTTGATGATGCCGTATTTGCTGAGAAGCGCTCAGGCGGCAACTACCGCGTCGTAGTCGCAATTGCGGATGTCAGCTACTATGTCACGCCAAACTCACCACTAGATCAAGATGCTTACGAGCGCGGTACGTCTGTATACTTCCCGCATCGTGTGATTCCGATGCTTCCTGAAGTCCTCTCTAATGGTCTGTGTTCATTGAACCCTAACCTTGATCGTCTATGCATGGTGGCTGATATTAAAATATCACGTGCAGGTAAGGTCACAGGATATGAGTTTTATCCATCAGTGATGCACTCACAAGCGCGTCTCACGTATAACCAAGTGAACGACTATTTTGTCAATCCGACTGATAAAAGACTTCCTAAATCATTAACGGGCAATAAAGACGTCAAAAAATCGATTGATACATTGCATCAGCTTTATGAGTTACTGCTCAAAAAACGTGAAGAACGTCATGCCATGGAGTTTGAGACGGTTGAAACCTACATCAAATTTAATGAAAAAGGCGGGATTGACGCTATATTACCGCGTACTCGCGGTGACTCTCAGAAGCTGATTGAAGAGTGTATGCTCCTCGCTAATACCTGCGCGGCAAACTTTGCACTCAAACATGAGCTGCCAGTCTTATATCGTAACCACGATAAGCCTGATAATGAAAAATCAATGCGTATTCACGAATATGCAAAAAACTTTGGCCTACCCTTCCCAGAAGAGAATCCAACGCAAGCCGATTATCAGCGTATTATTGAAGCAACCAAAGACAGACCAGATGCGATTAGCATTCATAGCATGTTGCTGCGCTCGATGATGCAGGCAAATTATGCGCCTGACAATATTGGTCACTTCGGCTTGGCTTATGATGAATATAGCCACTTTACCTCGCCGATTCGCCGTTATCCAGATCTGATGCTGCATCGTGCGATCAAAGCAAAAGTAACAAACAGCAAGCAACCTGTCATGGATTTTTCACTTGACGGCGCGGGTACCCAGACATCTGATACAGAGCGCCGTGCAGAAAAAGCCTCACGCTTTGTAGAGTCTTGGCTCAAGTGTCATTATATGACGGATCATGTCGGTGAAGAGTTCGAAGGGATTGTGACGACCGTGACCAACTTCGGCCTATTCGTTACGTTAACTGATCTATACATCGATGGCTTGGTACATATCTCCAATGTGGGCGATGATTTCTTTGTTTACGATGAGCAGCAGCAACAGCTTATTGGTAAAGACAAAGGCACGCTCTTTGGACTTGGTGACTTGGTCAAGGTACAGGTTGCTGGCGTCAACATGGACTTACTGCAAATTGATTTTGATTTGAAAGAAAAATTGCAGTCTAGTGCCATGAATCAGACAAAAAAGCAGCCTGCCAAAAAAGAGCCTTCTAAGAAAGGTCCAGCAAAGAGAAGTAGTCGTAGAAGCTCTAGCAAAAAAAGCTAACCTCTAATGCAACTCTCAAACAAAAAAGGCTAACGTGATCGTTGGCCTTTTTTATGCTCTATCATCAATCAAGACCAGTTCGCAATTCTCTTTACTGGGTATCATCCATCTGCTCCAAACGATCTTGCTCAGATTGCTGTGCTTGATCGATTTTATTGGTAGCATCGTCTATTATGGCTTTGGGCTGCTGGCTAAGTGGTTTGCTGGCAATATCTGTTGAGCGACTCGGTGCATCATTTGTATCAGAAGCCGTGCTGCTTGTGACCATTTCTCTGTTTTTCTCATGACTATTGCCATTGATGATGTTAAAACCAAGCAATGCTACGATGCCGATTACGGCAAATATGATTACATGCTTCATTTCCATAAAAAATCTCGACTTTGATTAATTACCAAATACGAGTTCCATAGCACTTTTTGTGCCTACTTTTAAACCTACTATCTCTTACTATTCTTGCGGACTATTATTATTGAGCAAATCCGTTTCATCTGAGCTTTGAGCAATCTCTTGCTCGACCTTTTCCATCAGCTTGTCATCAGGGCGAGCATCGAGGACCTCATCAGCATTACGGCCTTGCAAAATAACTTTGGCTCGCGCCTTCGCTTGCTTTTTATCTTTATCATCAACAGGATTCTCATTATCTTGATGGGTAAAAGTAGGCTCAGGTGTGGTTGAGGTAATCGTCATGTCAGATTTAGCGCTGCTCGTACTGTTCTGCATATGTTCAATGGCTTTCTCTAATTTGTCGTTAAACCGCAAACGATAAATGGGTTCAGGCAAGCTAAAGCCTTCGTTTTCTAGTGCATGTTTGGTCTCTCTGATGGCAATACTACGCGCTTTAGCAAAGTCGGTTTCTGATTGATCTACCCAAACCTGAAACTCTAGCACAATATTGGAATCACCCACATTGGTAATCACCGCGATGGCTTTGGGCTCCTCCAACACAAATGCGAGCGTATCGACCGCATCCAGTCCCACTTTGATGGCTGCTAGCGGATCATCATTGGCATCCACTCCCAACTCAAAAGTAAAGCGGCGTTCAGGATTTTTAGTGTAGTTGAGAATGGTGCCTTTAAACACCTCAGCATTGGGAATACGCAGCTGGTTACCATCTAGCGTCATCAAGATCGTGGCTCGCGAAGTAAGGCGAACCACGATACCTTCTTGACCATTGATGACCACTTGATCACGGGCGCGAAATGGCTGGCGGATACTGAGCATTAGTGAGGCAATATAGTTTTCGATGGTATCCTTGACCGCAAAACCAACGGCAATACCGATGACACCTGCGCCGCCAAGCAAAGTACCTAAGATGGTTTCTGCCCCGATAAGGCTCAGTCCCAAGATCAGACCAAAGATGATAAAAATAACTTTGACTGTTTGTGATAATAGCTCAGCGACAAAAGGATTGGGCGTTAGGCGCTGCCACATTCTTTTGCGATTGGACAACCAACTACCAAACCATGTGACCAATGCAAATATAACGATGCCGACTAACAGTAAAGGTAACGCCTTCACGAGGTTTTCTAATTGTGCTTTTAGACCTTGATAAACCGTCGAGACATTCTCTTGAACGTCCAACGTTCGATTGATATTGTCATCGACCGTAACAACATCTGTCAAACGGTTGGTCAGATTGATGGCTTGCTGCGCTTTTTTTTCGTTGGCAGTCTCCCCTGTTAGCGTGACGACACCTTGGCTAACACTGACATTGACGGCCTGTAACCCTTCAATTTCAGAAAAAATACCATTGATACGCTGACGTATGTCATTATCTTTTTGCGGGGTGGGTGTGGTTTCGATTTGACCATTATTGGTGCTCTCGCCGCTGATGACGGGGGGCGGGGCGGGTGTCGGTAATGAGGTGGCGGGTTCTGATGCTTCCTCGTCTGGCGCAGGATCACTATCAGGTGTTGCCTCTTCTGCACTCTCCACGCCGAGCACGGTTGCAATGCCAGAGAGTTCTTCACCAGCAGCATAGGTGGGCCACGTACAAACGATGCTTAACAGCAACACCATTTGACCCCACGCTTTCATAAAACGGCGTATCATTGGACGGTCAAAATAACTGGCCATAAGCATCCTTTATTTTTTATGGATTTTTCTCGCTTAGCTGATTGCTGATAATTAGCTGTCTGATTTTAACCGACTAATTTTTGATTTATTTAGCTATCTAAGTAAAGCTGCGCTTCGCTCAAATTCAACGTGCCTTCATAGATAGCACGACCAGTAATAATACCTTCGATACAATCACCATAAGGCTTTAACAGCTCGATATCTTTCATATCGGTAACGCCGCCTGATGCAATCACTGGTAATCCGCCTTCACGCGCCAAATTAACGGTTTGTTCAACATTCACGCCCTGCATCATGCCATCGCGGGCAATATCAGTATAAACGATTGATGACACACCTACATCAGCGAAGCGCTTGGCAAGCTCAGTAGCCTTGGTATCGGTAACATTGGCCCAACCATGAGTGGCTACCATACCGTCTTTGGCATCGATACCAACGATAATGTGTCCTGCAAATTCACGGCAAGCTTTAGCAACAAAATCCGGATCTTCAACCGCTTTTGTACCGATGATAATATAAGTTAGACCTGCAGTGATGTACTGCTCGATGGTATTTAGATTGCGCACACCGCCGCCCAACTGAATCGGCAAATTAGGATATGCTTTGGTAATATCATTGACCACTTGTCTGTGTACTGGTACACCATCAAAAGCCCCATTCAAATCGACCAAATGCAGACGGCGTGCGCCCTCATCTACCCAACGTGCAGCCATGGCAACGGGATCATCAGAGAATACCGTATCATCTTCCATACGGCCTTGTTTTAAACGTACGCACTTACCATCTTTTAAATCAATAGCCGGGATAATGACAGGCACAGCACACATATAGCATTCCTTATAAAGCACAATATTGGCAATAAATTTAGACAATTACATTGTTGAGAATAAAACGAAATCGAAGCATCAGACCACGATAGAAAACACCACGCAAACGTGGCATGGTGTACAGACAGCGTCACCAATCAGGCAAAATAGGGTGAAAGTCTATTCAAACAAAGATGGAATACAACCAAAACCAAATAGTTATGGCCGTCAGTTGTAGTACGTAGAATCGGCACCAACATTCGTTAAATTCTATTACTGACTGGCAATTTTAGGTCAATTTAGCGTATAATCCTAGGTAAATTTTTATTTGTTTCTATGTGATAGTAACCATGCGTTACGCTTTTTGTTGAGACGGTATTGCTTAATCGCACTTCATAATGCCTCAAAGACAATGAGCAATGGCTCAATATATCCGTATGATATTAACTGATATTTTGCCAAAAAGGGTTATAATAGAAATCTAATCTGGTAGCTTGTATACCACCGATTTTGCAGTCTTAAGCCCCATTGGTTGCCGTTTAAAACCCTATTACTAGCTAACAATATAAAACAGTTATGACTAGAGTTTGGCAGCTCACAAAAATGATGTGATGCTTGCTTATCTAGGTTGTCTTTTAGCCAGTTGATCATCTACTTCAATAGATCGTTTTTAGTCACACCTCTAAAAAATTGCGTATTTTTGAATGATGCTGATTGGATAAAAGTGGCCCATCATACTGGTATTACAAGTTTTTAATTTCAATGAAACGTATGATAAGGCTGTTATTTTCAAAGTAATCTCTGTTGGCAATGTGCTTTTGGCGATTGATTTTGATTCAATAGTTTTAACATACACCTTGGTAGCCAGTCGCCACTTTGGTAATTCGAATAAGACATTAACGTGTTGTTAAGGAGTCTAAGGTCAGCGTTAATACTCTTAATAGTAGTTATGATCATGTATTATCTTCAGAGAGCTTTCATCCTTATTTCAGTATAGAAATAGATGATTGAAGGCTTTATTGAGTGAGATAAATGTTCAAGCTACCGATGTACCAAACAGGATGTCTGGTATCGTTTTAGACTATGGACTAAGTTTTCGCTTATGATTACCATCAAAAAAGGTTTGGATTTGCCCATCACCGGTGAACCCTCCCGCGAGATATCTGAGCACCAACCGACACATGTAGCACTTATTGGCTATGATTACGTGGGCATGAAGCCTACGATGAATGTCAAAGAAGGTGACATTGTAGCCAAAGGTCAGCCCGTTTTTGAAGACAAAAAGCGTGTTGGCGTCATCTATACTGCCCCTGCTGCTGGTAAGGTCGTCGCTGTTAAACGTGGCGAACGTCGAGTGTTTGAGAGTCTTGTGATTGAGGTCGACCCGAATGGTGAAGAAGTAGACTTTGAGTGCTATGACTCACAGCAGCTTGCTGACCTAGACTCTGAAGTCGTTGAAACCCAACTGATTGCCTCTGGCGAATGGACTGCGTTTCGCACACGTCCCTATAGCCGTGCGCCCGAAATCGGCGCTCGTCCACATGCTATCTTTGTGACAGCAATGGACACCAATCCACTCGCCCTTGATCCAATGCTGGTAATCAATGAGCAGCTACAAGCGTTCAATGATGGCCTAGCAGTACTCTCAACACTCACGCCCAAGACCTTTGTCTGCCACCATGGCGACGCCCAGTTGACGCCAGTTGCAAACACTGCAACGAACAATGTCACTGAGTATCATGCTTTTGCGGGTAAACATCCAGCAGGTCTTGCAGGTACGCACATTCATTTCTTGCACCCTATCAGCCGAGGCGTGACCGTATGGACGATTGGTTATCAAGACGTGATTGCGATTGGTAAGCTGTTCACAACTGGACATCTATATACACGTCGTATGCTAAGCTTGGCTGGCCCTGCGGTTACCAATCCGCATCTGATTGCAACCGAGCGTGGTGCTGATATTACGGCATTAACCAAAGGTCAACTGGCGGCAGGCGAGAACCGTATTATCTCAGGTTCAGTATTGTCTGGTCGCAGAGTATTTGACAATATCGCTTATCTTGGTCGTTTTCATAATCAGATCAGTGCACTGCCTGAAGGTCGTGAGCGTCCTGCGTTTCACTTCTTTAGCCCCGGTAAAAACCGCTTCTCAAAACTGCCTATCTATATTTCGCAGTTTTTTGGTGGCAAAAAGTACAATTTCACCACTACAAGTAATGGCTCACCTCGCGCCATGGTACCGATTGGTGTCTATGAAGAAGTCATGCCTCAAGATTATCTACCCACTCAATTGTTACGTGCTTTGATTGTCGAAGACATCATCAGTGCCACTGATTTGGGTGCACTTGAGTTGGATGAAGAAGACTTGGCACTATGCACCTTTGTATCTCCTGGCAAATATGAGTTCGGTGATATTTTGCGTGATAACTTAACGCGCATTGAGCTAGAGGGCTAACCACGATGAAATTTTTACACAATATGTTCGATCGTATGGAGCCATCTTTTACCAAAGGCGGCAAACACGAAAAGTATTATGCTATTTTTGAGATGTTTGATACGTTTCTTCGTCAGCCAGGCACCACAACGTACGCTTCATCACACGTTCGTGACGGTATCGACTTAAAGCGTATTATGATTACGGTATGGCTATGTACTTTCCCAGCAATGTTTTGGGGTATGTACAACATCGGTCATCAAGCACTAACCGCTATCGCTCAGCTCGGTCTGCAACCTGAAGGCTGGCGTACCGTCATCACTAGTATGGCAGGCTACAACCCAGACAGTATCTGGGCGAGCTTTGTTTATGGGGCCATGCAGTTTTTGCCGATTTATATCGTGACGTTTGCCGTCGGTATTCTCTGTGAGATTATCTTTGCCGTTGTCCGCGGACACGAAGTTAACGAAGGTTTCTTTGTGACGTCAGTCCTGTTTGCACTATGTTTACCACCTGATATTCCTTTATGGCAAGTTGCTCTAGGTATTATCTTTGGTGTGGTGGTCGCAAAAGAAGTGTTCGGTGGTACTGGTAAAAACTTCTTGAACCCTGCCCTATCGGGTCGTGCGTTCCTATATTTTGCTTATCCAGCATATATGTCTGGCGACTCAGTATGGACGGCAGTAGATGGATTCTCAGGTGCAACCCCGCTTGGCCTTGCAGCCCTTGGTGTGGTTCCTCAGGACTTCGTCGATGTCTATGGTAATGCGATCACGTGGAGTGATGCATTCTTAGGCAACATGCAGGGCAGTATCGGTGAAGTATCGACGCTAGCTATCCTAATGGGTGCTGCGGTGTTGCTTTGGACGCGTATTGCTTCTTGGCGCATCATGGCAGGTTGTGTGGTCGGTCTGATCGCCACGTCTCTCGTGTTCAATATGGTTGGCTCTGACGATAATATGATGATGAGCTTGCCGTTCTACTGGCACTTAGTGATCGGTGGCTTCGCTTTCGGTGCTGTGTTTATGGCGACCGACCCAGTTTCAGCTGCGCATACTAATAAAGGCCGCTGGGCTTATGGTATTTTGATCGGTTTTATGACCGTATTGATTCGTGTCATTAACCCTGCTTTCCCAGAAGGCATCATGCTGGCCATTTTGTTTGCCAACTTATTTGCTCCACTGTTTGATTATTTTGTGACCCAAGCAAACATCAAACGCCAAACCGCTCGGAGGGTTCGTTATGTCCAAGCCCAAAAGTAATAACGCAAAAACCATTAGTGTGGCTCTGATGCTGTGCTTGGTGTGTTCAGTATTGGTCTCGGCAGCTGCTGTTGGTCTAAAGCCAGCACAAGTTGAAAATGCGCGCTTAGATCGTAACAAAAACATTTTAGTTGCGGCTGACATGTACGATGCTGAATCTGATACAGCAGATGATGTTGCCGAACGTTTTAAAGACTTTGATGTCAAAATCATTGATCTAAATAAAGGCAACTACCTTGATGACGATGAGTTAAAAACGGCTGGTATTCCTGATCGTAATGCTTATGACGCCAGTCAAGCGACAAAAAACCAAGCCTTAAGTGAAGACTTGGGTGACAATGATCCTGCTGGTATTGGCCGTAAGCCAAAATATGCTAAAGTCTATGTCAAAGAAGATGATGCTGGTAAGCCTGAGTTGATCGTCTTACCAATTCAAGGCTATGGACTTTGGGGTACGATCTATGGTTTCTTAACGCTTGAAAGCGACATGAATACTATTAAAGGTATCAGTTTTTATGAGCATAAAGAAACTCCAGGTCTGGGCGCTCGTATCGAAGAGCCAGAATGGCGCGCAAAGTGGAACGGCGTCCACTCTTATGATGACAGTGGCGAAGTTGCCACGGGTGTAACCAAAGCCGGCAATTCAAAAGAAAACTGGGTTGATGGCATCAGTGGTGCAACTCTGACTAGCCGCGGCGTCAGTAATATGATTCAGTTTTGGTTAGGCGAGCAAGGCTATAAGCCTTATCTCGATATGCTACGTGAACAAAGCGGCCAGACACTTGATAATGCAGATACACAAGCAAGTCAATCAAAGCCAGCAGCTCAACCTAACACCGAATTGGCAGCCACGCTACCAGTAGCAAACGGCAAGGAGGCATAACATGGCTGATACTAAAAGTATTTTAACCACGCCTATTTTTGACAATAATCCCATTGGTCTACAGATTCTCGGTATCTGTTCGGCACTGGCGGTCACAACAAGTATGGCAAATGCCATGGTTATGTGTGTGGCATTGACATTGGTAACGGCGTTCTCAAGCTTCTTTATTTCTGTCATTCGTAAAAAGATTCCATCAAGCATTCGTATCATCGTACAGATGACCATTATTGCTTCATTGGTTATCTTGGTAGATCAGGTACTAAAAGCGGTCGCTTATGATGTGAGTAAAGGTCTGTCGGTCTTCGTTGGTTTGATTATCACCAACTGTATCGTTATGGGCCGTGCTGAAGCATTTGCCATGAGCAACCCGCCAATCCCAAGCTTTTTAGATGGTATTGGTAACGGTCTTGGTTACTCGGCAGTCTTGTTATTTGTTGCCACCATTCGTGAGCTGTTAGGCGCAGGTACTTGGTTTGGTATCACTATCCTACAGCCAGTTACTGATGGCGGTTGGTATATACCAAACGGTCTGTTGCTATTGCCACCATCAGCGTTCTTCATTATTGCTTTGTTTATCGCAATCGTCCGTACCTGGAAACCAGAACAAGTGGAAGAAGCTGAGTTTGTAATGAAGCCGCAGTCTAAAGGCATGGCACATGGAGGCGGTCACTAATGGGACATTATATTAGTTTATTTATAACCTCAGTCTTTATCGAGAACATGGCACTTGCCTACTTCTTAGGCATGTGTACTTTTTTGGCCGTATCCAAAAAAGTCTCGACAGCGATTGGTCTAGGGGTTGCTGTGATTGTCGTGATGGCCATCACCGTTCCGCTAAACAATTTGCTATTCCAGTTCATTCTAAAAGATGGTGCATTGGCTTGGGCAGGCTTTCCTGATATCAACTTGAGCTTCTTAGGATTGCTTAGTTACATCGGTTTGATTGCAGCCACCGTACAGATTCTAGAGATGTTCTTGGACAAGTTTGTACCAAGTTTATACAACGCGCTTGGGGTATTCTTACCACTAATCACCGTAAACTGTGCCATCTTGGGTGGCGTACTATTTATGGTCGAGCGTGATTATAACTTTGGTGAATCTGTCGTCTATGGTGTGGGCGCAGGCTTCGGTTGGGCACTTGCTATTACTGCATTGGCAGGTATTCGTGAAAAGCTCAAATACTCAGACATTCCAGCGCCATTGCGCGGTCTTGGTATTACCTTTCTCACGGTTGGTCTTATGTCGCTCGGCTTTATGTCGTTCGGTGGTATGTCCATCTAAACTACTAAGCTCAAAGCTTCTATTAGCTATTTGATCTATTTAATTCATTTATTCGGTAAGGGTTCGGACACAGCATAAAATATGTCTTCGCACCCCTACCCCATAGATTAAGGATACCTACCATGGATTACGCTACGGCGATTGGTGGCGTTGCTATGTTTACCTTGATCATCATGGGCCTCGTCGCTATTATTTTGGCGGCGCGCTCAAGACTGGTCAGTTCAGGCGATGTCACTATCCATATTAATGATAATCCCGATAATGACGTGGTGACACCAGCAGGCGGTAAACTACTGCAAACGCTAGCGGGCGAAGGCATCTTTTTGTCTTCAGCGTGTGGTGGCGGTGGTACCTGTGCGCAGTGTCGTTGCCGCGTTATTGAAGGTGGTGGTTCTATTTTGCCCACCGAAGAAGGCTATTTTACTCAAGGCGAGATCCGCAATCACATGCGCTTGGCTTGTCAGGTAGCTGTTAAGCAAGACATGAAAATTGAGATTGATCCTGAATTCTTTGATGTACAAAAATGGGAATGTGAGGTTATCTCAAACGATAACGTTGCGACTTTCATTAAAGAGCTGGTGCTAAAAATCCCAGAAGGCGAAGAAGTAAACTTCCGCGCTGGTGGTTATGTGCAGCTTGAAGCGCCACCGCATGAAGTGCATTATAAAGACTTTGTGATTGATGAAGAATATAGAGAAGACTGGGAAAAATTCGGTATCTTCAACTATGTCTCGAAAGTTGATGAGCCCGTTATCCGTGCTTACTCAATGGCCAACTACCCTGAAGAAAAAGGCCTCATCAAATTCAACATCCGTATCGCAAGTCCACCGCCACGTGGTCCTGACGGCATTCCACCGGGCAAAATGTCTTCATGGGTGTTTAGTCTGGTCCCTGGCGACAAAGTGACCGTTTCAGGTCCTTATGGTGAATTCTTTGCCAAGAAGACTGAAGCTGAAATGATCTTTGTCGGTGGTGGTGCTGGTATGGCCCCCATGCGCTCGCATATCTTTGATCAGCTCAAGCGCTTGAAAACAGATCGTAAGATCAGTTTCTGGTATGGTGCTCGTTCGATCCGTGAAATGTTCTATGTTGAAGATTACGATCAGCTAGAAGAAGAGTTTGACAATTTTGAATGGCATGTGGCTCTGTCTGACCCATTACCAGAAGATAACTGGGAAGGTCCAACAGGCTTTATCCATAACGTGTTGCTCGAAAACTATCTGAAAGATCATCCAAACCCAGAAGACTGTGAATACTACATGTGTGGGCCACCGATGATGAACGCTGCTGTGATCGATATGCTACACAGCTTGGGCGTAGAAGACGAAAACATCATGCTTGATGATTTCGGTGGTTAAATAACCCCGCCAGATAAACTTAAAAGTGTATGTAAAAAGAGTCTCAATTGAGGCTCTTTTTTTGTGTGATTTTTAGCAATCATTGTGGTTGTTGAGACTACAAATCTAACTGGTAGATCAGCATTGCTATCCTATATCATGAACGCTCTAAATATTAAGAAAGGACGCTTATGAAAACCAAATACAAAGATCTGACCATTTGGATCACGGGTGCTTCTAGTGGTATTGGGCAAGCATTGGCGATTGCCTTTGCCAAGCGTGGTGCTAGAATTATTCTCAGTGGCCGTGATAACCAAAAACTAGAATCCGTCAAGAAAAGCTGCAAGCGTGCGAATAGGCATATTGTCATTCCGTTTGATATCAGTGACGCTGCTCAAGCAAAAGCCGCCTATGACAATGCCAAAGCTCAGGCTGGAAACATTGATTGGCTCATCAATAACGCCGGTATTAGCCAGCGCTCACTCATCATGGAAACTGACGAAGACGTCGAGCGTCAGATTATGGAGGTAGATTACTTTGCTCAGACGCGACTAACCAGACTGATACTGCCTGATATGATCGCACAAGGTGGCGGCAAAATCGTCATGGTATCAAGTGTCGCAGGATTACTAGGGACACAATATCGCGGTGCTTATGGCGCAGCCAAAGCCGCATTGCATATGTGGGCAAACAGTTTACGGGCAGAGTTGCATGACAAAGGTATAGAAGTGGCGACGATATTCCCAGGATTTATTCAGACCAACATCTCTATCAATGCCTTGACAGGTGATGGCAGCGCTCAGGGCACCATGGATGAAGCAACCAGTAACGGTCTCACGGCAACTGAGTTTGCAAAGCAAGTGGTGAGGGCACTCTCAAAAGGCGAGGAATATATCGTGGTCGCTGGCAGTAAAGAAAAGCTGGCAACACGAGTCAATCGCGTGTCACCACCGAAACTCTATAAGCTAATACGCGAGTCGCAAGTAAAATAGCTTGGTATGCATTAGATTAGTATGCAGTGGCTTGGTATGCATTAGATTGTCACTGAACATTGCCATCATTGGTATTTGTAGGGTTAAGGGGTGTAAAATAGGCCTGACTTATTTTATACCCCAACTCATTTCTGCGTTATACCGAAGATATTATGAAAAATACAATGTACCGTTTACTTTCTAAGAAAACGATCAAAAACACGCTGTTTGGCACAATGAGCCTTACCAGTATCTTAAGCCTCAGTGCTTGCCAGCAAACACCAGATTATAACTATCTGACTGGTGAAACGATGGGGACAAGCTACCATATCAGTTATCAGCTCCCTGATAATGCAGATGAAGCTGCCATACAAGCGTCAATCGATGAACGCTTGAAACAGATTAACGACAGCATGTCGACCTATCAGAGCGACTCGACCATCTCTAAATTTAATCGGTTGAATAAGAATACACCGATTACCATCGACGCTGATTTTAGTCGGGTGCTGGATGTCTCAAAGATTGTCTATGAGCAGTCTGGCGGCGCATTCGATCCTACGGTGATGCCGCTTGTCGAGACCTGGGGTTTTGGCAGCACCATGACAGTCGAGCGTCTACAAAGTCCGCCCACGGCACTTGAGATTGCCCAAGCAAAAGCACTGGTAGACTTTGAGAGTATTATAAAAAAAGACCAAACGGTATCCAAAACTAAAGACGGCGTCGAGCTTGATTTTTCTGCCGTTGCCAAAGGGTATGGGGTTGATGTCATCGCCGATGTGCTGAGAGAGGATTATCAAATTCGCAATTATATGGTTGAGATTGGCGGTGAAATTTCGACATCTGGCGTTAACAACCAACAGCAGCCATGGCAAATTGCGATTGACGCCCCTATTGAAGGCAGCACTGTCAGCGAGCGTCAAACAATCTCTGCCATCCGTCAACCAAAAAACACAGCGACCCAGATGCACCTTGCCACCTCAGGCAACTATCGCAACTCTGTCATCTTCGATGGCAAACGCTATAGCCATACCATTGATCCGATCACTGGCAAACCCATCGCAGGCGGTGCGCCCTCCGTCACTGTCGCGGCTGATTCAGTTGCATTAGCTGATGCATGGGCGACAGCGCTGACAGCGATGCCCTATCATAAAGCACTAGATGTCGCTAAAGCTCAAAACTTGGCTGCTATGTTTGTAGTATTGGCTGACGATATAAAAACAGACGGGTCTGAGAGTAATGTTTCTGATAACGTGTCTGATGATAATATCGATGACTGGCAAGTGGTTCAGACACCAGCAATGCAAGCATTACGCGCTGACAAAAAGCCCTAGTAAGTTTTTGGCATTGAAACAAGAGAATACGATAACGCGCAACGAGCAACACCAAAATTTGCTATACTATTAGTTAGTTGCCATTAAAAGTATATCATTATCATTATCATTAACAGCAACTGCCCCACTTTTGACAATGAGGTTTCCTCTATGCTTAGCCAATTGCTTCCTATGCTTGCCATTACCTTTACAGTGTTTATCCTATTTTTCGTTTTTATGGGCATCGGTTATATGGTCAAAAAAAAGCCGCTCAAAGGCTCTTGTGGTGGTGTTGCCAAATTGATGGGTGATGAGCAGTGCTCATTTTGTGGCGATGATCCCAACAAGTGCGACTCATTGATGGCAGAACAACAAGAAAACGCGTTAAGAGCTGCCCAACTCGGCAAATCTGTGTAAAAACTCATTGGTTACCACACGCAGGTAGTATTTACCTAACATCTGTTCGTATAATAGCGTCAAATCATTCAAAGTGACTTGGCGCTATTTTATATCTTCATCTCTTATTATTCCTATTTAGACACTCTCTATTTAGATATTTTCTATTTAAAAAATTGGCCAGCAAACATATCTGTTTTGCCCTCTGCAAATTTTTAGTTCTGTTTGACGTTATTGATTACCGTTTAGGTACGTGTCTGAGTAAATGATCTTTAGTGTTGTTTTACAAGCGACGATTTTTCGGCGCTGTCTTATAACGTGTCCTTTTTCCCTGTTATCGTTGTGCTGCTATGTCTACCTCATCCAAACTGCCATCCTCTCGTTTCACCTTTTGGTTAGTGCTATGTGCCATGATTTTGCTGGCAACCAACATGCGCGCTCCCATCGTTGCACTGGGCGCAATCGCGCCAGTGGTGCAAAAAGCACTCAATATCTCGGAGATACAGATTGGCTGGTTGGGCGCTGTGCCGATGCTGGGTTTTGCCCTTGGTGCGCTGATCTCACCAGCCATTGGCAAGCGTTTTGGACTTGAGAATACCTTGATTACCATGATCGCGCTATTAACCACTGGCATGATTCTGCGTACCGTTATCCCGACGTGGACTGGGTTTTTAATCGGTACTTTATTGCTGACTCTAGCCATTGGCTTTGCTAATACACTGGCCGCGCCTGTCATCAAGCAACGTACTCCGCAACATATTCCGCTGATTACGGGTTTGTTTAGTTTAACCATGACGGTGACCGCTGGGATAGTCTCAGGCATCGTCCTCCCTTTGTCTGAGCAAGTAGGCTGGCAGTGGGCGTTGGGTGGTTGGACGGTTTTAGGTGTTTTTGCGTTATTGATTTGGTTATTTTTGCGTGTGCGTTTGGGCTCATCTAACCACCAACCCGTCATATCTACAGATAAAGATGCCTCTGATATCTCTATTTGGCGAACGACGTTTGCTTGGCAAATTGCTGTCTTTATGGGGCTACAATCATTACTGTTTTATACCGTTGCCAGTTTTTTGCCTTCTATTTTGGTTAGTAAAGGGCTATCTGCCGTGAGCGCTGGCCAAATGGGTTCTGTGTTTCAGTTTATGGCACCCATCTCTATCTTGAGTCTGACATGGCTGATTAATCGTGGTCGTCCTATTCAAGCACTCGCCGTGTTTGCCGCTGTGCTCAATGTCATTGGCGTATTAGGTATCAGCTATCTGTCCACTGAGTTGGCGTGGCTATGGTCAGCCATGATGGGGATTGGTTGCTCAGCGATTTTTACCTTGAGTATGATGCTGTTCTCATTACGGACGTATACTACCAATCAATCAAGTGAGCTGTCTGGTATGGCACAAGCCGTCGGTTATTTGATTGCATTTTTTGGCCCGCTTGGCACAGGCTGGCTCCATGAATCGACTGATAGCTGGAGTCTGCCGCTTTTTATTATTCTGATACTGATGATTGCAAACGTTGTGATTGCTTGGCTCGTCAGTCGTCCAGTGATGGTCGATGGTAAATACATTTGATATTAGCTTATCAAAATCTCTACATACTGCTTTCTATAAGTCCTTGATTTCTAACGCGCAATAAAGCTGTCTTGAAATTAACCTTAGGGCAATATTGGTGGCTGTCTTATTTTGCTATAGTCAGTGCAAGATGATTTAAATCTTGAGCTGACTCTACATCAGCTTGATTGCTTATAGGACATAACACCCATGCTAAATACCCCTTCTCGGCTCGCTCAGCGCCTGCCTGCTATTGCCATGCTCGCTGCTGTCATGGCGATCAGTGGTTGTCAAAAAGAGACTGAGCCGACCACACCGAATCAACCGACTGACACCCAACGCTCAGATACTGAAACGACAGCCAACCAAGCCAATACAACGTCCGTAGACGCCAATGCTGATGCACCCACCGATATGCAAGTCAACGACGCCCCAATCACTATTTTGGCCCTAGGTGATTCATTGACGGAAGGTCTTGGGGTGGATAAAAATGATAACTACCCTGCGCAGTTAGAAGATCGTCTGCAAGCAATGGGTTATAAGAATACCGAAGTGATCAACTCAGGGCTGAGCGGTGAAACCAGCACGGGTCTGGTCAATCGCTTAGATTGGGTATTACAAACCAAACCTGATGTGACGATTTTGACCATTGGGGCTAACGACGCCATACGCGGTATCGATGTGGCGACGATTGAAGCCAATATTCGGACAGCTGTTAAACGTTTGCAAGACAATGGTAGTGTCGTCATCTTGGGCGGGATGTCGATCTATGATAACTTGGGCGATGACTACGTTGCCGCGTTCTCAGATATCTATCCTCGCGTCGCTAAAGACATGAACGTAACGCTTATTCCGTTCTTCTTAGAGGGTGTCGGCGGTGACGCTGAGCTCAACCAAGCAGACGCCATTCACCCAACCAAAGAAGGCTACACCATCATCGTCAATGACAATATCTTGCCTATCTTAGAGCCCACGCTACAAGAAGTCACAGCAGCCGAAACCTCTCAGGCCGACACAACCAAAAATACGACAAATGAGTCCACTTAACGAGACACTGTAATGACATCACCTTCGACTGCCACATCAATACCGCCAGTAGATACTGAAAAATCTGCCCTGCTCACCGCCTCTCAGTTAAACAAAACTGTGCAAGTCGGTGAGCAAAAATTGTCTATCATCAAGGACGTCGATATATACGTCAATGCTGGCGAGTTTGTGGTCATCATGGGCAAATCAGGCTCGGGTAAATCGACCTTACTAGGATTGCTCGCAGCATTAGACTATCCCGATAGTGGTACGGTGTCGCTGGCAGATCAAACGCTCAGCAGCTTGGATGAAGACTCACTTGCGGTCATTCGTCAACAGGACATGGGTTTTGTCTTTCAGTCATTTCATCTACTGCCAACACTGACAGTCGCCGAAAACATCGCCTTTCCTCTTGATATTGCCAGACGTCCAAACCCAGCACGAGTCAACGAGCTGATTGATGCGGTTGATTTGGGTCATCGCCGTCATAGCTTACCCAATCAGCTATCAGGTGGTGAGCAGCAGCGTACAGCGGTGGCACGAGCGCTAGTATCGCATCCAAAGATTGTCTTTGCCGATGAGCCAACAGGGAACCTCGATGAGCAAAATGCCGATCAAGTCATGCAATTATTATTAGACTTACGCCAGCAAGTTGGCTCTGCACTAGTGGTCGTGACTCACGATCCTGCGCTTGCCGAGATGGCAGATCGCGTCATTACCATGCATGACGGCCGGATTGTACCGACATGAATGAAAAGCTGACAGACAACACATCAACTGATATAAAAAAGACTGATACCAGTATGCGTCAAGAGACCAGTTATTCTAGCGGTATCCTCAATCAACTTTTCACCAAAACACTAGGCTCGCAAGCACTCAGCCGTAGTTGGTGGCAGCGCTGGGTGTATCCAGTGTTGTTTCTACTCACATTGACCTTGTCACTTGCAACCTACCTGACCCTCGACTCTGTGCAGCAGTCTGTCGATCGTTATATCAATGACAATCAGCGCGCACTCGTTGGTGGCGATTTGATTTTAAACAGTAAGCAAGACTGGCCAAGCGAGGTATTGGCGCAAGTAGAAACCATCCCCGATACGCAGACCGTATATGACTATCAGTTTAGCGCCATGCTCGTCACCGATGAGCAAACCTTGCTTGCCAGCGTTAAAGCGGTGTCGCCCTCTTACCCTTTATACGGTACCGCTGAGCTTGCCTCAGGAAAGCCGCTGTGGGAGCAACTAACCGCTGACACTATCGTCGTCGCCCCAGAAGTGCTCAGTAGCCTAAATGCTAGTGTCGGCGACCGTATCGACATTGGCGATGCACAGTTTACGATCAGTGATGTGCTGACCAAAGAACCTGACAGACCTTTAACCGCCTTTGGTTTTGGTGGGCGGGTCTTAATGAAACAAGATGCGTTAGAGGCGACCAATCTACTTGGTCAGCGCAGCCGCATAAACTATCGTATCGAGATGGCAGGTGACCCTGAGCTGATAACGACGCAGCGTAAAAAGCTCACTGGTATACTGACCAGTTATCCTGATATCGAGCTCTCTGATGCCGAGTCAGCAGATACTTCGGTCTCACGTATCTCTGATAATGTATTGATGTTTTTAAAGCTACTGGTCATTGCCGTACTGCTACTCTCTGCAGTCGCCATGTACGGTGTCATTAGTGCGTTCGTCAGCAAGCAGCAGTCCAATAATGCCATTCGTTTGGCGTTAGGCGAGCCGCTTGGTTCACTCAAACGTAGCTATTATCAATTGCTTATCGTCACAACTGTCATTGCTTGTATCGCCGCGATTGTCCTTAGTCTGGGCTTGATTAAAATTGGTCAGCCGTATCTCGCGGCTATCTTACCTGCTGACGTGGGTCTATCTATCAATCCAATTAGCGCGATTAAGACCATTGTGATTGCCTTAGCCCTCACGTTGCTGATTGCGCAGCGTGGTTTAAGCGCGCTTAACACCACCAAACCCGCGACCCTACTCAATCAAGGGGCAAGCACGCAGTCGCAAAACCTGCCGTGGTATCGACGCGTGCCATTACTGTGGTATGGCTTGGTGATGACAGGGCTGTATGCCTTCTTTGCTTATGAAGTTGGCTCATTGTCATTAGGCGCGCAGTTACTGGGCGGCTTGATTGGCTTTGTGGCGATATTTTGGTTATTGGCGCGTGGGTGGCTATGGCTGCTTAATAAGTTAGCGAGCAATACCAAAGTCAGCTGGATGCAGCGTATCGCCATTCATAATCTGGCGCGCAAAGGCAATCAATCCGCATTATTCTTTGTCACTTTATCGCTATCGGTCGCGGTGCTGACGCTCATCACCACACTCAATCACAGTATCAATGCGCAGTTTATCAATGCCTATCCTGAAGACGCGCCCAATCTGTTTTTGCTGGATGTGCAAAGCGATCAACATGACAATATTGATGCAATCATTGAGGCGCCTGTCACCTATTACCCCGTCATTCGCGCCCGTGTAGAGACGGCGAACGATGTACCGGCAAAAGATATCGAGCCTGAAGATGGGTTTGATGACCCTACGCGGGTGTTTAACTTAAGCTACGCCGATACGGTCATGGATACTGAGTACATCACTGAATCGCTCACAGACGATGCGCTATATACGCCTATCGATGCGACAAATGAACAAATCAAACCCTTGTCTATCTTGGACACTGCCGCCAGTATGCTCAATGTCGGCATGGGCGATCAGGTGCGCTTTAATATTCAGGGTATCGAAATCGTCGGGCAGATCACCAGTATTCGCACGCGCTATGAGCGTGGCCCAAGCCCGTATTTTTACTTCCTGTTTGAGCCGTCGGTGCTGTCCGCTGCCCCGCAGATTCAGTTTGCCACCGCGCATGTATCAGAAGATACCATTCCAGAGCTACAAGGCAAACTGGTACGCCAGTTCCCTGCAGTCACGACCATCGATGGCACGGCTATTGCCAAGCAAATTCAAGAGCTGGTGGTACAAATGAGCCGCTTGGTCTATGTGTTTACCTTGCTTGCCCTGCTCACTGGGGTCATGGTGCTGATCAGCTCGCTGCTGTCTACCTCGCAAGATCGTATGAAGGACAGCGCGTCATTTAGACTGCTCGGTATGCAAAAGCGTGACCTGTATATGCTCAATATTTTAGAATTGGGAGTGCTTGGTATTAGTGCTGCGACCTTTGCCGTTGTTATCGCCAGCGTTGGCGCATGGGCAGCCATCACGCAGTGGTTTAATCTACAGTTTAGTGTGCCGTGGATGAGCTTGGCTATTGGCGGTGCGGCGTTAGTCGTCTTGCTGTTTGCCATTGCCATTATTTATGTGAGATTGGTGATTGGGCGCGGGATTATGGCACGGGTCAGGGCGATGATTTAGGGTTAAAAGTTTAACAAGGGTTAGTTATAGCGGAAAATTTCTATCCACTATAACTAACCAGTCTAGGCGAAGTGGGTATTGTCATTTGAGTGTTTCCTGCTACCTTAATATTGTCTTAAAACGATATATTCTTAACATATACTATTCCCATGTAATATTAAAAAAATCATATGCATCTCTATTATAAAAACCTAAAGATTCTAACTTCTCATTGCTATGGATATGAAATCTTGGAATAGCATCTAAAACTGGTTTCTTTTTAAAAGGTATATGAATACACTGAACTTCTTCTTTTCTAATACCTTCGGCTAGAGCTAGAGGCCAATAATCTGAGTAATATTTTGGATTAAATATAGGTTGTCGTACTTTTGGATAGCATACAATAATTGGTAAATCCATCTTTATAGCTTTTTCTATTTCGTAGTTCAACATTTCTCTGTCATGTCTAGTTTTTTCAGTTAAAATTAAAACCATATTTTTAGAGTTTTTCAGACGCTCTAAGAGCACTCTCTCTAGCGTATTCCTACTACTGGTGTCCCTAACTTGAGATGTTTTTTGATGGCTGTCACTAAATTTGAAATCAATTAATGATTTGCTACTTATATTTTTCCACATCTTGAGCATATTGAAGTACTTTATATCTCCAATTGTAGGGTTTGTAGTATCTAAACCATCAAACGCTACATAAGTCCCATTTCTATAAGCCATTGCCTAGTCCTTTAATGTCATTTAAATTAATTGCTTTTATTTTCTCAGGATGAATTATTATCGTAAGCCTAGCAGGATGTTTAAACCGCATTTCACTAATTTTAAAAGTCCAAAGCATGATTTTAAGTAGCTCTTCATCTGAAATAGTTTTATGCTCTTTAAACCTAGTAATACCACCACCAAATATAGGAACACTTACTGACCTTTGAGCGTATATAGAATTAACGTTATCCCAGAAATTGACTAAAAACTCTAAGTACTCTGACATAGTAAGCCTAGCTTCGTTTCTATCATTAAATTTTGTAAATGCAGTTAAAATATATCTATCGTCAAGTAGATAAATTGCTCCTAGCTTATATCGTTGTAACTTCCCTTCTGCTTTACGCTTTTTCCCTTTAGCTTTGTGTTCGTTCTCTACGCCGTTCTCAATGAGTACATCAAGTTCGTCAACTTCTTTACCAGTATGAATTAGATATGTGTCAATGAAAATTCCATTCAAAGATTTTTTAGATATTATTTTGTCGTCTACAACTGTATCAAAATATTCATTAAAACCTATAGCAATCAAACCTTCTTGTTCAAATAAATCACCTTCTTTAATTTCTACACTTGTTGAATCAATTTTTACTTTTACGTATTTCAAACTATTGGCTCTAAACCATAAAGCTAGAAACACTGTGAATATTGCTATAGATAAGACTCCTCCTGTAATAATCTTGAAATTATCAGAAGTAGTGATGAACAAGAAGGTAGTACTCGTTACTAGTCCTATAGCTGACAGGTATTTGTAAAAATCATTCCATAAACTTCTATCATAAAAATGTACTTTCATATTATCCGTTTACCTTAATTTCTAATTAAACCCGCAGCTTCTATAAATTGACTAATAACCTAGGTTTTTTAACAAACGTGATAAGCGTGTCAGAGGCTCATTTAAGTTATTTTTTACATATTCAGGATGCAGCTTTTGTTTTAAATTATTTAGCAAATCTGCATCATTACTTGTCGTAATACTAAACTTATCATCACTTAGTAGTATATCGCTTTGCGCATAGGATAAAGCTGAGCAAACTAAACTAGCCAAATCTAAAACTCGATGTAGTGGTAATTCTTCAGACATTCGAGACCACTTTTTGCCCGAATGACGCCAAACTTTAACTGATAAATCTTCATCACTCCACTGCGATACTCCAAGCGATAAACCTTGGACATCTGTATCATTTCTATATGCGCCATCAATTTTTGAATAGTTTTCCAGCTTTACGATCGGTTTGTGATTTAGATGAGTAGGTATATCCATATTTAGACCTTAGTATAGTATGTTGAAGTTTATGTTAGTACATTTTACTAACTAAGTTAGTAATAGATTTACTAACTTAGTTAGTAAAATGTACTGCTTTAAAAAACTATTGTCAAGAAATAAAATTTTATATACGACTTTTAATTGAGGACTCTCTTGTGCTTAGCCAGTAGGCTCAACATATGAACGAATATTACGATTGTCTAAAAACCTCAAACCACAACGCCTTCTATTCACATAGAGGGCGTTGTTGCTTCACAACCTGTATAGACATATAAGTTAATATCTGCCCCGCACTTTGCTTATTTTATACTTCTCATTTGCTATACTAGCCCAACTTTATTCATCAAATAACCCTTTAAACATTCACGGTAACCTTATGAAATTCTCAAAGTTCGGTCAAAAATTTACCCAGCCTACGGGCATCTCACAGTTGATGGATGATCTGGGCGATGCGCTAAAAAGCGATCAGCCAGTCAACATGCTGGGCGGTGGTAACCCTGCCAAAATTGATGCCGTCAACGAGCTGTTTTTGGAGACGTATAAGGCGCTGGGTGTTGATAACGACGCAGGCGTACCCAATAGTAGCGCGATTATTAGCATGGCGAACTACTCCAATCCGCAAGGGGATGCAGGCTTTATTGACGCCTTGGTTGGCTTCTTTAACCGTCATTATGATTGGAATCTCACGGCGGACAACATCGCTCTGACCAATGGCTCACAGAATGCGTTTTTCTATCTGTTTAATCTATTTGGTGGTGCTTTCACTGAGGAGAATAGTGAATCTGTCGACAAATCCATTCTACTACCATTGACCCCTGAGTATATTGGTTATAGTGATGTGCATGTGGAAGGTCAGCATTTTACCGCCGTATTACCGCATATCGATGAAGTGACGCATGATGGCGAAGAAGGCTTCTTTAAATATAGCGTGGATTTTGAGGCATTGGAAAACCTGCCAGCGCTCAAGGAAGGTCGTATTGGCGCGATTTGTTGCTCACGCCCGACCAACCCGACTGGCAACGTGCTGACCGATGATGAAATGGCGCATTTGTCCGAGATTGCTAAGCGTTATGACATTCCGCTGATTATTGATAACGCCTACGGTATGCCCTTCCCGAATATCATTTACTCTGATGTCAATTTGAACTGGGATAACAATACGATTCTGTGTTTTAGCCTGTCGAAGATTGGCTTGCCCGGTATGCGTACCGGTATTATCGTCGCTGATGCTAAAGTGATTGAGGCGGTCAGCGCGATGAATGCCGTGGTCAATCTAGCGCCGACACGTTTTGGAGCAGCGATTGCCACGCCACTGGTCGCAAACGACCGTATCAAGCAGTTATCGGATAATGAGATTAAGCCGTTTTATCAACAGCAGGCAACACTCGCGGTGACGCTATTGAAAGAAGCATTGGGCGATTATCCGCTTATGATTCATAAGCCTGAAGGCGCGATATTCTTTTGGTTATGGTTTAAAGACTTGCCGATTACGACCCTTGAGCTATACGAGCGCCTAAAAGAAAAAGGCACGTTGATTGTGCCAAGTGAGTACTTCTTCCCTGGTGTGGATGTCAGCGATTACCAACATGCACACGAGTGTATTCGTATGAGTATCGCCGCCGATGAGCAGACGCTGACGGATGGAATCAAAGTGATTGGTGAAGTCGTGCGTGAGCTGTATGATGAGAAGTAGGTTAGCTTCATAATATGACTTTACGTGAGACCTCTATGCGTTACGAATTTGAAAATTTGAAAATCAGTAGAGAAAAAAGATACTCGTTAGGTAGAGAAACCACTACCAATAAATATTACTTATCTTTTCCAGTTAGTCCGCCAAATCATAGGTATGTTGAGTATGAAGAATATTAGACTTCTTGCATAAGTCATCGTCAGCCCTTGTAATTCCGTCAGTGGAAGTCAATGAACTGGTACTTTTGCAAGAGATCTATTATGAAATTTCTTTTGAACAGCTCAATGAATTTTTAAAAAACGAAGATTCATTAATAGAATTTTTGGATCAATGTAGAAGAAGAAAAATGGATAATTTAGTTCTTTTTTATCCTATAGCTCCTATTCGAGGTTATCCAAATTAGATTACCCGCTTGAAAAAAAACGGACTCATTAATAGTCCGTTTTTTTATGCTATGAAATGATTTATTTCAAGTGAACGGCTTGCCAACCTTTTAGCTAAGCGCTTTTAGTAATTCAGTAGCGCTCAGTTTACCAAACTCATTGGCAGCTAATGGTCCATCCCCCGAGATCAGTTTTCTGTCTTGATGAGTGCTACCGGTGGCCAGTTTGTTGCTAATAGTGACGCCTAGGTCTTCAAGCTTATCCCCAAAGTACCATGGCATCGTACCAGGCAGATAGCCAATTTTTGGCATTTGCTTATCCATACCAGTGGGGAACGCTACCATCTTATAACCTTTAAAGATAAAGTCGCGCTCAGACTTATCATCTGCCTTATCAGAACCGTTTAGGTTAGCGGATAATAAAGCGGCAGGTCCATGACAAATCGCTAAGGTAAAGAGATCATTATCGTGTCCCCAACGTAGCAATGCGCCAAGGTTTTTGTCTTCTGGCAAGCCTAGCATCGCGCCATGACCACCTGGAATAAAAATCGCTGCATAATCGTCGCTCTTGGCCATGTCATTTTTGACAAAGTCAGCGATACTATTGGGATTGTTAAACTTGGACTCATACTCACTATAAATTTGTTTAACGTCGTCATCGTCCTCTGGCATCGCCCACTGCTCGACCTTGACCGCCTCGCCTGTTGGCGTAAACACATCGACATCAAAGCCTGCTTTTTTAAAATGTAATAACGGCACCATCATCTCCACCGGATGATTACCGGTATCAAATTTATTGCCGTTCTCCATAGTCATGTACTGCTCTTCGGTACAGACCATCATGATTCTCTTATCGCCCGTATAGGGATTATCGTAATTAGTATGATCGTAGTTGGTTTTATTCGGCGCAGCTATCTTTAGCGATGATGTTGAGGGAATATAAATGCCTGCTTCAGTTTCTTGCGGCTCTAAGCCTAGAGTATTTTTGGCGTTGTCTAAGGTGTCTTTGGCTTTATCTAATAGATCTTGCATATTCATAGTGGCTTCCTTTTTTATGATTTATATTTATTGAGTAGCTATTTATTAAGTAGCTAGAAATGATAAATCTAAGGTAACAAATGAAGTCAGCATTAAATAGATGAGAGTTTTTATGTTTCGTAAGTTTTGTAAAGCAGGATTGAAAAACTGTTTTAACGGGTTTTCTTTAGTAGCTTACTTGGTGAGCTGCTCGCTTGAAAAATCCTTGTCCACTTATTTAAAGCAAATAGCACGAAAGGCAGCAGGCACGTATTCATCAGATCATGCAGACTGGCCTTTATATCCACCATTTCTAATGCCAAGAGGCCTTTTGGTATGATGATATGGCGATTGTCCAGATACTCACCTGATAACGCCACGCCAGTGACCACGATCAATGCGATAAACGCTCTGATATTGTGGTTTTTGATGATAGGACGCAGCACAAACAGACAAAGCAAGTAGACACCAACCCCAACATAGATATGTAAGGCATCTTTGGCAAGGCCAGTTGTTTCAACAACATTCATTTTAAAGGCGGTAAAGTCCACTAGAGTATTCCAAATATAAGCGAGCAGAAAATGATTGAGCGTATCACTAAACAATAATAACTAAAAATTGATAGTTAAGAATGACAATAGTGGAGAATAAAAAAGGTAGATTATACAAGCGATAATCTACCCTATTCTGAAGCAAATGTGCAATTTACGTTTACTGCCTAACTACACATTCCACTCGACAAAATTCTTTAGCAGTTGCAAGCCAGCGGTATGGCTCTTTTCTGGATGGAACTGGGTGGCAAATAGATTGTCTTGGATGACACTGGCACAGAACGGTTGACCATAGTCACATACCGCGGCCACTTGCTTGCGGTCGCTAGGTGAGCAGTAGTAGCTGTGCACAAAATAAAAATGCGCGTTGTCCTCGATACCGTGCCAGAGCGGATGGTCAAAATCCATACCATTAATCGTATTCCAGCCCATATGTGGTACTTTTATCGTTGCGCCTTGTTTGTCTTTCCACGTAGGGTCAAACGCTTCTACCGTACCGTTTAAGATGCCAAGGCAATCTGTACCACCATTTTCAGCCGATTGCTCAAACAACGCCTGCATCCCCACACAGATAGCCATCACGGGCTTGTTAAACACTGCATCGCGTACCACGTCATCAATGCCTGCCTCATACATACCAGCGATACAATCACGCATCGCGCCAACACCAGGGAAGACAATTTTATCTGCTGCCGCGACAACTTTTGAATCATTGGTGATAGAGACATCTGCCCCGACTACCGATAGTGCCTTGCCAGCGGAATGCAAATTGCCCATGCCATAATCTAATAGCGCTACTTTGGTCATCAATTGGTTCTCGTTTTTAAATATTTTGACTACTATACTATATATACTATTTTCTGTTACTAAGGTGTAGATAAGGTTTTGCTACAAGGAAGTTAAGCGCAGGCTGTACAACCAGTACCCCAAGCTTAACTGACCCTCTTGAGTAACCTTGTAGAACAGCCTTATATGCGCCTTAGAAAGCCTCTTTGGTCGATGGCAAGGTATTGAGCGCACGCTCATCATATTCGCAGGCCATACGCAGCGCACGAGCAAAGGCTTTAAAGGTTGATTCGATCTGATGATGGCTGTTTTTGCCTTTGAGATTGTCTAAATGCACCGTCATCCACGAGTGATTGACGAAGCCATAAAAGAACTCACTGAATAGGTCAACATCGAAGCGGCCAACGTGCGAGCGCGTAAATGGAATATCCATGTGCAGCCCTGGACGCCCTGATAGATCAACCACAGCGCGTGTCAACGACTCATCTAATGGCGCATAAAAGTGCCCATAACGACGGATGCCTTTTTTGTCGCCCAAGGCTTTATTGAAGGCTTGACCAAGGGTGATACCCGTATCTTCGACGCTATGATGGTCATCGATAAAAGTGTCGCCGTTGCATTTGATGTCCAAGTCAAACAAACCGTGACGCTTGATCTGATCAATCATATGATCCAAAAACGGTACGCCCGTATCTACCACGCCTTTGCCTGTACCATCGAGGTTGACGGTACAAGTGATTTGCGTTTCGGCAGTGATGCGCTCAACGGTCGCGATGCGCTCAGGGCGACCATATAAATTTAGGTTTGTTGCTTGATTTTGCTCAGTTGCATTGGCTGTCATGGCTATTCTCTATCGGTTTTTTATCAGTGAAAAGCGGTCAATTATAAATAGGGTGAAACATCGCCCATTGCTGTCTGTTACATTGAGGCTAGCGCTGCCATCAGCGTCAGCAAAAAATGTATGAAAAAGTGATATATACAAAAGATATCAATATATTAGGGTTGATGTGTCCCACATATTATCTAGCCTCATCATAGCAAACCCTAACATTTACTGCCACGACCAAGCGCTAAACCACGCACAAATTTACGTCATTCTGCTAAAATAGTGTGTTCAGTATTATCAATCATGACTCGCTCGAACATTGACAATGTCTACCTTGTGGCACTACTCTCCATGACATAGTGTGGTGTCACACTGACTTTATACTATAAAAACCCTCTGTTTATAGGAACTGCTATGCCTTTAGAAGCGATCGCCATTAATAGCTTGGATGCGCCACTTATCAAAAAACCTGCTCGCGATAACGAGCTAGCAGAACGCTTGCAGGCATTGTACGATAGTGATGATGCGCAGCCTGATGGTGCTGAGGTGTTAAACATAGTGGCGCAAGGATTCAAACGTGGACAATATCTCTATGTTGGTATGTTCAATGATAAGCCTATCGCTGCGGTTGCTTGTTTTGATGATGGGCAGACCGATGCCAAGCGTTTGCAATATCTGACGGTACATCCAGAGAATCGTAAACGTGCCATCGATGCCAAATTTATTAAACTGGTCTATGATGCCGAGGTCAAAAAAGGCGTGCGTGAATTCATCCCTGCGGATGCAGATATTCACCGTATTATGAGCGAGTATGAATTACTGCGAGTAAAAGACTAAAACGGCGTTCAAAACGTCTCATTTTGCTAATATCTGATTATTTATTGTCTTTTATTCGATATAATGCAAAAATCACTTGACAGTCGTGCTCATATTTAGTTTAATAGCGCCTCAACGAAGACGGCTCGATAGCTCAGTAGGTAGAGCAACGGATTGAAAATCCGTGTGTCGGCAGTTCGATCCTGCCTCGAGCCACCATTCGTTAATCAAATTCTAAAAGCTCCAAACAAAGTTGTTTGGGGCTTTTTTTATGTCTGTTATTTATACTCATCGCTCGCTTTACTCACGGTTGCATAACATTTTTGTGCTATTTTCTACACCGCTTGGCTCAGTATACTCAGTAACTATGAATGAATAGATACCCATCATAGTACAGAGCCTAGGTGGCAGATATGAGAGAATTCGATTACGACTTGGATTATAAAAATCTTGATCTACGTGAGCATCCTGAGCTATATCGCGTCGGGCGCGGTGAGCAAGGCGTATTACTGGTAGAGCCTTACAAGTCTGAAATACTCCCGCATTGGCATTTTGCCACGCCTGATATTGCAAAAGAGAGTAGTGAGACGATTTACCAGATGTTTTTGGATTATCTAGCTGACGATGATTTTGTCGGTGCAGATATGGCGCGCAAATTTATTCAAATGGGCTATACCCGCGCGCGTCGCTATGCCAATCACAAGGGCGGTAAAAAATACAAAGGGCCAGTACCTGATGACAAAAAAGGCCAAAGCGGCGCCCATGGCCGCGAAGAGTTACCACGACAAACCGAAGACCCGATCAAGGCAGAATCAGCACGTATTTTTAAGATTAAATGGGACGAGTGCCGTGAGAACGAAGATTATCTAAGAATGAAGAAAGAACACCGCGCGCGTTATAGTTGATCCAATTTAAGAGTGGTACAAGGCAACCGAGTGCAGATGTATACGTCATACTTCAAGCGAGGTTAACGCTGTAACGCTTTTTTAGTGGATTGACTATATAAAGATGTCGAGTAATTGCTAATGCTCATCACCTTGAGAATATAACATCACTAAATTGACCAGTCTTAAAATACTACCGTGCCAAGGTATAACACAGAATATCAAACATAATAAATATAATGACTTTTAATAGTGAGGAACAATGAATAAGCAACTTTTAATTTTTGACTTTGATGGAACGCTCATTGATAGCGTGCCTGATTTGGCCGACGCAACCAATGCGATGCTGACCACGCTTGGTAAAGACACCTACCCTATCGAGACGATACGCAATTGGATAGGCAATGGTTCACGAATGCTTGTGGAGCGTGCTTTGGTCGGTGATGTGACTGTCCCAGAGGGCGCATTGACCCAAGCTGAGGCTGATTACGCGGAGCAGATATTTTTTGAGGCATATACTAAGATTGGTGGTAGCAAAACCGTTGCCTATCCCGATGTCGATAGCGGCCTTAAAAAACTTCACGCGGCTGGCTACACACTCGCTCTAGTCACCAACAAACCCATTCGTTTTGTCCCCAAAATATTGCAAACATTCGGCTGGCAAGATCTGTTTAGTGAAGTGATGGGTGGCGACAGTCTACCCACCAAAAAGCCAGATCCAGCGCCTCTATTGCACGTTTGCGACGCTCTCAATGTTAGTGTCGCGCAGTCAGTGATGATTGGGGATTCTAGAAACGATATGTTAGCGGGGCAAAACGCCAATATGGACACGCTTGGACTATCCTATGGCTATAACTACGGGCAAGACATTCGTGAGCTCAGCCCAACCGAGGCGTTTGATAATTTTGCGGATTTGGTTACTTGGATTATGAAAGATAACATCTAACCCACAAAAGCATCTATCAAACGGATGTGATAGTTGGCTTAAACGAAGACTACTCCTTACTACGATAGCTGAGCGCCTCTGACACATGGGCGCTATTAATATCTGTACTGTTGGCCAAATCAGCGATAGTACGCGCGACTCGTAACACTCGATGGTAGCCGCGTGCGGATAAATTCAAGCGCTGCTGAGCAAGTTGCAATAGTTGCTTTTCGCTGTCGCCTAATTTGATATATTCATCGATTTCGCTCGGGCTTAGCTCATTATTAACTTTTCGTTGTCGTTTTAATTGATGCTGATGCGCGGCTGCTACTCGCTCGCGTACTTGTTTGGATGTTTCTCCTGCCTGCGCGCTTTGTAAGTCAGCAATCGGCAATGCTGGTACGGTAATATGCAAATCAATACGATCTAATAGTGGCCCTGAGAGTTTGTCTTGATAGCGTTTGATTTGCTCAGGTCGACAGCGGCAGCGACCTGAAGTATCACCATCATAACCACACGGGCACGGATTCATAGCAGCGACTAATTGAAAGTTGGCTGGAAAGGTCATTTGCGAGTTAGCACGGCTAATAGTGATTTGTTTGGCTTCTAACGGCTGGCGTAATACTTCAAGCACGCTCCGATCAAATTCTGGTAACTCATCAAGGAATAACACCCCTTTATTAGCAAGCGTAATCTCGCCCGGTTTGGGCCGTGAACCGCCGCCAACCAACGCCACGGCTGATATGGTGTGATGCACTTGCCTAAAGGGACGTGTGCCGTAATCGTAATCACTGTCTGCCACTGAATACGTACTAGCTACCTCGAGCGCATCCTCATCACTGAGATCAGGCAATATCGTCGGCAAACGTGAGGCCATGAGCGTTTTGCCAGAACCCGGTGGCCCTGTAAACAATAACGAATGACCGCCAGCTGCTGCTATCTCTAGCGCGCGGCGGGCATGGTGCTGTCCTTTTACATCGGCTAAATCCACTTGATAGCCTACATGCTGCGGTGCTGGACTGGGCGTTACCACCTCCAAGCAGTCATAAGATCCGCTTGGATCAGCCAGTGACTGCAAGTGATTACAGACGGCATTGAGGCTCTGTGCTGCCAATATCGTCACACCATCAACGCGACTGGCCTCACGACCATTATCAGCTGGTACGATGAGCTTTGGTGTCTGCACTAAATGGCTCTGCTCACTTGGCGTTTGTTCATTTATGTTCATAGACTGTGATAACTTTAACACGAGTCGTTCTGCCTTAATCGCGCGAGCGACAGCCAAGCTACCAGTTACCTGCCGCAGCTCACCGTTGAGTGCCAACTCGCCAATAAACTCAAATCCCGATAATACTTCTGGCTCAAGTTGTCCGCTTGCCGCCAATATACCAATGGCTATCGGCAAGTCCAGACGCGCGCCATCTTTGGGTAAATCAGCGGGTGCTAAATTAATCGTTAGACGCCGATTAGGAAACTGAAAACCTGAATTAAGAATGGCAGAGCGTACTCTGTCTTTACTCTCGCGCACGGCCGCTTCAGGTAGACCAACGATGGTTAGTGCTGGTAACCCTTGCGATAAGTGAACTTCGATGATGACTTTAGGTGCATGCAAACCGACAACTGAGCGAGTATAGACTTGAGCAAACGACATCAGCGTTTCCTAATATTAGAGATTAATCGATGATAAAGTATTATTTATCAGCGTGCAAATGTCGTGTTTTATAAAAAATATAGGTAGGACATTAAAACAATCATCTCAAACCAAAGCCGACAATATTAATGCTAAAAACCATCACGATATACCATACTAAAAGTAGGGATTTGGTATAATAATGACCATATTTTAAGACAGTTGCTATAATAGCCAAGCTGTTACTGCAAACGTTATCATCTGGCAGCACAAAAAAGCGATGCTATAGCCACTATGGGTCAAAACGAGGAATACCGCATGACAGATTATTCAGCACAAACTAACCCGCAGCCCTACAATGATGCGGAAGCGCCGCCGTCGACCACGCGTCCTGTTATGCAACCAGACAACCCTTATGCCAGTACCCGCGGCAGTATCACCAATAAGCAGCTACCAGCATTTGATGAGGCCATCATCAATAAGTACAATCGTTCAGGACCACGTTATACCTCTTATCCAACTGCTCTAGAGTTCACGCCGATACCTGAGAATATTGGAGTAAATGGTTTTGAGGCAGTTAGTCTTGAGACGAAAATCTTGCAGAATCGTGAGTCACGCGCGCCGTTGTCTTTATACTTTCACATTCCGTTTTGCCGTCACCTTTGCTATTACTGCGCCTGCAATAAGATTATTACCAAAAAAAATAGCGACTCTGGTGATTATCTGCAGTATTTAATGGCTGAGATTGCCCTTAAACGCCGCTTGCTCTCTGTACCAGAAGGCCGCGATAAACCTTTAGTCAAGCAGCTGCATTTGGGCGGTGGTACGCCAACATTTTTGCGTGATGAAGAAATGGTACAACTGTGGGAGTTTTTACAGACTCAGTTTGAGTTTTTGAGTGATGATGAAGGCGACTACTCTATCGAAATCGACCCGCGTGAGCTGAGTGATAATACGCTCAAGGTATTACGCAACCTTGGTTTCAACCGTATCAGCTTAGGCGTGCAAGACTTAGATGAAACGGTACAAATTGCGGTCAATCGCGTACATTCAGCAGAGCTTATTGAGAATGTATTAACAGAGGCGCGAGGGCTTGGTTTTCACTCCATCAATATCGATCTGATTTATGGTTTGCCGCATCAAACGCCTGCTACGTTAGACAAAACCGTACACCGTATCATTGAGATGTCACCAGATCGTCTGTCTGTCTTTAACTATGCGCATCTGCCTGAGCGTTTCAAAGCCCAACGTCAGATCAAAGATGAAGACCTACCTAGCCCAGCAGCTAAGCTCGCTATGCTCGGCAACACCGTCAACACGCTAACCGAAGCGGGTTATCAATATATTGGTATCGATCACTTTGCCAAGCCTGATGACGAGTTGGCCATTGCTCAGCGCGAAGGCAAATTACATCGTAATTTTCAGGGCTACACCATCATGGGTGACTGTGATTTATTGGGCTTTGGTGTCTCATCCATCAGTCAAATTGCCAATAGCAATACGCGCTATATCCTGCAAAATGATACTGATTTGCAAAACTATCAAGCTAAGATTGATGCTGCCAAAACCAATCCTACGGTCATGCCCGCAGTAAAATATATTAAGACATCCATCAAAGATCGCTTACGTGAATATGTCATCATGAACCTGCTCTGCCACGACTATCTTGATTTTAAAGATGTGAATCAAAAATTCGGTATTGATGCGATTACCTATTTTATTGATGAGATTCAACAGCTGGGCGAGATGCAAGCAGATAGACTGATTGATATGGATGCAGCAGGCATTCGTGTCTTACCTAGGGGCCGCTTGCTTGGTCGCAATGTCGCCATGGTATTTGATGAATATCTAGAAAAAAAACACAAAAACCGCTTCTCAAAAGTTATCTGATATAACGATTTGGCAGCCAATTATTAGCCATTAAAAAGACCTCAAACGAGGTCTTTTTTAGATATTTTTTGAAATATTTACAGCTTTAATTTATCGCCAACCATACCTTTGACCGTGCTCAAGATATCTGCAGGCAGTACCACCATTTTTGAGTTATCGGACTCTGCAAGCTGACGTATCGACTTAATGTATTGCTCACCGAGCAGATAAACAATCGGCATTTCTTCATCGCCCATCGCAGCGGTAATCAGACGAATGGACTCCTCAGAACCTTTAGCTAGTACCACTTGTGCTTCAGCGTCACGGCGTGAAGCCTCAAGACGACCATCAGCTTCTAAGATAGCGGCTTGTTTTTGTCCATCGGCACGCGTCACTGTCGCACGGCGCAAACGCTCTGCTGCGGCTTGCTCTTCCATTGACGCTTGCATCGTGTCTGAGGGATTGATATCTTGAATCTCGACTGTTTTGAGTGTGATACCCCAATCAGCGATGTCTTCTGAGATGGCATGCTTGAGCTTGGTTTTAATCTCCTCACGACTAGATAGTGCGTTATCCAAATCCATCTCACCGATGATCGAGCGCAGGGAAGTCTGTACCAGATTACGGATACCATACTCATAATCTTCGATACCATAGACCGCTTTATCGGGGCGGACGATATTGATATAAGCGACAGCGTTGGCGATGATGACGACGTTATCACGGGTGATGACTTCTTGCGATGGAATATCAAGTACGATGTCTTTGGTGGTGACTTTATACGCGACGTCATCGACATAAGGGATAATAAGGTTGAGACCAGGCTCTAGCGTCTGGCTATATTTACCCAGTCGCTGCACCACCCACTTATAACCTTGCGGTACGATGCGCACCCCTTTAAACACAGTAAAGACTACCAGTGCAATTAACACCACCATCACAATGCTAAAGCTTTCCATAACTCATCCCTATAATTGATAATTGTATTTGACTGGCAGTCAAACTTGCCTATTTTTTTGGCTCAGCGTAGGCGACTGCATACTTCTGACGATCAGCTCATTGCCCACGATATCTGTCACCACCACCCGCTCACCAACTGCAATCTCCTCTCCTGTGGTGCGGCACATCCACTCTGCCGCGCCAACGATAGGGACACTAAAGCGCACGATACCTGCGCGCTCGGGCTGCGGTGATAGCACAATCATCCCTGTCTCACCCACGATGACACCACCGCCCAATCCAGCTTTGGTACGGTCCACTGATAAAGGCTTGATAAACTTAAACCATGCCACTAAAAATACCGCCGACAGCACCAACCAAATGACAACTTGCACAAAAAGAGAAATCGGCAAGAGCCAAGCCAATGCTGCAACAATAATGGCAGCAGCACCAAACCACAGGCTGGCGAATGTGGGCACAAACATCTCAACAATCAGCAACAAAAAGCCCAGTACCAACCAATGCCAAGGCTCAATCATTAAAAACATCTCCATCATTGCCACCCACCCTGTTTGAATCATCCTAGCTTGCTATCCTAGCTTTCAATGTAGCATACTTTGAGCGTTTATAACCTCTTAAAAATCATCAATATATACCACTCATAACACAACGCCCATATCTTAGATGAAATCAAAAAGCGCCGAATGACCTTTGCCACATAAAAAAACGACCATATAAAATGGTCGTTTCTTCGTTTTTGATTATAGGTATAAATACGCTATATTATCTTAGAATTTTAGTTGTGCACCAACAGTCATAAGATCTGCATCGCTACCTAGCATGTCGTATTCAGCTTCTACACTGAAGTCAGAGTTTACTGCGTAACCAAGACCTACGCCACCAGCAAGGTTGGTATCGTCATCTGAACCATCATATAAACCTGCAACGGTATTAGATGCTTCCACTTCAGTTTTTGCTACACCTAGTTTACCTTTTGCGTATAAACCAGTGTTTGGAAATGCGTAACGGTATGTACCATAAGCGCCGTATGTTTTGGCATCAATATCACCGCCTCTATAGTCAGCATCATCTGAACCAACATACTCAACTTCCATACCAAAGTTAGGATCGAAGTTATAACCAGCATAAACACCGTATGCAGTTGGATCATCAGCATTGTCGATATCTAGATCAAATTGACCAATCTTAGCACCAACATACGGTTGACCTGTGTAGCCGTTACCATAGTTAACAGCGGCGTTTGCACCTACAGTAAGTAAAGAACCAGTTGCTAGTGCAAGTATAGTTTTTTGTAGAGTTTTCATTATTAGCTCCTTCAAGTAAATTTGGACAAACAAGTTATTTAGTTGTATTGACCATTTGGCCGTATCGCCTTGTTTGCTAACGATGGGTACATAGTAACAAACTATTTCAGACACTCTGTCAGTGTTTAATGGTATGAGAGTTAAGATTTGAAAGCATTTGTCAGTGCTCGGGTTACAAAGGCTGATATATGAAACTTTTTGTTACACATCCCGTTTTTGTGCAATAATCCCTACTCATTGTATTCCGCATATACTGACGAATAAAGAAAAAGGACGGCTCTGCATGTCAGCTTTTATCGACGCGCAGCTACAAACTGCGCTCTTACAACTCAAAGATAAACAGCAGTATCGCAAATTACCAGATATCGAACACCACGGACGGTATGTAATCGCTGATGACAATACCCTATTAAATATCGCTAGCAACGATTATCTAGGTTTGGGCAGTGATGCTGAGTTGCAGCGTGAGTTTTTTGAATTTATTCAGCAATCAATGGACTGTTTGCCCAAAATGAGCGCAACATCATCGCGTCTATTAACTGGCAATGATACACAGCTACAGGCGTTAGAGGATGAGCTACAAGCGTGGTATGAAACCGCAGCTGGAATAAATCAAACCGCGACGAAATCTGCGTTGGTATTAAATAGTGGCTACCACGCCAATATCGGGATCTTACCTGCATTGACTGCACTACCAGTGAAGACGGTTATTTTGGCAGACAAGCTGGTACATGCCAGTATGATTGATGGTATTAGACTCAGCGAAAGCAAACGCTGTCTGTATCGCCGCTATCGACACAATGATTATGCGCATTTGGCTACTATGCTCGCGCAGGTTGAGGAGGATGTGGAGCGTATCATCATCGTCACCGAAAGTATTTTTAGCATGGACGGGAATCGTGCTGATCTACCCGCTTTAGTTAAGCTAAAAGCCACTGACAGTCGTATTGAGCTGTATGTCGATGAAGCCCATGCCGTCGGTGTCCTTGGCGCGCAAGGATTAGGGTTAGCCGAAGAAACAGATACGCTCACTGAGATTGACTACCTAGTGGGTACGTTTGGTAAAGCGTTTGCCTCGGTTGGCGCTTATATTCTATGTGATGAGGTGGTCAAATCATGGCTCATCAATCAGATGCGTCCGCTGATTTTTAGTACCGCGTTGCCACCAATCAATCATGCTTGGACACGGTTTATTTTGGCAAAAATGCCACAGCTACAGACGCGGCGACAGCATTTGGCGCAGATTTCATTACAACTGAGCCAAGCCATTAGCCCTGAATATCGCGTGGCATCGGCAGCAAAAGATCCTATTTACGAGTCACCCATTGTGCCTTATATTTTAGGTGATAATGCTCGTACGATGACAAAGGCAAAACAACTCCAAGACGCTGGATTTTACGCGCTGCCTATCAGGCCACCGACCGTTCCTACTAATACGTCACGTATTCGCTTGGTACTCAACGCAGCCATTACCCATGCTGAGTGCGAGCGCCTAATCATGCAATTATCCATATGACGATAGCAGTTTTTGATGCTCATTATAAACTTTTATGTGAAAGAACGATTATGGAACATCCCCTCACTACTTCTGAGCTAAGTGCCCGCAAGCAGACCATTGCGCGGCATTTTTCTCAAGCCAGTCAGTACGATAAACATGCTCATATTCAGCAGCAGGTTTGTCAGCACTTATTAATGGCTATCGATAATACCAATCAAGACAGTGTGCTTGAGGTCGGTGCAGGCACGGGACAACTAACGCAGCTACTGGCAACATATGTACAAAGTGAGCGATGGTCTATCAACGAGTTATGTGAGCAGCAAGCCACTCATTTACAGGAATTGTTGCCACAAGCACAAATCCTTATTGGCGATGCGGAAACCACGGATTTAGGCGGTGAGCATAGCTTAGTCATCAGTGCCAATGCGATTCAGTGGTTTGACAATCCACTTAGCTTTATTGCACAGTCAGCCTCACGGCTAAAACCTAATGGACAATTATTACTAAGCACCTTTACCCCAGATAATTTCTTGCAAATAAAAACCCTAACAGGACAAGGACTGCATTATCCAGATATTAGTGAATGGCAATCAGCGCTAGATCAAGCGGGATTTCAACACATAAAGCTATCAACACAGCGTTTCAATGTGCCATTCGCCCAGCCTTATGATGTGCTCAAACATATGAAGATGACAGGTGTGTCTACCAATCAAATAGATAGCAATCAAACCTGTGGCAAGCAAACGATTGGTGAACAAACATCTAACACACAGCCTTTTGTCTGGACCAAAACCCGCTTGCAAGCATTCGAGCATGATTATTGGCAGCAATTTTCGGGCATAGATGAGGACGGTCAACCTTGCGTGTATCTGACTTATGACGTACTAATGATTGATGCGCGTTTGCCATAATGGCACGCTTGAAAATATATACTTAAATATCAGGCATAAAAAAACGCATCTCGAAAGATGCGTTTTTTTGATCTAGCTAATTTAATCTAATTAACGATTAAATCAGCCTTGAACATCAAGTAATTGCTTACTTTTTGTCTTCGTCTACTTCAGTAAACTCAGCATCAACAACGTCGTCATCCGCTTGGTTGCTACCAGTAGCGTCAGCACCTTGTTGGAACTGGCTTGGATCCATACCCTCGCTACCTGCGCCGCTGTCAGCATAAATCTTCTGGCTAACTGGCAAGAATGCATTGTCTAGCGCTTCAAGCTTGGCTTTGATTTCGTCATGGTCGTCTTCTTTCGCCGCCGCTTCAAGCTCAGTGATCGCAGACTCTACTGTTGATTTTTCTTCATCAGTGACTTTATCTTCTGCTTCTTTCAGCGCTTTTTGTACGGCATGGATACGACCATCTGCTTCGTTACGAACTTGCGCTAAGTTAGCGAACTTCTCATCTTCAGCAGCATTAGCCTCTGCATCACGAACCATTTGCTCGACTTCTTCGTCCGACAAGCCAGAATCCGCCTTGATCTGGATGCTTTGTGCTTTACCAGTACCTTTATCAGTTGCTGAGATGTTCATGATACCATCAGCGTTGATGTCAAAAGACACTTCGATTTGTGGTAAGCCACGTGGTGCTGGTGGGATATCCGTCAAGTCAAAACGACCAAGCAGTTTGTTTTGGTTAGCGATTTTACGCTCACCTTGATATACCTGAATCGTTACTGCTGGCTGGTTGTCTTCAGCGGTTGAGAATACCTGTGATTTCTTGGTAGGAATCATGGTGTTTTTCTCGATAACTGGCGTCATAACACCGCCCATCGTTTCGATACCTAGCGTCAATGGCGTCACATCAAGTAGCAATACGTCAGTTTTATCACCAGACAATACCGCGCCTTGGATTGCCGCACCAGCTGCCACAGCTTCATCAGGGTTCACGTCTTTACGTGGCTCTTGACCAAAGAACTCTTGTACTTTTTGTTGTACTAGTGGCATACGCGTCTGACCACCAACCAAGATTACATCGTTGATATCGCCAATTTTTAGGCCAGCATCTTCAAGGGCAGTTTTACAAGGGCCCATGGTGCGCTGTACTAACTCTTCCGTTAAGCTCTCTAGTTTTGAGCGACTGATGGTCACAACCAAATGCTTAGGACCACTGCTATCAGCAGTAATATAAGGCAAGTTCACTTCAGTGCTTTGTGCACTTGATAGCTCAATCTTCGCTTTTTCAGCCGCTTCTTTTAGACGCTGCATCGCAAGAGAGTCACCTTTTAGGTTAACGTCTTGCTCTTTTTTGAATTCAGCCACTAAGAAATCGATCAATGCTGAATCAAAGTCTTCACCACCTAGGAACGTATCTCCGTTGGTTGCTAGTACTTCGAACTGTTGCTCGCCATCGACGTCTGCGATTTCGATAATTGAGATATCGAAAGTACCACCACCCAAATCATATACAGCAACGGTGCTATCGCCTTGCTTTTTGTCCATACCATAAGCAAGTGCCGCAGCAGTTGGCTCATTGATGATGCGTTTTACATCAAGACCTGCAATTTTACCCGCATCTTTGGTTGCTTGACGCTGTGAGTCATTGAAGTAAGCAGGTACGGTTACAACTGCCTCAGTCACGCTCTCACCAAGATAGTCTTCTGCTGTTTTTTTCATTTTTTTCAAGATTTCAGCAGAAACCTGTGGTGGTGCAAGCTTTTTACCGTTGATTTCTACCCACGCATCGCCGTTGTCTGCTTTAGCGATTTTGTAAGGTACCATACCGATATCTTTTTGCACGACTTTGTCATCAAAACGACGACCGATTAAACGCTTAATCGCAAACAAAGTGTTGCTTGGATTGGTGACCGCTTGACGCTTAGCTGACTGACCAACCAATGTTTCGTCATCTTTATAAGCGACGATTGATGGTGTGGTACGCGTACCTTCAGCATTTTCAATGACTTTAACTTTGTCACCTTCCATTACTGCTACACACGAGTTAGTCGTACCTAAATCAATACCAATTACTTTACCCATAATCAATTGCTCCTAATTTATTTTTAACTATAAATACTTATTTATCCAGACCGTAGTCGGTCACTTGTTGCTATATATCGGTTTGCTTGTTGTATTTTTCAAGGCGATAATCAAGCAAAAACAGTCTTTCATGTGATTTTTTGTGAAAAACCTTCATATTAGTAGGGTTTAGCCCCAAAAATATTATTGACCAACACGTACCATGGCTGGACGTAGTAGACGACCGTTTAAGCTATAGCCTTTTTGTAGGACTGTACCGACGGTGTCAGCTTCTGCTTCTGGATCGATACCCACTGCTTCATGGAAATCAGCGTTGAATTTCTCACCTTCTGGATCGACCACTTCTACGCCGTGACGTGTAAGTACAGAGACCAATGCTTTGTGAGTTAATTGCACCCCTTCAGCGACTGGGTCATTCGCGTCTGCGTTTTCGATAGCGCGCTCTAAGTTATCGACGATATCGAGTAGCTCTTTTGCAAATTTTTGAAGAGCGAATTTTTTGCTCTTATCCGCTTCTTGCTCGGCGCGCTTTTGTGCATTGTAAGCTTCAGCGTTGGCGCGAGCAGTGCTTTCTTTGGCTTGCTTCACTTCACCTTCTAACTCAGCGATACGCGCTTTGAACGTATCAAGATCGATCTCGTTTTCGATGGTGGCTTCTTCACCTGAGTTGTTCTGTGGATCAAACTCGTTCATGGTTTCTTCTAAGATGCTGTCTTTGTGATCAACATTGTCATGTGCCACTGTTTGATCAAAGTTTTCTTGGTTGGTATTTTGCTCTCTCATGATAGCTCCTTGGAATGTCAATAATAGTTGAGATAAGACACAATAAATCAGCCAATCGCTGGCTGTATCAGGCCTTTATCAGATACTTAACGGTTATCACTCATTTTTTTTATTAATACGCTCTAATAGCTGCTTGATAAAGGTAGTAAGTATAAATTTCAAGCCTAAAGTAAAGGAATTTTTCGCATTTACGACAAATATGGTTAGATCTTTCTTTAAAACAAGTACTCAGAATTTTTTCTCTGTGTCAACTGGTCTCAATATACGTTAACAAAACGTACAAAAAACCGTCAATTACTCTAAATAGGTTACCGTTGCTACCCACGCCATTACTAAATAACACCCTGTTTTACGCACTACTGCCTTATTATTGCTACAAATATTATTCCTTATCTTAAAGTGTACGCTGGTGTAACAGTAAACACCCAAAAACAGTTATGAGAGATATTATGTCTAATTCAACAGTATCATCAATCAATACCTTACTGAATAAAACATTGATGGCGCTGCATTTGGCGTCGAACGATGAGATGGTTGGTGAAGTGAAAGACAACGGGGTACAAAAAAAGCGTTTGAGCGTCAAAGAAAAAATGCTCAGTTATAACCCAATGACACATTGCCAACCACACACTCTGCACTATGCGATGAAAGGTCTTGGCTATCTACCAACACCAGTATTAGAAGGTTTGATTGGTTACTTAAAAGGGCCTCACTCAAAACAATATCTGCACGCCAATGCTCATTTGCGCCTGATCCTCGCGGTGAATAGTCATCTTAAGACGCCATTAGAGCTGACGCCCATGCATGAACTCCGTGAAAGGTTTGCTGCGGATGCGGTGGCGATGCAAGCACCAAGCGTATGGCACCAAGCAGGTGGCAGTATGCTAAGTAACATCAAACCTTTTATCAAAAAGGGTAAAACACCTGTCAATTGGGAAGATAAAACCATAGCCAACGCAGATGATGGCGATATGACCATTCGCTGCTATCAGGCAGGTACCAAGAGTATTGGCGCTAAAAAAAGACGTGCTCATAACCCTGACCAAACAGCCATGTTGTTTTTTCATGGTGGTGGGTTTTGTATCGGTAATGTCGATACACATCACGAGTTCTGTCACGCAGTCTGTGAGCAGACTGGTTGGCCCGTGATCAGTGTGGATTATCGCTTAGCTCCTGAGTGTCCTGCACCCGCTGCGTTAAAAGACTGTATCACCGCTTATGCTTGGTTGGCTGAGCATTGCCATACCTTAGGTGCCTTACCGTCACGCATCGTTCTTGCAGGCGATAGCGCAGGTGGTGGCCTTTCTACCTTGATTGCACAGCAACTCACCGCACCAAACGAAAACGCTTGGTTAGATTTGGGTGCAGATGGTCAGAAAATGTTTGATCTATTAAAGAAGCTACCTGCGCCGCTAGCACAGATGCCGCTGTATCCTGTGACTGATATCGAGACAGATTATCCGAGTTGGGAGCTGTATGGTGAAGGCCTGCTATTGGATCACGCTGATGTGGCAGTATTTGATGCCGCTTGTCTTGAGAATAGTCCATTGCCACGCATACATATACTCAATTCGCCAATGCTTGGTGATAACAGCAAAGTATGTCCCACCTATATCATCGCCGCTGAACTCGATGTATTGCGTGATGAGGCATTTGCTTATGCCAAACAGCTAAAGAGTTATAAAGTCCCTGTTGAGACCCATACTGTGCTGGGCGCACCGCACGGCTTTATTCATTTTATGAGCGTGCATCAAAAACTTGGGCAGGAAACAAAAAATATTATTCATGGTTTTGGCGGCTTCGTCCGTGATGTTATTAGTACAAGATCGCGGCTCGTGGCATAGCGGTTAGCTGGAACTAGCTATTTATTAGTATGACCAGAAACGGTAATTAACCAAATCTCTGAACGTGAGCCCAATCGAAACGGAATACCCCAAAAGCCATAACCCGAGGACACCACAAAATGTCCTCTGCCAATGGCCTCATACCCATAGCCTAATCGGTTGATGGCGCTCACGATAAAGTTGGCGGGGAATACTTGTCCATTGTGAGTGTGTCCTGATACCTGTAGATCGATTGGCAACTGGCTGTGCTCATCAATATCGCTTGGTCTATGATCCAGCAGTATCACTGGCTGTGAAGTATCGACGTTCGCGAGCAGGTCAGTTGTCGCGACACGCTGGCGTTTATGATTATCAAAACGTCCAACCAGCCATATAGGCTGACCCTCATGTTCGATACCAAACACGTCATCATTTAATAAATGTACGCCTGCATCGACTAACGCTTGGCTGATTGGCTGTTCGTGCCCATACAAATCATGATTACCCAATGTTGCATAGACGCCGTATGGCAGGCTACTGCATAGCTCAGCTAAGTTTTTCGCCATATTATAGCTATTAAATGCGTCTGTATTGTCATCCATGATATCGCCTGGCATAAGCAGCATATCAGCCTGCGAGTCAATCATTAGACGGTTCAACCTATCTATCGCTGCTACGCCAAATAGTCGTCCTAGATGCAGGTCACTCGCGACCGCTATGCGCAGTGGTTTAGCGAGCGGTTTGTTGATACTAATGGACAGCTTACGTACGACTGGCACATAAGCACTATATAATGCGAAACCGAACAACCCTAAGAATATCACCAATGCAAGCGCTCGTAGGCCAATAAAAATCATATTAGATTCATATGACGAGGCGCCTAAGAGTGATGTTACTAGCCAGTATCCACCATAGAATAGGCTTATCAGCAATGCCGTGAGCAGCATAAAATGCATAACCAACATCCAACCGCTAACCCAGCGGTAGCTATTGGCAAATACTCTTTTGATACTTAATATCAACAATCCATTAGTAATAATAAATATAGCAGACCATATAGCGATCTGAAGCGTTGGCGTGATCCAAGGCTGTAACCACCACTGTAAGCTTAGAGCAGCGCCCGCACTAAACAGCTGCAAGAGCAAAAAAATGGTGATGAAAAATGCGTAACGCATGGATTGCCCTTAGACAGAAATACAATCTAGTGAATTTTAATACAAGCAGACCTTCTTATGTTTCACATGAAACAATCATGATGTAACTACTTCTGATCCTCTAATGCTTGTTTGAGTGTCACGTGCTTGAATGTGTAACCTGCATCTGATAGCGCTTGTGGCAGCACCTTTTGACCATCTATTAGTAGCGTCGACATCTCACCAAACATGAGCTTGAGTAAAAACTCTGGCAAGGTAAAAAGTGTCGGCCGATGTAACCATGAGCCAAGCGTTTTAGTAAAAGTATGGTTACTCACAGGATTGGGCGCCGTGAGATTATAGACAAAGGCTGGCGTATCACTTCTTGTCTCTATGACATTATCGTTATTTGAAACTCTTTGTTTATGACCAAATTGACTGAAAAGATGCTGCTCAATAATAAAAATCGCCGCCCCCACCCAATCGTCACGGCTAATCCAGCTCATAATTTGTTGACCACCACCCAACTGCCCGCCAACGCCAAACTTAAATGGCAATAGTAATTTTGCCACCATACCACCTTCAGGATGTATCACAACGCCTGTTCGTACAATAGCGACAGGGACATCGTAATCAGTCGCTTTGAGCGCCAAGCTCTCCCACTCCTCACATAAGCGATGGGCAAAGTCTGTCTCAAAACTGCTGTGTTCAGTTAATGGCTTATCACCTTGCGTGCCGTACCAACCGATTGCTGAGCCGCTGACTACTAGTTTTGGCTTTGTTGCAGTACGTTCGATGTAGCTTAATATCGATTGAGTAGGCTTAATACGACTGGCTATTAATTGCTCTTTGCGCTCATCGCTCCAACGCGCGTCAGCAATACCTGCGCCAGCTAAGTTCATTATGACATCAAAGCTCATGTCAGACTTTTTAAGCTCGTCATAAGTCATCATATTAATGTCATCAGGATGAGCTTGATTGCTATCTCTGGTCAGCCAAGTAATCATCACCTCTTTACCTTGTGTGCGATACCGTTCGATTAACTCTTGGCTAAATGCACTACCCAAAAACCCTGAGCCACCACTAATTAAAACCTTCATACCCTACTCCCTATGTGCATCAAATATCGCAGCGATGACCTATTGCTGAAAGATTCATCGCTCAATAAAAATCAGCTCCTTTTAACTATCGTCTACTTTTTTGTCGTTTTTATCAAAATAACTTTTACATACTTTTAGTAAAGCAACGGGAACTAAGGAAACGGGTTTAGCGATAGCTAGCGCTGAGACGGTATATTTTGCTATGGCTACAGAACCATAACTATAGTAACCTTCAGCTAGTGAAATATGGTTTATCGATGGCGACAGCACAAAAAAGACAGTACAAAAGACTAGGCTATAATGGTATGAAAGGTCGTTTATTGCCTACTAACGAATGACTGAGCCTGTCGTTGCATCACGGATTTGGCTGGGTAAGATATAACCTAGAGTATCAGCCTGAAAATAGCCAATCTGCTCACCGAAATAACCATAGGCAGTGTCAAAGGTGCTAGCAGGCGCTTGACCTGACGGGTTGCAGCTAGTCGAAACAATGAAGCCAAATGGGTTATTTGCGCTGACCATCTGTTGGCACAGTTCTCGTATGATAGGATGGGCGATGACCCTGACTGCAATGGTCTGATGCTCACCCATTATCCATGAGGGCATCGTGGTCGAAAGTGTCTGAGGAATGGGTAATAACCAAGTATGCGCTTGGCGATTGTGTAGCTCGCCGTCATTAACATCTGACTGCCAGCTATCGATAATTTGATGGCGCTGGGCATTATTTAAAGGGGCTAGTAGAGGTGACAAACGCTCTACGCTATCGGTAATGACGATCATGCCTTTGGCTTGCGGACGTTGTTTAATATCCAAGATACGCTGCACAGCGGCTTTGTTATAAGGGTCGCAACCAATACCCCAAACGCTTTCTGTTGGGTATGCAAGTAGCTTTGCTTCTTTAAGCCAGTTTGCAGCTTGTGTGGCAGAGTCAGTGACAAAAGGTATAGATTGGCTCATAGCTTACATGATTCATGCTGGAATAGAGACACTAATAATAGCACAAGAGACAGTCTGACTAAGGTAGCGATATTTAGAACCCATTCTACTTATTCTTATGTGGCAGTTAGGAGTATCGATACGCTATACACGTAAATAGCGTCCGCCTTGCACACTGATGACGCCCATTAGTTCAAGTTCCATCAGCTGTCCAATCAGTTGTGACGGCGCAAGCTGAGTGGCAATAACAAGCGCATCTAAATCCTGTCCATGCCAATCGAGCTGCTCATAAACCTGTGTTAAGTGATCAGGAACAACGATCGCGCTACGAGGGGATTTTATATGAGAAGATTCTGGCTGACTGACCATTGTGACAGAGTTTCTCTTTACATTTGATGCGACAGATGACTGAGTGACCTCCACTTGGTGGCTATCAGCGCTTATAATATCTGTTGGTCTATACGAGCGCTTGCCATAATCAAGCTGACCATTGACGTCCTCTAACACCTGCTGAGGATGATAAATCAGCGTTGCGCCTTCACGTATCAGATGATGACAACCCTCGGCATTGCTATTATCAATATGACTTGGAATGGCAAAGACTTGTTTGCCTTGCTCAGAGGTTAAACGGGCGGTAATGAGCGAGCCACTTTTGATCGTCGCTTCGGTCACAATCGTGGCTAGACTCAGCCCAGCAACCAGACGGTTACGGCGCGGAAAGGTATGTTTGTGCGGCTGAGTATGCGGTAGTAGCTCACTAATAATGCAGCCACCTTGCTCGATGATTTGAGCAAATAATTGGTCACGATGATTGGGATAATTCACATCAATCCCTGTCCCCATCACGCCGATAGTACGACCTTGATAGTCAAGATCAGTCTGCGCCAAAGCTCCTAGATGAGCCCGTTTGTCCACGCCTATTGCCAGACCACTGGTAATGACATACCCTGCCTGTGCCAGATATTGCGCCATATCGAACGTGATTTTTTGGGCATGGGCTGTTGGTTTTCGGCTGCCCACGATAGCAATTTGAGCTTGATGCAGGCGCGCGCTATTTCCTCGAAAGAACAATAATGGCGGCGGATCATAAATATGAAGAAGCTGAGCAGGATAGTCGGGCTGACCGGCAAACAATAAACCATAGCGCCCATCCAAAAGCGCTTGCTGTATCTTATCAATAGCAGCACGTGTTTGCTCTGGCTGCTCATGGCGTTTGAGATGGGTATGATGAAGTCCTAACTGCTTCCAAGCGCCTACTGTAGCCTGCCAAGCAAGCTGCGCATCACCATAAGTCGTTATGAGCTTATGATAAGCAGACAATGATGCATTCACCTCATACCATAGCCCCAATATGGCGCGCTGATTATCAGATAGGGGCTTAGTGACTGCCGTCATGGTCGTCTGTCTCGCAATCAAGCTAGTGGCACGCTCTAAAGAGCCTGATACATTTATAAATAAGGAGGCGGTAATAGTTGGTCGCCAACATTGAGTGGTAGTTCAGAGTCAAGTACGTAAGCATAGCTGATGTTGTCAAAGGTATTAAACACCATCACCATACCGCTTGGCTCATTTGGCAAGCGTACCGGCATGTCATTGTCTCTTACGTCCCTGACCAGCGGGCCTTTTTGATAAACGGTCAGTACATCACCTGGTTTGGCACCATGCAAGCTGCCTAAATTGATCGCTACCACGCTGCCTTTAGCGGCAGAGCTGATTGAGTCCATCACCCGCACAATCATACCACCACGACTGACGTTGGCAGGCGTTGGATAAAAGACAGGTGGAATAGCGTTGTCCAACTCTACAAACACGCGATCGCCTTCACGTACTTCTTTGTCGTAGCTGTCCGTCAGCTGCAGGCTAGTGACGCCATTGGTTTCTGTGGATGTTACTAGGCCAGTCGCGACTTGTGTGACTTCTAGGCCGATAACCTCTTGAGTTTTGGGATCCACATATAGGTCACCCTCACGGTATACCCCGTAGCGCTGACCCACGATAAGCGGGACACCTTTGGCATAGACTTTATCCCCGCTTGCGGTGATTAGATTGCGGTTTTTGGATGCCAAAATATACGGTGTGGTATTGAAATCTTCTGGATTTACAATGAGGGTTTTATCCAGCCAATGCTGAATAGCAGACCATGGTACAGGCGGGATACTATTAGCAGTCGAGGTGATCGCGACGGTGCTGGCAACCACATTACCTGTTAGCTGCTTTTCGATACCTGCACAGCCCTCGCCAGTATCAACCCCCACCAAAGTCTTGCCCTGAATGACACACAGAATAAGAATATCATCAGGATAAATAAGGTTTGGATTTTTGATTTGCTTGTTGGTGGCCCAAATCTCTTTCCAGCGCCATGGACTGTCGAGGTAGCGACCTGAGATATCCCATAGCGTATCGCCTTTTTTAACGATATAGCGATTGGGTGCATCTGCTTTTATGGTAGGTGGTGGATTATTGGCGTGGGCTGTGGTCATCAACATGGCACTGCTAAATGTCGTAACTAATAATCCTTTTACCAGTGCTTTTGCTGTCTTTTTTAAGCTCATCTTCATTGTTATATCCACAATAGGTACCACTGTTTCGGTCACAATAAACCACACTCGTTTTTTACCAAATCTATAAATTATTTTATAAAAATAACTTAGATTATCAGTAGTTTATAGGTGATTTTATCATAACAACGATAGGGCAGCTGTTCAGTATAATTGGCTAGAAATATTCCAAAAAAAGCGTCTAGCAACATAATGACTCGCCGACGCTGTTTCTAATACTACAATTATCTATACCATAACACAATCATAAACACTTTATTACAATGGTGTAACTTTTATACAAACGCTTCTATCTATAGAAGATGAACTCAAAACGTTTATCGCTTATGCTGGATTTGGTTCAACATGTTGACGAATTTGCTTCGCAACCAATTCAGCTTTGTTCTCTAGTACAGTCACATGTTGTGGCAGGCTCTCTAAACCTTCCGTGTGAGCCGGACGCTCGATGTCGATTTGCCCTACTGCTTCAATAATAGTGTCAGCAAATTTAACAGGCAATGCGGTCTCTGCACAGATAATGACTTCGCCTTCACGCTGTAGCTCTTTGGCAACCTTGATACCGTCAGCCGTATGTGGATCGACAAGTTCGCCATGCTGTTCATACAATGCTTTGATCGTGTTTAAGCGATCGCTATGGGTTGATTTGCCAGCAGCAAAGCCATAACGCGTATTGACCGCCTCCATCAAATCAGACAAGTCAAAGCCTTGACCTGATTTTACACCGTCAAATAACTCATGAACGCGTGCGCTGTCTTTATCCAGCAATAGGTAAACAAAACGTTCAAAGTTTGAGGCTTTTGAGATATCCATTGATGGACTTGAAGTGACATAGGTTTTTTCAGTGGGACGTGGCTGATACGCTCCTTGATTGAAAAAGTCATTGAGTACGTCGTTTTCGTTGGTGGCGACGATCAAACGCTCAACGGGCAGACCCATTTCACGAGCGATGTGACCGGCACAAATATTACCAAAATTACCTGAAGGCACGCTAAAGCTGACTTTTTCATCATTGCTTGTCGTCACCGCAAAATAGGCTTTAAAGTAATAAACGATCTGCGCGAGGATGCGACCCCAGTTGATAGAGTTGACCGTGCCCAAGTCATACTGAGCTTTAAAGTCAGCATCTTGTTGCAGCGCTTTGACGATATCCTGACAATCATCAAACATACCATCGATCGCGATATTATGAATATTATCGTCGGTCAAGCTGTACATTTGCGCCCGCTGAAACTCGCTCATTTTGCCATGCGGTGACAACATAAAGACTTCGACGTTTTCTTTACCGCGCAATGCGTATTCCGCCGCGCTGCCCGTATCGCCACTGGTTGCACCAATAATGGTGATACGTGCCTCTTTTCTTTTGAGGACGTATTCAAAGGCATTACCCAAGAACTGCATAGCCACGTCTTTGAATGCCAGCGTTGGGCCGTTTGATAATCCTAAAATGTATAAGTTGTCTTCGAGCTTGCGGACAGGAACAATGTCATCAGAGCCAAATATATCAGCCGTATAAGTGCGTTCAATAATGTCTTTTAGATCCGCATAAGGAATGTCTGTAGCAAAGCGCTGCATAATCGCCATTGCAAGCTGTGGATAGCTCAGCGTACGCCACTCATCAAGAACAGCGCCGTCAACGGTTGGGTAATGCTCAGGCAGCATCAAACCACCGTCTGGCGCAAGGCCCATTAATAGCACATCACTAAAGTCCATCGGTGCTGTCTGACCACGAGTACTGATATATTTCATTAGATTGTCCTGTCTACAATAATGTTATTCAATAGTTAAAAGCGGTTTATTCAGCAGTCTTTTGCAATAACGCATAATAAAAACCATCGCCACTCTCGCTATCGATTGGCAAGCATTGGCGACCAATCGTTTGCGCGATACCCCAATTGCAAGCCTCGGTAAACTCAATCACTGCCGCATCATTATGATGAGTGATAAAGTCCTGCATTTGCTCGACGTTTTCTTGCTTTAAGATAGAGCACGTGACATACAGCAAATAACCACCAGCTTTCAATTGTGGCCATAAGTTATGCAAGATATCTGCTTGTAGCAGTGTCGTTTGCTCGATGTCTTCTTCGGTACGCAAAATACTAATATCAGGATGACGACGAATCACGCCCGTCGCGGTACAAGGAGAATCCAACAATATTGCATCGAATACTGGCTCATTAGTAGCCGCCTTTTTGTTTTTGCCATGCTGCCATCTGGTGGCATCAGCGCAGACAACGTTAAGGGCGATATTTTTTTCAGCTTGCTCTAAGTCTTGCTGTTTTAGATTAAGACGCTGTAGATTGTCATAGATGCGTTCGATGCGCGGTGCTTCATTATCGATAGCCGTCAGCTTGAGTTTAGAAGCTAAAGGCTTTGCTTCCGCATCATCTTGTTTCACGTGAAACAACGATGAAGAGTCATTTGAGCTGAGTAACTCCAACCAGTGGGCAAGCTTGCCACCAGGCGCCGCGCAAGCATCTAAAATATGTATCTCGTTATTGGTATTTTCCGTATCAGATTTTTCAGCGTTGAGCTTTGCCATTAACGCTTTATTGATGATAGGTGCCGCAAGCTGAGCATGCATATCTTGCACGCTGGCAATGCCTTCGGAAAAATGAGGCAAAGCATTGACAGCGGTAGTCTGATGCAGTCTTAAGCCTTTGGTCGATAGTATTGTAGTAGTCTCTGACGAGTTTGCTACGTTAAAACCAGTCGTTAGCTCAACGATATCTGCATCAATTTCTGCGCCATACAGCGACTGTTGATAATCCTCTACTGAAGTAACTGCAGAGTTGACTCGCAAAAACATCGGTGCCACTTGGCGTAAGCCTTGGGTCAGCGCATCGTACTGCTCACTCCAATCTTGCTTAAGCTGATAGGCAAGCCAATTCGGTAAGCTGTGTTTTTTATCGCACTTTTTACGAAATTTACTCGGGTTCTTAGCGACTTTGCGCAAAATAGCATTGATTAAGCCTGTCGCATGAGCAAATTCAATCTCTTTTGCTGCTTCGACCGTTTCATGAATTGCGGCATGATCTGCCACTTCCAAATACAGTAACTGCACCAAACCCACTTGAATCGTAGTACGAACCTCGACCTCATCAATAGGATTGTCCGCTAACGTGTCGAGCAATCGTGCAAGGGCATGCCATTGGCGTAACGTTGTGAGCAGCAAGGCATGCGCAAAACCTTTATCACCGTCATGTAGACTGTTTAGTAATGGATCAAGGACACTTGAGAGCGACTGACCATTTTGAATAGCAAGCAAGGTGCGAATCACGCGAACGCGAACGCTGCCATTCATGATTAGATTGCTTGATGGCTTGAGCTTGTTGTTTCTAGGTGCATTATTTCTAGGTGCATTTTTTTTAGACGCGCTATTGGTTTGTCTCATGAAGTTGTAGTTCCTTGACGTATGATTGATCGCGTCTTGTGCTAGTAGGGTTAAATGTCGTTAAAGCTATTTAGATGAAGCTATTTTAATTCTGCTGTGAATTTATCACCGTCGTTTAGCTGATTACCATGACAAAGCTGTTCCGCGGTCATCGGCTTACCACCAGCAAACTGTAATTTAGTTATCGCCAATGTGTTGCTGAGTTGTGCGTCATGAGCGGCTTTATCATTTGGTTGTTCAACCTCTTGACCGCAAGCCACCAAAATTGCCTTGCGCCCGACACTCACGACTGTACCCGCAGGCTTATCTGTTTTTTGTGTGGTATTGATGGGTAGTGCAGCGAGTATTTTGACACGCTGCCCTTCTAGAAAAGTATAAGCGCCTGGCCACGGGGTCAATCCACGAATTTGACGCTCGATGGTAGCAGCAGGTTGTGTCCAGTCAACCTCACCTTCAGTTTTTACGAGCTTTTCGGCATAATTTGCCTGACTGTCATCCTGGGCAACGGCCTGTGCTTGGTAATGTAATAACTCTTTTAATACTGTAGCGATAGCCGTCGCACCAAGCGCTGCCATCTTATCATGTAGGCTCGCTGCCGTCTCATCAGGCTCTATACTAGCGCTCACCTTATAGAGCATATCACCAGTATCAAGCCCTTTATCCATCTGCATGATGGTGATACCTGTCTCATCATCACCTGCTAATAATGCACGATGAATAGGTGCTGCACCGCGCCAACGTGGCAACAATGAGGCATGAATATTTAGACAACCATGCGTGGGTGTGGTCAATACACCGATAGGCAAAATCAGACCGTAAGCGGCGACAATCATAAGATCTGGCTGATACGTACGCAACGTCTGTCGTGCTGCCATGCCCTCTGTGCTGGATTTTTTGAAGGTGACTGGCTGCTCTACCGCAATATCGTTCGCTAATGCCACTTCTTTGACAGCAGAGGCTGATAGCTTTTGGCCGCGTCCTGCTTTGCGATCTGGCTGGGTATATACCGCGACAATATCGATATTAAGTGCGTCTTGCTGGCGAATGAGCGCTTCTAGACTAATGGCAGCAAACTCAGGCGTGCCTGCAAATACCACCCTTAGTCGCTCGGTAGATAGTTTATTATTGTTTATAGATGTATTAGACAGATCAAAAGTGGCAGTAGTCATAGTCTTGCATTATATAAGGTTAATTTGCCCATTATAGGTGAGTTTACGACGTTGTGCCATAATTGTGGTAGTCTCAATCCAGTATGACTAATGACGCTTTTTGCCTTTATAATATAAAAAGTGTCATTGCTCTAGTTATCGACCTTTTTATAGAATAAAAATACTTCTTCAGCAATACTCTATAAATAACACACTATTATTCTGCTATAGATAATAAAAAGGTATCAGTACCAAGGTTTTAAATAAATCAATTACTATAAGAAACGTTGATGATTTCACTATATGTTTTTGTGTCGATATAGGGCCATGCTCTCATGCAACAGTTTAAGTCCTTACAGCGATTATTGATCTTCTATGCATCGACCTTGCTGGTCATGCTATTGCTGTACTATGTCACGTTTTTTGATGGGTTGAGACATCATAGCGAACAACACAGTATAGATACTTTTCATGCATTACAGTACAGTATTACTGAGCATGCCGCGCCTATCGATGTAGAAATAGAAAAAATCCTAAAACAGCCTGCTTTTGACCATATCAGTTATCAGCTTATTTTGATGATGCCATCTGGGCAAACCTATATCCATCGTAAGACTCGACCTCATGAATCAGCTTTTACGACAGTAACGTTTCCAACAGTCAATGCCGCCACTTTTTCTAAGGACAATCAAAGTGCTTATACAGTCAGTAGTAGTGCTTTAACAGGAACGATAAAGCTCGAAAGTGGTCATCAGGTTTATATTGTGTTGCGCTATGAGCCTTTGACTGTCGAATGGACCTCGTACCGTTATTGGCTACCATTAACGGTGGCTCTGATACTATTTTTTATTGCTTTATTTTATATGCTCCACCGTCGAACCAACTGGGAGCAGCTAATAGCTTACACTGATAATTTGAGTGTTCATGCAAAAGAGTCTTATACGCCGCCGCCCTTTTTACAAGAAAAGTCCACCACTGAGTTTTTGCTGCTAGGTCATGCACTGAGCCGCGTCAGTTATCAGCTACACAACGACTATCGACGTATCAAAACATTAAATCATCGTTTGGAGCGCTTGGTTGATCAGGCACCACTGCCAATGCTGATGAGCTTACGTCATGGTCAGATTAGTTTCTATAACCAACGCTTTGAAACAATATTTACACCTTCTACCAAAAACGGACACAGGCATATAATCACTGATTTCGTCATGGGCAAAGACGAGGCTACTCAGCACATACTTCAAACGCTAGCTGGTTTACAAGTCTCGCGTACATTGATCGTCTATGGAATACAAAACAAACAAAACTACCAGTTGCATGCCACTCCATGGTTCGGTGAGCATGGACAAGTTCATGGTTTTACGGTAATGCTTAATGATATCAATGAGCTGGTTAATCAGAACGAGCAGTTGCAACAGCAAAATAAACAGCTACAGCAAAAGGTTGATGAGTTCAATAAACTTAGGTTTGTCATCGGTCATAAGTTGCGCATACCGCTAGAAGCTATGATCGATATCCTTGAGCCAATCGATCCGAACACATTGAATGCAAGACAAAACAAAACATTAGATACTTTGATTACCACCAGTCAGAACATGCTCACCGCACTCAACGAGACGCTACATATAGGAAATATCGAGGTTAGAAAAACCCGCCTTAATATTGAGCCCGTCGATATTTATAAGCTTGGTCAGGAAGTTAATGAGCTAATCATAAATGATACGAGGCAAAGAGGGCTTGAGCTGATTTACTTTTTTGCCCCAGACTGTCCACGCTCTATTGGTACTGATGACGTGCGCCTCCGGCAGATTTTGCTGAATCTACTGCATAATGCCGTAAAATTCACCCCCTCCGGACATGTCGCACTTATTATAGAACAAACTGACTACGAGCAAATGTCAGAGGCTAACAAAGAGGCATTACAGTCTATCAATAAAAACCTTACCGCAGATGCAGTGAGTTGCTGGGTGCGCTTTAGTGTGCAGGACACTGGTATCGGTATCACATCTGCCAAACAGCATCAGCTCTTGTCGTACTTAAATAAACCCCATAGCCAAGATATCAACCCAGTAGCGCAAAATGCTATCGATGCAGGGTTGGGACTGAAAAACGTCAATAGCTTTGCGCGATTACTAGGCGGCTTTATAGAACTAACCAGTACCGTGAATGAAGGTAGCGTGTTCAACCTTTATTTGCCTTGCCGACGCCCAAACTATCAGTCGGTATATCATCCTAGTCAGCACCTAAATCATATTTGCCTAATCGCGGTCGTCCACCAGCCGCTTGTCGCGCAACATTTACAGCGGCTTTGTGAGCACTTAGCGATATCTAGCACTATTTATACTGCTGTAGACCTAGCGACTATAGAGCAATTAACAGAACGCCTAAGTCAAGATCAGCAAAGCTTGGCACCCATACTTCTACTAGATTATGAGTACTATGATACCAGCGCGATCTTAGTTGGTAATAAGCCCGATACTGACAGCTCAGCGAAATATCAAAACTCATTATCACAAGAGCAGGCTGACCTCACAAAACCCCATTTAACGCACAGCAATCACATAGTCACTAGCATCGATAGACGGCAGGCATTAAATAGCCTACTCGCTAATACATCCTTACCTAAAATACTATTTAGTATGAAATCTGAGCGCCGTATACCCTCTATGTTACTCGATCAATGTGATGGCTTTTTGGCAAAACCTTTAGATAGTGCGCTATTACTTTCTGAAATCCTGCGCTTGACAATGCCAGCTAGAAAAAAGCTAACACAAACACAAGATATTAAAGAGAACATTAGCGAGACAACTGCTCAAGAAGAAAGTTCGCAGCCATTATCACCCCTTATCTTAGTGGTGGAAGATAGCCCAACCAATCAAAAAATAGCCTGCAAAATGCTGAGTAAACTTGGCTATCGAAGTATCGTTGCAGAAGATGGTCAGCAAGCGCTTGATATATTAGCCAGCCAGCGTGAAGAGATCTCCCTGATTTTGATGGACTGCCGGATGCCAGTCATGGACGGTCTACAAGCTACTCAGGCAATCCGCGCACAAGGCGACGATATACCTATTGTCGCACTAACGGCGAATAATACAGAAGAGGATCGCAAGGCGTGCATGCAAGTGGGAATGGATGAGTTTTTATCCAAGCCTATCCGTAAAAAGGATCTAGACACCGTTCTACAAAGCTTTATACCCTAAACGTTAATAAAAAAATCACCCTCTCAACATTATAGTTGATCCACTATAAGAGCGGTACAAGGCAACCGAGTGCAGATGTATATGTCATACTTCAAGCGAGGTTAACGGTATAACGCTTTTATAGTGGATTGACTATACTTTGATTTCGTAATATGGACAGGGTGAATATCTAAACAGGTAAGTACAGCCTCAAACGTTATTTCATAAAGCCATTATCTGCTAAAAAAGCTTCTGTAATTTGGCTTTGAGGATTTGCAGTATTCATACCACCAGATTGTGATTTATTTAGCAAACGCTCCAAATAGCGTGCAACGATATCCACCTCGATATTGACTTTGTTACCCACCAACCAATGCTTAGCGATATTGGTCACTTGAGCGGTATGCGGGATAATATTTAAAGAAACGATATTGTCACGTACCAGATTGGTAGTCAAACTAATCCCATCTACCGTGATAGAACCTTTGGTCGCTGTATAGTGCGCCAACTCTTGTGGTATCTCAATCTCAATATAAATAGAACGTGCGTCTTGCTGTAGTTTACTGACGACGCCTACCCCATCCACGTGACCGGCAACAATATGGCCACCAAAACGAGTCGTTGGTAGCATCGCTTTTTCTAAATTGACCGTATGACCTGCTTTTAATGCTTCTAGCGCTGTTCGAGCAATAGTTTCACGTGAAACATCAACAGAGTAATGGTTATTACCTAGCTCTACAACAGTCAAACAGATACCGTTCGATGCAATAGAATCACCGAGCTTTACGTCGCTAAAATCTAGGTCGTTAGACTCTATTGTTAAGCGTATATCACCGCCCGTTGGTTGCATCGATTTTACGGTTCCAACGCTTTCTATAATTCCAGTAAACATATCATCCTCATCTCGTTATTATAATGCTGCTATAAACACATCACTTTATTTATCAAATACTTAACCAAATTTCTTAGTACTGTCTTTCTGAGTACACTTCGCAGTGAAACACACGGGAAATGCAGGCGGTCATAGGATAGATTGTGGATAAGTAAGTATAAGTCAATAGAATATTCTTAAAGTCTTTATTAATTATAGAGTTATCCACAATGATGCTAAATTTAGTTTAGCGCTCGCAACGCAAGATTTAAAAAATATAAGTTATTGATTAATATATAATTTATCATAAAGACACAAAAATAATCAGCTTTTCATGTTTCATGTGAAACAAAGTTATACACAGTTTCATGTGGAACATTTAAAATAGTAACGTACTTATCCACATATAGTTCACATTATAAGCATTTTGCGGATAACAAAATCACAAATAAGAAACCTACAAAGGCAATAGCGTTAATTTAAGGTCAGAACCAAGTTTCTCATAATTATAAATATCGAAGCGCAACTGTTGAGCCAGTGAGATAGGGTTGAAATTGACCATTGGTCGCGCTTGATCACCAAGTAGACAAGGCGCCTGATAAACAATCAATTCATCGACCAGCTGCTGACTCAAAAAACTTCCCGCAACGCCAGCACCCGCCTCCACCAAGACATCATAACACTGATGGTCTCTGACTAATGTTGCTAGTAAATCAGTGAGATCATCTGTGCGCCAATAAATCGTATCTGTACGGCGGCACAATTGATAATCAGACTGAGCACTGTGCTCTAAACGCTGACGTCTATCGAGCACTACAATCTGAGGTGATGGTATTTTTTCGGGTAATACGCCTAGTTGATTTGAACGCACGTTGAGCTGCGGATCATCAGCTATCACTGTCTCACTACCGGTTATGATTGCCCCACTTCGTGCGCGTATCTTTTGCACATCTTCGCGGGCTGCGTTTGATGTAATCCATTTTGACTCACCAGATGCCATCGCGGTACGACCGTCTAGGCTAGTCGCTATTTTTAATCTGACATATGGCATCTGAGTCCGCATGGCTTTTAAAAACCCGCGATTTAATGCTTCTGCCTGCTCCGTCAGTATGCCAACCGTCACTTCAATACCAGCTTGCTTAAGTAGCTTTACCCCGCGACCTGCCACCTGTGGATTGGGGTCTAGACCGGCAATCACAACACGATTTACATTAGCTTTAATAAGTGCCAACGCACACGGCGGTGTACGCCCTGTATGGCTGCATGGCTCTAGAGTCACATAAGCCGTTGCGCCCACTGCTCGATCGCCTGCTTCTTTTAACGCAAATACCTCTGCATGTGGCTCACCAGCTTTCGGATGAAACCCTTGACCGACCACTTCTTCAGCTTGGACGATGACACAACCTACTACTGGATTTGGCCTAGTAGTATATAAACCGAGCTTAGCTTGTTCGATAGCAAGCATCATAAAGTAGCGATCTTGCGCATCTTGAGAGTGATTTATAGTTGGCATAACAGTAGGCTTATAAATGATTGGTTATAATTACAGAGAATTTTATTTAATAATTTAGGCGCTTTGAACTCAAAATCAGTTTAATAGTTAGACATATTTATTGATGTACCAGCTTAATTGTCATTTGGACGGATATTGGCAATTTCCTGATGAAAAGCATCAATGTCTTGAAAGTCGCGATAGACGCTAGCAAAGCGCACATAGGCAACATCATCTAAAGTTTTTAGTTCACTCATGATGATTTCGCCCAAGACTTTACTACTGATTTCACGCTCACCCATCTGTCTGACGCGTTTTTCAACTCGGCTGATCATTGCTTCTTGCTCATCGATAGTGATGGGGCGCTTTTGCAAAGGCAACAAGATAGACCGACGCAGCTTTTCATTGTCGTAAGGTTCAATCTTGTTGCTGGATTTGATAATCCTTGGCATCACCACTTCTACCATCTCAAACGTTGTAAAACGCTCTTGGCAACTGTTGCATGAACGGCGGCGACGCACTTGCGCACCTTCTGCAGCAAGACGTGAGTCAATCACTTTTGTCTCTGATGCATTACAATACGGGCAGTGCATAGCAATTCCTTATTTTACGACTAAGAATAAAAGCAAAACTTATGAGATAGACAAATGTATTGAGTAATAGATAGAGTTATTCAACCGTTATTTACCGATACAAAAACTACCAAATATCTTGCCAAGCAAATCATCAGCACTAAACTCACCTGTAATCTCACCCAAACTCTGCTGGGCCTGACGCAAGCTTTCAGCAACCAACTCACCTGCTTGGAATACCGTTAACTGCTCATGCGCCTCTGTTAAATAGTTGGCTGTCCGTCTGAGAGCATCTATATGACGAGTACGAGCGATTAAGCTATTTTCTGGTGGATGAAAACCTACCTTAGCGCATAGTACTTCGACTAAATTATCGATACCAGCGCCTGTTTCACATGAAACATTAACTTGTTCGTAGCCTCTATCTTTGATTTCGGCTTGCATCGTAGAGGCAGATTTTTCGCTACTATCATCGCTCAGTAGATCACTTTTATTGGCAATGATGAGTAATCGTTTGGCATCTGGCAGCTCGCCGAATAACTGCTCAGCCAATTGCAACGGTGTGCTTTCTTCTTCAACATCGCGAGTCACATCGTAAACCATCAGCAGCATATCAGCTTGGGTAATGGCGGTACGGGCACGTTCAATGCCGATACGCTCTACGGTATCCTCTGTATCACGTAGGCCTGCCGTATCGGTAAGATGTAGTGTTAAACCGTTGAGCACGACCGTCTCTTGTAACGTATCACGCGTGGTGCCAGCGACATCGGTAACGATAGCACGTTCTTGCCCTGCTAGACGATTTAGCAGGCTTGATTTACCAGCATTTGGCCTACCTGCTAGGACAACATGGATACCATCACGTAAGAGCTGACCTTGCTTTGCTGTGGCTAAGACTTGCTGTATCTTATCTTGCGTTTGCTCAAGTTTGCTCTGTATCACGCCGTCAGATAAAAAATCGACATCTTCTTCATCAGGGAAATCAATGGCAGCTTCAACGTGCAAGCGCAAATGAATCAACTGTTCTAATAGCTGGTTTATTTTTTGGGAGAACTCACCACTTAGTGAACGAATCGCACTACTCGCGGCCGCCGCACTGGTCGCATCAATCGCATCAGCGATCGCCTCTGCCTGCACCAAATCCAACTTATCGTTATCAAAAGCGCGATAAGAAAACTCTCCGGCACTCGCTTGTTTGGCACCCAATTCAAATACACGTGCAAGCAACTGGTTCTGCAAAATAACGCCGCCATGCCCTTGCAGCTCAATCACATCTTCACCCGTGAATGAGTGCGGACTTTTAAAGAACAGTACGAGCCCTTCATCAATAACGGTGCCATCCGCCTGATAAAAGCGGCAGAAGCTAGCCATACGCGGCGTAAAAGCAGATTTACCCGTCAGCGCGCAGGCCATGGCATAAGCACGGCTACCTGACAGACGTATAACTCCCACACCCCCTCGCCCGAGTGGCGTTGCAATCGCAGCAATCGTGGCGAGTCCCAATGTATTAGATTTTTCAGAAGAATTAGGTGTGGCTAATGCCATCTCTAAGGAATCCACAATAACTCTCAATAACTAAAAATCCCATTATAGACGTCTGTGCTCATAGTGACAAAGTAAACTTTGAAACGCGTCCTAATCGTTGATATTTTCTCTTTGATGTTGATAAGCTGTGGATAACATTTTAGCACTTATAAAAAAACCACCGCTTGCGCGATGGTTTTTGTTTTTATCCTTCTGATAGAGCGTCAATTAGTCAACTATTTTTACCGTGCGACGTTTCTGCTCTTCTTCGACTTTCTTATTTACAATATATTGCTGAGTCATACTGAACAAGTTGTTCACTGTCCAATACAATACCAAACCTGCTGGGAAGAACAGCATGAATGCGGTAAAGATAATTGGCAGGAACTTCATCACTTTTGCTTGCATTGGATCTGCTGGCTGCGGATTCAACTGCTGCTGTATGAACATTGATGCACCCATCAATAGCGGCAAAATAAACCACGGATCCATTGCAGAAAGGTCGCGAATCCACAAAATCCAAGGCGCATGACGCAGCTCGACACTCTCTACGAGCACCCAGTACAAAGCTAAGAAAATTGGCATCTGCATCAAGATAGGTAGACAACCCGCCATCGGATTGACTTTCTCTTCCTTGTAGATGGCCATCATTTCTTGCGACATTTTCATACGATCGTCGCCATGCTCTTCTTTTAGCGTTTTTAGTCTCGGTGCAATAGCGCGCATTTTTGCCATTGAGTAGTAGCTCTTATTAGAGAACCACATCAAAGCAATTTTGACTAAAATGGTGAGGATAATGATTGACCAACCCCAGTTACCCACAACTTTATGCACACCTTCTAAGATAGCAAATAAGACCTTCGAGATTGGCCACAATAAGCCGTAATCAACCGTCTTATTCAGACCCACTGCCACATCTTTTAGCTCAGACTGTACTTTTGGACCTGCGTACAGTGTGGCGTCCAATGTCACTTGCTTGTTTGGTGCGACATTGACTGGCTGACTGTTAAAGCCAATAAAGTAGTCGTTACCAGTCTCGCGGGTAAAGAATTTACCCGTGAAGTTTTCAGGCGTCCATGCAGAGACAAAATAATGCTGTACAATGCCAACCCAGCCTTTATCGCTGGTCGTCGTTAGCTCGCCATCGCTGAAGTCTTTAAACTTCAGTTTATTATATGGATCATCTGGCGTACCCCAAGCACCACCAAGATAAGTCGCCATGCTCAGCGCGCCTTTATCAGACATACCAGGATCTTTACTATCGTCACGTTTTAGCTGCGCAAACATCTGACCTTGCCACGCATTGGTGGAGGCGTTTTGAATTTTGTAGCTAATATCGATCGGATATTTATTTTCAGTAAAGGTAAAGGTCTTGGTGATTGTCACGCCATCTTTCTTGTAAGTAAGTGGTACTGACAGTGTTTGTTGTCCTGCTTCCATCACATAATTGTTGGCGGTGTGGCTATAAATCGCACGACCCTCTGCCGTATCAATACCATTTTGACCAATCAAGCCAGACTGAGCCACGTATACACGGTTGCTGTTGTTTTCTAGCAATACAAAAGGCTTATCGCTATCGAGCGTCGCGTCATATTGCTTGAGCGCAGCATAGACAATATCACCGCCTTCTGGATTGATTTTAATATCATAGCGATCGGTCGTTACCGTGATTAATCCTGTATCCTTTGCAGGGGTCGCTGTCACAGCTGCGTTATCCACAGGTAGGGTCTGAACCGGAATATCACCTGCGGCACCAGTGGTAGAAGGAATGTCAGCACCTACTGAACTTGTAGTTTCTGGCACCGCTTCTACAGCTGGTGCATCGGCATAATCATCTCGCCATGCCAAAATCAGCAGATAAGCGGTAATTAGCATCGCAATGATGATCATCACCCGAAATATCTTTTGCATAAACCTTTCCTAGATTAAAAATTAGGGCATGTGTCATGACTGTACTGCATAGTTATCTCCATGATCGATAACTGCGTTGAGAGTCATTTACATAAAATGTGCATCATTTTACTAAAAATCTGCTTCAAATGATACCAAGAGTGTGGATAACTTGTGGGTAAGTCATTGAAGATGATATCTAAAGCCCGAAGTTATGATTTTTATGTTGTCTTCATTAAGTAGTTAAGACGTGGCACATACCCCTGACGATCTCGGTAAACGCCCAGTCCTTGAGCGGTACTATTAGATATATCAGTAAAGGACAAGTATTGATACCGATAAGAAGATAAAGGGAGCGGGACAAAATCAATGCCGTGTCCACCAAGCGGATGACATTTACTAAGACGTTTTAACAGCAACCAACTACCTACACGAGTGCCATGCCACGCCAAAGCTTGTTTACCATAGTTTGAACAGGTGGGATAGTAACGGCAGCGAGCAGGTATGATAGGGCTAATTATTTTTTGATAAAACTTTATTACATTTAATACAAAACTAAAAATTATTTTATTCATTAAAACTAATAATTTTTTCATTTTATTTTTTTTCTATTTTTTTAAAAATATTATTTATTTCATTTTTTAATTCTTTATTATCAATATCCTTTATCGATTTTTTTACTATAAAAACAATATCTTTATTTTCTAATTTAAAAGCTTTTGTACGGAACTGCTCACGGATATGTCGTTTAATCAAATTTCGAACGACAGCAGTAGGCACTTTACGCTTAGTAATTGCCATACCGATACGTGGCTTATCATAGGGACTGTGTCTCACAAAAGCCATCAAATGGCTCTGATGTATCTTACGCTCAGGTGCGTCAAACACTTCACGAAATGCTTGTGGCGTTAGCAAGCGCTGCTCTTTAGTAAAATTGGCTGTAGGTGTCGCTGAAGTAGACTGGGGCATAGTATGACCTAATATGATAGGGAGTAGCGATATTAGAGATATTAGAGATAATAGCAAAATGTAAAAACAAAAAAAGCGCCGATGTGGGCGCTTTTAATATATGGCTAAATGTCAGTTGTGATGATTGACTATTGCAATCTATAAACAATAAGAACACAACAAGCACCATTAGCCATGCTTATCGCTACTTACTGATTATACAGTTAGACGATGACGTCCTTTAGCGCGGCGACGAGCTAAGACCTGACGGCCTTTTTTAGTTGCCATACGAGCACGGAAACCGTGAGTACGTTTACGCTTGATCACGCTTGGTTGGAATGTACGTTTCATAACTCACCTATCAAAATAATGGACTAAATTCGTAATAACGGAGGATTATACCATTCTGCATACTTATGGTCAATAAACTAATTTTAGCTGTCTTCAAAGGCTAAGTCTTCTGTTATCAGATTAATACATATTGCTGATAAACACTCTTTTTTACTGTTACAGTTTGTCAGATAAATAACCGTAGTTTTTAAAGTTATCCACAGTTTTTAGTGAGCTCTATAATAATTATTAATTAATATATATAAGTATTGTTGTTATTGGGCGCCTATATATCTGTGGTTAACTTAGTTTTCTCTTTCATTATCAATTTACTACGCTATGGGTAAGACTGTGGATAACCTGTGGGTTAAATATGGATAACTTGCCTTGTTGAGTTATCCCCAAAACTATCCACAGTTTTATCCCCAAAAAACAAGGTTTTATCCACAGGGTATCTGTGTTAGATTAGCCCCTATCTAAATACGTGATCTGGTATGTCATTTCTACTTAGTTCTTGAGACAAATAACTGCTATGAGAGCTTAGAGTTAGTAGAGTGCTCAGACCACTACATATAACTATTATTTCAAATTACAGGGTTAGTATTTTTCATGATAGACACAGCAAATATTTGGGATAAATGTCTGAACGATTTGCGCTATAACGTTAAAGACAACGTGTTCACCATGTGGCTGAGGCCTCTGTCAGCTCATCAAGAAGCACAGACTCTGGTCATTCTTGCACCTAATGATTATTTTGTGACGTATATCAAAAAGAACCATCTTCAAGATATTCAGCAATTGGTCGCTAAGCACAGTCAAGGGAGCATTGAGGAAGTTGTCGTACGCGTTGATAATGCTGGACGTGATGTAGAAGGTGGTAATCACTCTCAATCAGGCTCATTATTTGTAGAAGATAATCCCTCCCCTACCCTGCCTGAACATAAATTTGAATCTATTCACCACAATAATTCAAAAGCAGATATCGACGCTAATATGCGTCAGGGAGAACTAAACGACTCGGCTGATGCTAAATCACTGAGCTATCTCAACCCTGACTTTACTTTTGAGACATTTGTCACTGGTAAGTCGAACAATCTGGCCTACAAAGCTTGTTACGAGCTTGGTAAAAAACAATCAAAAAATCGGCACAATCCTTTATTTATATATGGACCTTCTGGATTAGGAAAAACGCATTTAATGCATTCTGTAGCACATCGATATCTAAAAAATAATCAAAGTTTTTATTATTTTACTTCTGAAAAATTTATAAACCAATTAGTTTATTCATTAAGAAATAATAAAATAGAAGATTTTAAAAAGAAAATAAAAAAAGTAGATTTATTGATTGTGGATGATATCCATGTACTAGCCGGAAAGACCAAAAGTAGTAATGAGTTTTTGACGTTATTTGCAGACTTTACCAGTGGTGACAAACAACTGATTTTGGCTTCTGATCGTCATCCATCACAAATGACGGAATTTGATGAGCGTTTTAGGTCGCGATTTTCTTGGGGATTGACAGTCGCAGTTGACCCTCCTGAGATTGATACTCGCGTGCAAATTTTGCAGAAAAAAGCCGCTTCTTATGGCATGGTGCTGCCTAAAGAATGTGCATTGTTTATCGCTCAAAACGTGGTATCCAATGTCAGACGTTTGGAGGGTGCTCTCAATCAAGTTTTTGCAAATGCTAATTTGACAGGTGCACAGATTACTCTTGAGATGGTGCAATACGCGTTAAAAGACATCGTCGCTATGCGTGTACAAGCCGTAAATATGGATAATATCCGAAAAATAGTCGCTGAATACTATGATGTAACGGTGAAAGACATTATGGGGCGTAAACGTACGCGTAGCATCGCCAGACCTCGCCAAATAGCGATGGCCTTATCGCGTGAGTTAACAGGTGATAGTTTTCCTGAAATTGGTCAATCATTTGGTGGACGTGACCATACTACAGTGATGCACGCTTGCGATAAAGTAAATGAATTACGAGCAGCAGATCCAGCGTTTGACAAGGATTATAAGACGCTAGCGTTGATGTTACAGGCAGGTTAGTAGAGTAAGTCTTCACTGTATTTTAGGGAGAAAATATCGTTTATAATATTGAAAATATAAGCAGATAGATGCTCTGTAGATTATAGTCGGTAGACAAGGTATTATTAGACGATTACGTCAAATTTTTATAAAAAATCATTCAAATAAGAGTAACTAAGCATGCAATTATCGATCAATCGAGAATCGTTACTAAAAGCTATCAACTTGATCGCCAAAGCCGCTGATAAACGCCATAATATGGTGATATTGGGTAATATTAAGCTGCAGTTATCAGAGTCCGAGCTTATCTTGACAGCCTCAGATTTAGAAGTGGAGCTGACATCGACCTTGAAATTGCCTGCTGGTGCTTGTGTTGAAGCAGGAACAACGACGCTACCTGCAACAAAACTAAAAGATATTTGTAAGTCTTTACCTGCACAAGCCCAAGTTAACCTAGCGACTCAAGCGAATGAGCGTTGTCTACTTACCAGTGGCAAGAGCCGTTTCACGCTAGGTACCTTACCCAGTGAAGACTATCCAAGCTTGGGCAATCCTGAAAATATCACGCCGTTGAACATCAGCCGTAGTCGCTTGACAGATTTGATTCACAAAACTCAGTTTGCGATGGCAATTCAAGATGTACGTTATTATTTGACGGGTATGCTGTTTGATGTTTCACAGCAGCAGCTGACGACCGTTGCGACTGACGGACATAGATTGGCCTTGGCACGTAGCGTTATAGATGTGAGTGCTGATCTGAGCATGCAGGCTATCTTGCCACGTAAGGCAGTGATCGAGCTTGAGCGTTTGGCGACTGAGCTTGGCAAAATGCTAGGGGATAAGGACAATGCAGTTACGCTGAGTTTTGGGCGTGAGTTTTTGCAAGTGAGCTTACCATTTGGCGATGTAGATAGTGCAGGGCAAGTCAGCCAAAACCTAATGGTGACGTTTACTGCCCGTTTGATTGATGGCAAATTCCCTGATTATCGCCGCGTCATGCCAAGCAATACAGATAAGCTCGCGTTATTTAGTCAAGAAAAAATGACTGACGTATTACGCCGGGTTGCGATTTTGAGTAATGAGAAGTCGCGCGGTGTGGTCTTTAATTTTGCCAGTGATGGTATGGTAGAGGTACGTGCCAATAATGCTGAGCAAGATGAAGCCGTGGAGATGATACAAGCCAAATATCAGGGCGAACCAATGGAGTTATCATTCAATGCTGCGTATCTACAAGATGTGCTAAGTGTTATTCAAGGTGATTTGCAGATGCATATGAGCCAATCGAATGCTTCAGTGTTGGTCAATCAGCTTAATGATGAATTCCATCAATACGTCATCATGCCGATGCGTATATAGTCTGATTTTTTGCACATCATACAGCATTGAACCGCGCTAGCATCTTTTAAGTATTTACGTGGACAGCTTAAATTTAAATAAACTTTTGCTTGCTTTGAAAGCTGAAAATAATGGGCGGCTATCGATATCATGATTGAACGTCTACAAATATCAAATCTGCGCAACCTCACACAAGTTAATTTGCAGTCGACCGTTTGCAACGTTGTCATCGGTGCAAATGGTAGCGGCAAAACCTCTTTACTTGAAGCGATATTCTTATTATCGAGAGGCAAAAGCTTTCGCCATCACCAGCCAAAACGTTATATACAGCACCATCAGAATAATACAACCGTATATGCTAGGCTCAATGATAGTCGTACGTTAGCCATTCAAAAACAAACAGATGCGACAACCATTCTGCGTCTTAATCAAGCTACTGTCTACAATCAAAGTATATTGACCGAGCAACTGCCCACGCTATTGATAGATCCCTCAACGATGGATATGTTAGAGCAGGGTAGTGCCAGTCGTCGCCAGCTATTAGATTGGTTGGTGTTTCACATGAAACAAGGTTTTCACCCACAATGGGTCGCCTATCAACGCCTGTTAAAACAGCGCAATAGTTTACTAAAAAAGACTCGTCAATTGACGCAAGTCCAGCTAGCTGAGCTAAAGTCTTGGGATAAAGGACTAAGTAATCATGCGGCATTGATACATCATTATCGTGAGCAAGTATTTACTGAGTGGCAGCCTTATTTTGCTAAAAGTGTTCTGCAATTGTTGCCGTCTTATGCTGAGCAATTGAGCCTAAGTTATAACGCTGGCTATGACACTCATGTTGCGCTTGATGTACAGCTTAATGAGCGATTAGAGCAGGATTTACAGTTAGGATATACCCGTATAGGCAATCATCGGGCTGATATCCACGTACATTGGCGCTCTGACAACACTATAGATAACCAACCTACCAATAAAAAAGTGTCATCCTCAGACCCTGAGACACCCAGTAAATTACCCGCTTTAAAAGAACAAGCCGCCAATGTATTGTCCCGCGGTGAAAAGAAGCTGCTTATTACTGCGCTACGCTTATCACAACTACCATTACTGCTCAATGATAATAAAGATAGTGGTTCGTTCGATAATAGCTCAACATCGAGAGCGACCCCTGTCGTGCTACTAGATGACATCACCGCAGAGTTAGATGATAGAGCGATAGGTATTCTTTTATCAACATTAGCGCAGCTGCCTTGTCAGGTGTTCATGACCAGCTTGACGGATGATATCGTACCTCTGGTTAATGAGTTGTGGTCAAAACCTAGATTGTTTCACGTGAAACAAGGCCAGATACTGTCTGTTGATTAATTCCTGCTGATTAATTCTTAGTCGCTTATCATCACTTTAAGCATTTTCCTGCGTACTTATAACTCCTTTTATGCGTCCTTTACTGAGTATCACAGTCACAACTATTACTTATACTAGCTATTAGGCAAAGACACTGACTCATAAGTCGTAAAACTCCCAGTAAACAGTGACTTACAGACAAAAAAATGCTAAAATAACCCTTTATTTTTGTCCTGTTCTCAGCAATTTATTCGATAGCATCATATAACAGATTTCTATTTTTTATTTCTTTATAAGTAATTGATAATTAAATATTTTATTTATTTCAATAGTTTTAACAATGGCTAGAAAAACAAAGACTATTACTAATAAGTAATTTGCCAATTTTATCTCTATGCAGCCTTTTTGAGGTTAGCAGTGGTTAGTGGTTTAGCCGCTCATATGCACTCTAAGTGATGAATAATAGAAGTTGGTTTTAAGATGCCATCATGAGGTGCATTTTTATAAGTGCGCTGATAAAAACGGCTGATTATGGCTAGATTAAGGAATGTAAATGAGTGATTCATTACCTATTGACCACGAGCAATTGATAGACGACAGTGCTACTGAAGCCGCTGTGTCTACTGTAGTTTCAGAAGTATTACCTTCTGATTATAGTTCTAAGGATATCCGTGTACTACGTGGGCTAGAGGCTGTACGCGTGCGCCCTGGTATGTATATTGGTGACACTGACGATGGCACAGGCTTGCATCATATGGTCTTTGAGGTCGTGGATAACTCTATCGATGAGGCGCTGGCCGGTCACTGTGATCAGATTGATATCATCATTCACGAAGACGAGTCTGTCAGTGTGATGGATAATGGCCGCGGTGTACCAGTCGATATTCATCCAGAGGAAGGGGTATCAGCGGCGCAGGTCATCATGACAGTCCTGCATGCAGGCGGTAAGTTCGATGATAACAGTTATAAAGTCTCAGGCGGTCTGCACGGTGTTGGGGTATCGGTCGTCAATGCGTTGTCTAAAAAGCTTGAGATGAATATCTGGCGTGAAGGCTATCATTACCATCAGACCTATACTGATGGCGTACCTGACGCTGATATTCAGCAGATGGAAGCGACCGATCAAACCGGTACGCAAATCCGCTTTTATCCAAGTAGCGACGTATTCACCGGTACGGTTTTTGAATATGATATTTTGGCAAAACGCCTACGCGAGCTGTCATTTTTGAACTCCGGTGTGCGTATCGTTCTGACCGATGAGCGTATTGATAAGCGTCATGAGTTTGAGCACAAAGGCGGCTTACTAGAGTTTGTCAGCTATATCAATGCAGGCAAAGACGGTATCAATGAAGTATTCCATTTTACCAGTCAGCAAGACGATGGTATCAGTGTCGAAGTCGCGCTACAGTGGACCGATACGTATAACGAAAAAGTGCTGTGCTTTACCAATAATATTCCGCAAAAAGATGGCGGTACGCATCTATCGGGTTTCCGCTCAGCCCTGACACGCGGCTTAAATAGCTATATGGATCGTGAGAATTTATTCAAAAAAGAAAAGGTCGCTGCGACTGGTGATGATGCTCGTGAAGGTCTAACGGCTATTGTCTCGGTGAAAGTGCCTGATCCAAAATTCTCAAGCCAGACCAAAGACAAGCTGGTCTCAAGTGAAGTGAAATCTGCTGTCGAATCAGCGATGCATGATAAGTTCAATGACTACCTGCTAGAGAATCCAGCGGCGGGTAAAGCCATTGCCAACAAAATTATGGAAGCAGCACGGGCGCGTGACGCCGCTCGTAAAGCACGTGAAATGACTCGTCGCAAGACGACTCTGGATATTGCAGGTCTGCCTGGTAAACTTGCTGACTGCCAAGAAAAAGATCCAGTACTATCTGAGCTATATATTGTGGAGGGTGACTCTGCAGGTGGCTCAGCAAAGCAAGGCCGTAGCCGTAAAACTCAAGCGATTTTGCCACTAAAAGGTAAAATTTTGAACGTTGAGCGTGCACGTTTTGACAAAATGCTATCCTCTGCTGAAGTGGGTAACCTGATTACCGCACTCGGCTGTGGTATCGGCCCTGATGAGTATAATCCAGATAAAGTACGCTATCATAAAATCATCATCATGACCGATGCCGATGTTGATGGCTCACACATTCGTACCCTGCTGCTGACGTTCTTCTTCCGTCAAACGCCTGAGCTGATCGATCGTGGCTATGTATATATCGCCCAGCCGCCGCTATATAAAGTCAAAAAAGGTCGTCAAGAGCTGTATCTCAAAGATGATGAGGCGCTAAAAGCGTATCTATTGTCGTCAACAATTGACAACACCAAGCTACACATCAGTGCTGATGCGCCCGCTATTACTGGGCAAGCGCTTGAATCATTGCTTAATGATTATAACCAAACTCAGCTGATCAAAGCGCGTTTGCAGATTCGCTTCCCAGCGGTCATCCTGGATGCGTTGACGCACACGCCAAAGCTATCCGTTGATATGACTTATGATGAGTCTGCGATGCAGGACTGGCAAAAAGCCATGCAGGCTCAGCTTGACGTCTTTGGTAGTGAGTTAAATCCTGAGATTGAGTTGGTCAATATTCATGCACCGCAGCCAAAAAATATGGATTCAGCGGCTGCCGATCTATTGGGTATGACACCTGCAATTGGCACTGAGGCCGCAAGCACCGCAGAAGGCGAAGCATCAGACAATGAGGCTATATCTACTAAGGCGCAATGGCTACCACGCGTCACGGTATATGTGCATCAACTGGCGCACCATTATCTGTTAGATGCTAGCTTCATCAACTCAGGTGAGTATGGCAAATTATTACGTCTATCAAGAGAGTGGAACACCCTGCTTGAGAGTGATGCCTTTATCCGCCGTGAAGCAAGTGCGGGCACGACTAAAGATATCCCAGTACGTGACTTCGATTATCTCTGGCAGCAAATGATGCTCGACGCGCGTCGTGGTCTGGCTATCCAGCGCTATAAAGGTCTAGGTGAGATGAACGCCGACCAGCTATGGGATACGACGATGGATCCAGAAAACCGTCGTATGCTACGTGTCACTATCGAAGATGCGATTGCCGCTGATCATATGTTTACCTGCTTGATGGGTGATCATGTCGAGCCGCGTCGTGTTTTCATCGAAGAAAATGCGTTAACCGTCTCAAATCTAGATATCTAATTTTGAAACTGATCAGTAACAACGTATAAAAATACCGCGTCGTCTATCGAAGCGGTATTTTTGTTTCACATGAAACCTTTTTTATAAAGTTAATCATACCTGCTATTCGAGTTAAGAGAAAATACCATGATTGAAGTAGTGCTGCTCGCGATTGCACTCGCGATGGATGCGTTTGCAGTATCGATAGGAATGGGCGCAAAGTCACAGAAACAAAGCCAGCAATATGCACGTCATCTCGCTATTTATGCCGCATTATATTTCGGTATCGCGCAGGGTGTGATGCCGCTCATTGGGTATTTATTGGGTGCAGCGCTGTTGGGATGGTTGGCGGCGGCCGCGCCTTGGATCGGCGGTATCATCTTGATTGCTCTGGGTGGCAAGATGCTGTACGAAGTGCTCAGTGGTGAGGATGACGAAGAAGATATTGACGTGGGCGGTAGTGTCATTAGCCATCGCACCATGTTTACCCTTGCTATTGCTACCAGTATCGATGCCATGGCAGCAGGATTTACGCTCAATTTATTGGCGTTAAACGCATGGCTTGCCTGCTTGATTATCGCGGTTGTAACGGCTGTGTTTGGCTGGCTCGGGGTCTATTTGGGACGTCGCTCAGGCACATGGCTAGAGGATAAAGCCGAAGTATTGGGCGGTGTGGTACTGATTGCGATTGGTATCAAAGTCATGTTCTTTGGCTAATCTATTTAGAGTTTCACTTAGCCTTTATGCAAAAAGCACCGCCTTGAGTATCAAAGCGGTGTTTTTTTTGTTTCACGTGAAACTTAGGCGTATTATGTATTCAACGACTACTCTTCGTCGGTATCAAAGCGCCACGCGAGTACACGAGTGCTCTTTTGACCTTGGCTCATCTCAATGATACGCATCTGCGCGACATTAAGCTGCTTTAATAGTAGTTGTAAAGGTTTCACATTTTCAGATTTTGATACTAACGTCGTGAACCAGCCAACATGCTCTGCAAAGCTTTGGCTTTCTTTTGCCATCTTGGTCAAAAACGCAATTTCGCCACCTTCACTCCACAATTCTTTATGCTGACCACCGAAGTTTAGGTTTTGCGCCGCGTTACCTGACTTGGTTGAATGACGGCTGATTTGCTCGCTTTCATTTTTACCGCGATGGCGTTGCAGGTTGTGCTGCTTGCGGCTATTGGCTTCCATCGCTTCTTCTAATGAGGCGTGAAACGGTGGGTTACACACCACCACATCGAAGTAATCTTGACGACCAATGATGTTTTTAAAGATGAACTTAGGCTCAGGCTGTAGCTTTACTTTGACCGCGCTTTTTAGCTTAGGATTGGCGTCACAAATGAGGGCGGCAGTATTGACCGAAACCGGATCAATATCGCTTGCGGTAAAGCGCCAACCATAGCTTTGACTACCGACAATCGGATAGATCGCACTGGCACCCGTACCGATATCTAGCGCGTGAATCTCTTTACCGGTTGGCGGTGTGTTGTCGGCATTCACGTGCGTGGTTTGCGCGAGTAAATCCGCAATATAGTGAATATAATCGGCACGGCCAGGAATTGGCGGACATAGATAGCCGTCAGGAATATCCCAAAACTTAACGCCGTAATAGTGCGCCAACAATGCTTTATTTAGCACACGAACTGCTTGATGATCCGAGAAATTAATCGTCGGCTCGCCTTTGGGGTTGGTGATGGTATGCTCAGCAAGCTCAGGCAACGCGCGAGTCAATACGGCAAAGTCGTAACGACCTTGATGTGGATTGCGCGGATGCAATTGACCGAGTTTTTTGGCGGTCGCAGGCGATCGGTTTCTGTGTTTACTATTGGCAGGATTACGGGTCATGGGCTTACTTGTCATAATGTCAGGCTACGATATATGGATATAAGTCAGCAGTGTAGCAGATTTCACCGCTCGCAAATGAGTTATCGATGACGCAAGATCAGGTTGAGCCCCAATACGATCATCGCAGACCCCAACACACGGTCGATCCAATGCTCAAAACGCTGAAAGCGGCGGTGAATTGCAGGGACAGAGAGTAGCATCACCACGGTGCTAAACCATGCCATCTGTAAGACCATCATCCAGACGCCATAAATCGCCAATTGCCAAAGTGGGATGTCTGGGGATAGCACAAGGGTAAAAATCGCCACAAAATAGACAGGCGCTTTTGGGTTGAAGACATTGCAGAAAAACCCGCGACGCAATGTGGTAAAAGTATCGTTAGGCGTTGTAAATTTGGTATGAGTAGAGGCGTCTTGCTTTGCTTGTAAATGATCAATAGGTGCGTTCTCTTGCGTTACTGACGCTGTTAGTTCTACTGGCTTTTTAGGTTTGGCCTGAATGCCTTGCCACCCTAGATAGATCAAATAGCCGCCACCCAGCCATTTAATCGCGGTCAATATTGGCTGCGAATGCGCAATCACCGTCGCCAGTCCCAGCACCGAATAGATAATGTGTACCGATAATCCTAAGGTAATACCCAAACTACAAATCAAACCAGTACGCCGACCCTTGGCTAATGTCTGCTGCGAGACCAACACAAAATCAGGCCCTGGTGAGGCGGCCGCCAGCAAGTGAACGCTAGTGATTAGCAAAAACCCATGCCAAAACTCCATAAAACCCTCTGTACCCTATCCAGTCTGAATCATAGTTGCACTTATCACAAATGAGGTCAACTTTTATCTATTATCGCGCCATTCGAGTCATTGCTATCGCTTGTGTTATGGTTATATGCTGTCTATATTAAATGAAGTATTAAAAATAGTCCTATCGACAAATCGCTATAAATAAACGATCAAGATTCGACGATATAACTAGGGCGTGTTGAACATTCG
>NZ_LNDJ01000084.1 GCF_001444505.1 Psychrobacter piscatorii | reverse complement strand
AGTCTCCGACAATCCCGGGGCGGTTCATTATGTTAGGTTTAACGATTAACTATAGCAATAAATATAAGCTTGTCAGAAATGATCAGAATAAGTCAGCAGTCTCGTCTTAAGGCCTTAGATATCTATCTAGACTTTCATTAAAGAATTACTCTGAACCAAATTTCTAAACCTCATTTCCAAAATACAGTAACCTTATTTCCATCTGTTTACCCTTCCATATTTTTCCTGTAAAAATCAGCTAGTGTTGGCTTAAGAGAATCTTATACTTCTAGAAAAATTAGCTATAACAGCTTTTGTCTTCTATCTTTAAATAACTTCTCAGGCTGATACGTGACCTAGCGATAATTTTTAATATAACTGAGTATTCGATATATATTACTCGTTAAATTGACCTCTCTCAAATTTGCACAGAACAGTACTATGACCCTGATTTTTATATTCTGTGCGAGTACAGGAGCATGTGTTTTATGGAAAATATTTTCAACTCCTTACCAAATCAATCATGATCACCATAATTGTATTTAATTATGTATCGAAATAACTGGTAAAAATGCCATGTAACCCTTTCAGCGTATAGCCTACTCACTATTTGGTCACTATGCTATAATTATCCCCAAGTGAACCTTGGGGATAATTTAGTGTTAAAACCATTATTCTATAAGGATTTACTAATAATATTAACGAATACCAGTGTCCATGACAGTGTCCAATACTCCTATGTTTTTCTACAGAATAGACTTTTTATAAGACATCAATCATAAACCTATCATCAACCTTAATTATCATATGACGGATATACATTATGGCTATCGACACTGCAAACGATATCAACAAGCTCGAATGCCGAGACAAAGATTATTCTGTCAGTATCTCAGGTGTGGCTGGTCTAAGTCTTCGTATTTACCCAAATGGCAAAAAGGAATACTACTTACGTTATTCCCATCCGCATATCGAGGGTAAACGACCTAGGATGATGCTGGGTAAGATTGAGGATGTCAGTCTCCATGAGGTTAAGTATAAAGCAGACACCATTCTTGATATGGTTGCCAAAGGCTCTGACCCTAAAGCTATTCAGCAAAAAGAACAAACCAATAAATATACTCACCTAAAAAATGCACCATTTTCTGAAATTGCTCAAGCATGGCGAGAACACAAAACAGCAGGTCGCAATCAAAGTAAATCTAAAAAACCGTCATACAGTGAGTCAACCCTCAAGTTCTGGGATTTATGTTTAGGATATATGTGCCAAGAAATTGGTGATTTAAGAATGGACGATATCACCAGTGAGATGATACTGAGTGTGTGTGAGTCTATCCAAAACAATGAAAATCAAGCAACTTTCGTTGGTGCAAGCACTCGTCTGTATACTGAAAAAGTCTTTTCATTCGCTGTTGCTCGAGGATTATGTGATAGAAATGTGGCGATTGATACCCGTGGTGAGCTTGCACCTGCCAATTCAGGCAATCACTTGCCAGCCATCACCAAACCAGATCAATTTGCGACTCTCTTAAAGGATATGTCCAATTTTAAAGGCGCAAGCAAAATCACACTAGAAGCTATGAACTTATTACCTTACGTGTTTGTACGTAGTATCGATCTGCGCTCGATGCGTTGGGATGATATCGATTGGGATAATAATACATGGGCGTTCTCCCCGACTAAAGGCGAAGGTCGTGATGACATGGTCTCGCACTTAGTTGTCCCTTTAGCCACACAAGTAGTTGCACGTTTAAGAAACATTCAGTCAATTACAGGGCATAAAGAGCATGTATTTGCGTCGATGCGCGGTTCAAGCAATGCTTATATCAGTAAAGCGACGTTGGTACAGATATTCCACCGGCTTGGATACAAAGATGTGCAGTGTGCGCATGGATTTCGAGCATCCGCTAAAACTTTGCTCATGGAACAGCCTGAGCTACGCTATTCTGACATCGTCACAGAGTTACAGCTAGGCCATCGAATCAAAGACACACATGGTGGGGCTTACAACAGACTTGATGAAATCGACACTAGGGTACAGATGATGCAAGATTGGGCAGATTATATAGATGAGCTTCGGAGTCGTTAGAGATTATTTTAGAGTCAAAAACCATATTTTTTTGCTTTTATTTATGGCTCTTTGAAATGTATTTTACGGAAGTTCATAGGAGATATGCCAGTAAACTGCTTAAACTGTCGACTAAAGGCACTATGATCACCATATCCACAGTTTAAGGAGACCTGAGTTACTGTTAGCTTATGATTCGCTAATAGTCGAATGGCATGCTCTAGACGCATTTTTTGTACAAACTGAATGGGTGACATATTCAGTACTGCCTTAAATGTACGCTCCAATTGCGATTGACTAAGATTTGCCAATTTCGCCAATTGACCCATATTAATTTTTTGATCAAGATTGTCTCGTACGTATTGATCTACGCTTGCCAATCGAGCGTGTTTGCGTAATATCCGCTCGTTATCTTCATCAATATCTACTGATATACCTACCATCGCTACAATATGATTTTCTACATCATAGACAGGGATTTTTTGCGTGATACACCATCCCAGCTGTCCTGATGCATAGCTATGAAGTTCTAGTTTATCAACAATTTCCCTACCTTCCCTTAACACTCTCAGATCCTGGTTGAGATAATCCTTGCCTTGAGACTTCAAAAATACTTGCTCTGTAGTCAGTCCTATTAGTGCTTTTTTGTTCTTAAGCCCGCTACGTCTAATGAGCGTTTTACTGACTAATCGATAGCATGCTTGGTCATCTTTAACAAAAAAAACCACATTTTTCATAGTATCAAACAGAGGCATCAATAACGATATATTGCCAACAAACTCATCAAAATTGGCTGGTTGATAAGTCTGTAGGTGTTTTGACAGTTGTTTTGTAGGTGCTTCTAATACTAACGGCCGCATCGGTATATTCCCATATAGCATCTCAAGCTTATCGTTGAGCTTTTCAATTATTTTAGGGTACTACACTATATTTATACTCCTAAATGTCTTTATAACCTGTGCAGAAATGCGCATTTATTCATATAAAAACATCAAGACTGCTTTTCTGAAAAACGTCATTCTATATTTACGCCTTGTTCATTTATGAATAACGCTAACAGTATATTAACTCACGGATGAATCAGGTAGGCAGTCATGTTTGATACGCTTTTCACTCTTAAAATTATTGATTCGCATACTGGCGGTGAACCTACTCGTATGGTGTATGAAGGATTTCCTGAGCTTAGTGGGCAATCTATTCAAGAAAAACTTCAAGACTTCAAACAGAATTTCGATCATTTACGTCAAAGTATTATCCTAGAACCCCGTGGTAATGACGTGCTTGTCGGAGCGCTTTTGTGCCCGCCTTCCGATCCTCGTGCCACGGCTGGCGTAATCTTCTTTAATAATCATGGCTATTTAGGTATGTGTGGCCATGGCACTATCGGCGTTATTGCATCTCTAGCTTATCAACAAAAAATAACCGCTGGTGATCACTATCTAGAAACAAGCGTAGGCCTAGTTAAAGCAACCTTGCATGATGATGGTAGTTGTAGCGTCCAGAATGTCCCCTCTTATCGCTACCAAAAACAGGTAGAAGTTCAAGTACCTGATATCGGTCCTATCTATGGAGATATCGCTTGGGGTGGTAATTGGTTTTTCTTAGTCAACGATCATAAGCAAGCTATTGACGCCAGTAATGTTAAGGCGCTTACTCAATTTAGCATACAGATTAAGGAAGCACTTCATAAGTCTGGAATTATGGGTGCTAACAATGGCGAAATTGATCATATAGAACTGTTTGGCAAGAGCGATCTCGCCGGCACTAACAGCAAAAACTTCGTATTATGCCCTGGATCTGCCTACGATCGCTCTCCTTGTGGTACTGGAACCAGTGCCAAATTGGCTTGCTTAGCCGCAGACAATGTACTCGCACCTGGTGAGACTTGGTATCAACAAAGCATCATTGGCAGTGTCTTTAGTGCCAGCTATCAGCCTATTGATGTACTTAGTAATCATAGCCCTCTTCATAACCACCCTATCAATACTATTATCCCCACGATCCGAGGGTACGCCTACGTATGTGCAGAAACCTCTCTCATCGTTCAAGACAGCGATCCGTTCAAATGGGGTATTTCTTTATAAATACCAGTTTGTATGGCTGCTAAGAAGTAACCAATCACTGCTCAGTAAGGTCAAAAAAGCGAGACTCTCATGGACACACAAGTGTTTGATATACATATCATCGGTGGTGGCATTATTGGGCTATGTGCTGCGGTTACCCTACAGTCTCGTGGGGTAAAAGTTGCAATTTTGGAAGCAGATAAAATCGCTCGCGGTGCAACTTATGGCAACGCAGGTCACATTGCCACTGAACAGGTTTTTCCTATTGCTGATGCCAGTATCTTACGACATATTCCTGCCATGCTACTCAACCCTGAAGGGCCTCTACGGATAGATTGGCGTTACCTTCCACGCTTAGCACCATGGGCGTTTCAGCTATTACTTAATATGCGTACCGAACCATTTTCACGCAGTCACCAAGCGCTTTTGGCATTAAATGCACACAGCCTTCAAGCTTGGCAAGATTTTGCCAAAGAGTGGCGATTACATTCTTGGGTACAAATACAAGGATCTGTATTAACCGCAGAGACGCCCAACAGTCTAAAGGTTCTGACTGAACACGGTCAACGTTTAAACAGTTTAGGGGTTTCTAACAACCTACTCTCACAATCAGCACTGACAGATCTTGAGCCTGCATTAAAAGATAATCAACTGGGTGCTTTGTTTTTTCCAAAGACAGGTCATATCACCAATATAGAAGCCATTACCCATAAATTAAGCACTATTTTTAGATCGCTTGGTGGTCAAATTTATGAAAATTGCCGTGTTCTGAGCGCGGAAGTAATAACTGATGGTATGCGTCTGACGACGACACAAAAGCAGCTTTATGCCAGCAAAATTATGCTCGCAGCAGGAGCTCATTCCAAAGCCTTAGCAAAACAGCTAACAGGCATCTCAGTACCAATGGATACAGAGCGTGGCTATCACCTGATGCTTCCTAATGAAAGTCAGCGTCTCAACATCCCTATTTCTAGCATGGATCGCCGCTTTATTATGACACCAATGGAAAAAGGACTGCGCTTGGCTGGCACTGTTGAGTATGCAGGACTTGAGGCGCCAGCAAACATGAACCGTGCGAATATGCTGTTGAAACAAGCTCAAGCAATGCTAAACACCCCACTAGATAGTGACAGCAATACGCAATGGATGGGGTTCAGGCCCTCTACAGCAGACTCGCTACCCATCATAGATAGACGTAATTCAGTCTTTTTAAACTTTGGTCATCAGCATCTAGGTCTGACCCAAGCTGTCGTAAGCGCACAGATGATCGCAGCTTTGTATTTTGGCGATACTGCCATGGTAGATCCTACTGCCTATCGTCTAAACCGCTTCAAACGTAAGTCTTTTAAATAATAATCGAACATTTCATCTCTATGACAACTCATAGAACCAACAACGTCGCTAACAGCTCATGGCTTACTAACGGCTTTTACTTCCAAATAAGGATATTTATATGAACATTCATGGCGTTTTAGTCCCTATCGTTACTCCTTTCGATGTTAATGGCGATATCGATACTCAAAAGTTAACCGAACTGGTCAATGTATTCATAGAAAAAGGCGTTACTGGAATCGTAGCTTGCGGTACAACGGGTGAATATTACACGTTCTCGCCTGCAGAGCGTGAACTGGTTTTGACCACTATCGCTGACGCTGCCAAAGGCAAAGTCACTCTGATTGCAGGTATCAACAGTTTATCGACCAATCATTCTATCGAACTTGCTCACCAAGCCAAAAACTTGGGCTACGACGGCTTAATGTTATCAGCCAATCCGTATAGCCTACCAGACCAAGACGGTATTATTGCGAATTTTGAAACCGTCGCTGATGCCACTGACCTACCTATCATTATGTACAATTTTCCAGCACGCGTCGGTGTAAGCATTGAGTTTGAAACCGTCGCGCATTTATCCAAACATCCCAATATTGTAGGTGTCAAAGAAAGCAGCGGCGATTTTAGCCATGCATTACGTATGCTACAGGCTGATTTTGAAAACTTTGAAGTGGTTTGTGGTTGTGACGACCAACCAGTAGATTTCTTCTTTTGGGGTGCTAAGAGCTGGATCGCTGGTGCGGCTAACGTATTTCCAGCAGAACAAGTCGCATTGTTTGCAGCCACACAAAAAGGCGATTGGAACCGTGCTAAAGAGCTGATGACAGCCATGTATCCTGCTATCCACTCTATGGAGTCTGGAAACTATAACCAAAAAGCCAAAGCAGGCTGCATTAACGGGAGCATCAATGTTGGGTCAGTACGACTACCTTTGACTGATATGTCAAAAGAAGAGACTCAGTCATTTTTAGCACTTCTGTCTTGATACATCGCACCATTCTTATCGTTCCTACCATTATATAGAAAAGGACAATCTAATGAGTATGACCACAGCGCAAGTCTTTGAACTCGCCAGCAACCAACAGCTTTGGGCAGGCCATTTAATAGATACTACAGTACCAGTATCCGAGACAACACTCCCTAACTACAGCCCTATTGATAATACCTGTATAGGTAGCATTGCTAATGGGAGTCAGCAAGATGTTAATACGGCGGTAACGGCAGCCCGAGACGCTTTTGAACATGGTGAGTGGAGACGGATGTCTCCTGCAGAGCGCAAAGCTATTATGCAGCGTTGGTGTCAGTTAATGCATGATCATATGGATGAGTTAGCTGCCTTAGATTGCGTCGATGCAGGCAAGCCTATTACTGAATGCCTCAACACTGACCTGCCCGCTACGATTGAAACTTTTGAATGGTACGCCGAAACAGCTGATAAAGTTTTTGGCAAGGTTGCTCCTACTGGCGCAGATGCACTAGGCCTTGTGGTACAAGAGCCTATTGGTGTAGTGGGTGCAGTACTACCATGGAATTTCCCAGCGCAAATGTATGCATGGAAAGTTGCACCCGCATTAATAACTGGCAACTCAGTCATTGTTAAACCTGCTGAATTGACCTCGCTCTCAGCATATCGATTAACACAATTGGCGTACGAGGCTGGCGTGCCAAAAGCGGCGTTACAGTTAGTCTGTGGGCTTGGTGAAGAAGTAGGTGCGGCACTCGGTCAGCATATGGATGTTGATATGGTTTCTTTTACAGGATCAACCGAAGTCGGTCGACTGTTTCTACAGTACTCTGCACAAAGCAACCTCAAGGAAGTGGTCTTAGAGTGTGGTGGCAAAAGCCCTCAAATCGTCTTTGCAGATGCCATTATCAACGAACAAACCATCGAGCATATTTTATCCGCTGCGTTTTGGAATATGAGCGAAAACTGTAGCTGTGGTTCACGCCTACTTGTCCATTCTAGCCAAAAAGAAGTGTTGTTAACGCTATTAAAAGAAGGTCTTCAGTCTTGGAAGGTTGGTCATCCTTACGACCCCGAGGTCGCTATTGGGCCAATGATCGAAAAAGCGCATTTTGATAAAGTAGTATCACACCTTAATACTGCCAAAACGGAGGGTGCTCGTTTGATCGCAGGTGGACGTATCCACGATGAACTCGGTAGTGGCTGGTATATCGAGCCTACCATCTTTGATAATGTCAGCCCGGATATGACGCTGTTTAAAGAGGAGGTCTTTGGTCCGCTTTTAGCTGTCACTAGTTTTGAAACCGAAGAGGAAGCTATTCAGCTCGCCAATCAGAGCAATTATGGGCTTGCCGCTTCCTTTTATACACAAAACATCCATCGCGCATTCCGCGTGGCATCCGCTATTAAAGCTGGTACCGTCTCGATTAATGGTTTTTCTGAGGGCGATATTACGACACCTTTTGGTGGTTATAAACAATCTGGCTTCGGCGGTCGTGACAATGGCTTAGAGGCGTTGTCCCAGTATACCCAAACCAAAACTATCTGGTTGGTGAACTAAAAACTGACATTGTCCGCTATCCACGCCCAAGTCAGCATAACCAAAAACATTACAAGGAAGTAAAGTTATGGAAAATATCATCAATACTATCGTCGGGTATATTTGGAGTGACGCCTTAGTCTATCTTGCGTTAGGTGTCGGCATATATTTTACGATTATGACTCGTGCTGTACAAATCCGTTATTTCAAAGAAATGATTAGGCTGTTGTTCGACAAACAAAGTTCATCAGCAGGGATTAGCTCCTTCCAAGCTTTCTGTATGGCGCTATCAGGACGTATTGGTGTGGGTAATATCGCTGGGGTTGCAACAGCCATTGCAGCAGGCGGCCCTGGAGCGGTATTTTGGATGATTGTCATGGGCGTGCTAGGCGGTGCTAGCGCTTTTATTGAGTCTACCTTAGCGCAGGTATACAAACATAAGGTCGGTGATCAATATCGTGGCGGCTCCCCGTTCTATATTGAAAGAGGATTGAAGCTAAAACCTTTTGCTATCATCGTCGCTATCGTGACCTGTCTATCTTACGGCGTGTTAGTGCCTGGTGTTCAGGCCAATACCATTGCGGACTCTTTTAATACAGCATTTAATATACCGCCTGTTGTAACAGGAATTATCCTTGTCGTACTCTTAGGTATCATTATATTTGGCGGTGTGAAGCGTATTGCTAATTTTGCAGGAAAAGTCGTACCTGTCATGGCAATTGGTTATATCCTCATGATGGTAATTGTATTGGCATTTAACGCTCAAAATATCCCTGCAATGTTTGCTCTTATCTTTAAGAGCGCTTTTGGCATGGATGCAGTGTTTGGTGGTATGGTTGGAACTGCTATCTCTTGGGGCGTACGCCGTGCTGTTTTCTCAAACGTTGCGGGTGCTGGCGAGGCGACCTTTAGCTCAGCGGCAGCCGAAGTATCACATCCTGCTAAACAAGGCTTAGTGCAAAGCTTCTCTATCTACATCGATACGGTGCTTGTCTGTACTGCAACAGCGTTGATGATTCTATCAACTGGCATGTATAACGTGGTGACCCCTGAAGGTATAACCCTAGTTGATAATATGCCGGGTATTGAAGCTGGCACGGCATTTACCCAAGCGGCTGTATCTACTGTCTTCAACCAGTATGGAAGTGGTTTTGTTGCGATCGCTATCTTTTTATTCGCCTTCACCTGCTTGGTTGCTTATTACTATATTGCCGAAACTACGTTGGTCTATTTGGACAATAAACTGCGCTACCCTATTCTCAAACATGTACTCAAACTGGTCTTTTTAATCGTTTGTTTCACTGGTAGTGTTCAGTCAATCGGTATGATGTGGGCGTTAGGTGATATAGGGTTTGGCAGTATGTGCTACTTGAATTTCATTGCCATTTTACTGCTAAGTAAAGTTGCTCTAAAAGTTCTAAAAGACTACGACGAGCAGATGAAATTAGGTATAAACCCTGTCTTTGATCCTAGAAAGGCTGGAGTAGATAATGCGGACTTTTGGATAGAATATAGCAATGAGCATGGTCATAAAAAATCGCTCTAATAGTAGTGCATCAGAGGTCTACTAATATCTACTAGTAAAAAAGTTGCTATCAACATCAAGCAAGTCTCACCTATTTATGTTAAATTGCAAAAAACCATAAGGATATTACATATAAGATAAACATAGTATTGTATCCACTCATTTGATAGGAAGGTTGAAGATGACACTAGATAACAACGTACTACGTAAACGCACCAGCTTGTTGGGTTCATTATTAGGTGATGCTATTTCTCGCCAATCTGGTGAGCAGACGCTAGATACGATTGAGAAGCTGCGCAAAGGCTTTATTCAACAGCGCCGTGAGCCGAATGAGGCGCATAAACAGCAGCTTATCGATTTTATTGCTTCTTTGGATAATCAAACCTTAAAAAACGTCATACGCGGCTTTTCTATTTATTTTTTCCTAGCCAATCTAAGCGAAGAGAATTACTTGCGTGAGCAGCGTCATGCACAGCGTATGCAGTCTGAGCAAAGCTGGGAAGGGTCATTTCGTCGTACCTTACTTGAGTGTCGTGAGCGCAATATCGAGCCCGCTCAAATGCAAGAGCTGATTGATCAGCTAAAATTTACACCTGTATTTACGGCGCATCCTACCGAAGCGCGTCGCCGTACAACGATGAATATCTTACAAAGTCTATTCGCGCATAGCGACGCTTTAAACAACGTGTCTGAAAACAGCTTCGCCTACGAGCAAGCAAAAGAACAAACGGCGCAAACAATTGATCTATTATGGTCTTCTGATGAAGTGCGCACCCGTAAGCCGTTGGTATATGATGAGATTAACAATGGCTTGCATTACTTTAATGCCAGTTTGTTCAATGCCATTCCTAAAGTGTATCGTAATATTAAAAAAGCCATTGTCGATATCTATCCAGAGCTCACAGACTATCCACTGCCTGCCTTTATGAGCTTTGGTTCATGGATTGGTGGTGATAGAGATGGCAATCCTTTTGTGACTTTTGAGACCACAGAACTTGCCGTATTGATGCATGCAGATACTGTGCTGCGTCACTATCAAGTGCTACTCAAAAAACTGCGCCGACAGCTGATTCATAGTGACACTATTGTCACCATCTCACCTGACGTATATGCCAAAATCAAAAGTTATGATGAGCTCGATCAGCGTGTGTTTGACTATAACCTCGATGACTATGGCAATGAGCCATATCGTCGCCTGCTCTCTATCATCCTGACTAAAGTCAAAGCCACCAATCGCCGCATCCAAAGCAAAGGCACTGACATTGAGGCTGAAAAAGATGCCTATGCCAATCCAGAAGAATTACTAGAAGACCTACGCATTATTCGTCACAGTGTCAATACACACGATACGGCACACTCAAAAGGATTACTGCTAGATGTGATTCGTTTGGTCAAAACTTGCGGCTTTCATTTGGCAGCGCTCGATATTCGTCAAGAGTCGTCATACCATGGCGAAGTGATTGCCGATATCTTTGCTAGTGCCTCCAACCTACCTGATTATCAGACGTTAAGCGAAACCGAACGTCAAGAGTGGTTGACGCGCTTGCTAGAAAAACCAGGCACGCCGCTTATCTATACTGATAACCTGACAGACAAAACGCGTGAACAATTGTCACTGATGAATTCGGTCGCTACTCTACGCAAACTGGTGGGACAGGCTACTTTTGGTAGCTATGTTATCTCGATGACCAATAATGCTAGCCAGCTACTAGAAGTATTGCTGCTCATGCGGTTTGCAGGCTTATGCAGAATTGATGACAAAGGCCAGTTGTCTGCTGATTTGCCAGTTGCACCATTGTTTGAAACCATCGAAGATCTCAAAAATATCGATAAAATCTTGCCTGCCGTGTTAGACAATCCACTGTATCGTGGACTGCTACAGAACACGGACAACACGCAAGAGATTATGCTAGGTTATTCAGACTCATCAAAAGACGGCGGCATTATCACCTCTGCTTGGCAGCTTTATAGTGCACAGCAAACTATTAATAACATTGCTGAGCAATATGGTATAAAAACACGTTTATTCCATGGTCGTGGCGGTTCTGTGAGCCGTGGTGGTGGATCAACGCACAAAGCCATTGCTGCACAGCCAGCTGGCACGCTACATGGTCAGATTAAGGTAACTGAGCAAGGCGAAGTGCTTTATGCTAAGTATGCCAATACGGACACCGCTGTGTTTGAGCTGACCATGGCGATCACGGGTACACTAAAAGCCTGCTCTACACGGTTTGTGGTACAACCGACTGAGTTGCCAGAGTATGAATCCTTGTTTGCACGCTTAGCGGACGCAGGCGAACAGCGTTATCGAGAGCTGACCGATCATACCGAAGGGTTTTATAAGTTCTACTCCGAGGTCACCCCTGTTCAAGAAATCTCGTTATTAAACATTGGCTCACGTCCAGCCCACCGTAAAAAGGGTCTACCAAGTAAGACCACCTTACGAGCGATTCCTTGGGTATTTGGCTGGTCGTTAGCACGCTTTACCCTACCTGCTTGGTATGGCGTTGGTAGTGCTCTGCATAGTGTCAGAGACAACGAGATTTTGATGAAAGAGATGAATGCGCGCTGGCCATTTTTTAGTGTCTTTATCAGTAATATTGAGATGGCTTTCACCAAATCTGAGATGAATATTGCACAAGCATATAGCCAGTTGTGTGATGACGAGGCGCTACGCGAACAGATCATGAGTGAGGTGCTCGATGAGCATGAGCTGACTTCTTCCGGTCTGAATTCTTTGCTAGATCAAGAAACGCTTTTATCTGGTCAGCGAAACCTTGCAGCATCTCTGCAGTGGCGAGACGCTTATCTAGACCCGATTAACTATATACAGATTGAGCTGTTGAAGCGTGCTAGACAACAAAATGAAGATACGACAGATAACAATAAATATGGCGATCTCAATGTAGAAGACCCATTAATCCGTAGTATTAACGCACTGGCAGCGGGTTTACGTAATACGGGGTAAGAGCCGATACGACTGACCAACCAACGAGAATATTCTGATAGATTGCTACTGTCATAGTTATTTCAGTGTGCTTGCCAGCAAGATGGTGATAAAAAAATGTACCGTCGCCCATTATTTTTCCGTGGCACGGTACAAGGTACTATATGTCTCTGCTTTAATTAAAATGCGCCTAAACCTAACTATTCTAATCGTTAGTCTCACGATACAACGTGGTTTGTGACTCTTGCCTAAAGTCTTCATAGGTAATGGTAGCATCACTCTCTGGAGCTGGAGAGGGTTCTATAGGCTCAACTTCAGCTGCGGGCACGTTTTGTTCGCTATTGTCTGCATTAATCGATTGTGCTGACACTAACGGCTCCTCGACCGTATTGGCGTCATTAGGTAATGGATCGTCATCGCTATTCACTACAGGTTCGGCGCCGACCACTGGCGTGCTAGTGGTAGCCGCAGGCGCTGTCCCATTTAAGCCACTATCATTGCTAACAGTAGTATCAGAAATAGAAGTCGATAAAAATCCCGTAAAAATAAGGGTAAGTACGACAATAGCAATAAGTAGTGAACCAAAAATCATACCAATAATGAGAGGTTTTTTACTACTGACCACTGTCTTTTGTGGTTTTATAGCATCCCTATGATCTGGTTTCAATGGGTTGGATTTAGTATCTGAAGGGTCATCGATCGTTGTGTTAGATAAAGGCATCGCTTGATCGAGAACGACAGAAGATGGCTTTTTTTCTTCATTATTCTTACTTAAATCACTATTTAAGTTATGGTCAACACTAGCATAATTATCCATTCGTGTATCTGACACCTTATTTTGTGTCGATGCATTTTGACCTGAAAAATCAAAAGTAGCGTTTGTTGTGCCGATGTCGGCAAACTCTAATCTTGGCTCTTTATCGTTATTTTCATCTTCGAATAGTTGCAACTCTTCTACGCTTAGAGGCTCAAAAGCAGGTAACTTACTGGCCGTTTTTAAGGATGTTGAATCATCATTATCATTTTGGGTATCATTTTCAGCGCTTTGGACTCGACTGATAAAACGTTCGTAAATATTGTTTTTGACACGCTTACGCGATTTTTTATGAACGAGTTGAGACAACTCTTCGTCAAAATCAGTACCGATGTCTTTTTTTTCGTCGTTCATAAAATAAAACCAAGCCAGTTTATGCTACTGACAATAAATGACTGATAAAATGAAGTTGTAATTTTTATTGCTAAAATGTAACAGCATCACTAGTCCCCAATATAGTTGCTCACACCCCTATCTTCAAGCACAATTTATTTTAGGTCGCTAATATTTGCACAGCTCGTCTTAAGTTAAGTAATGAGGTAGAAGCTTATTAAAAACGGCTTGTATAGAGACAACATATACCATAACAGGCTTAATAACATGGATTTAAAACAGCTCAATGCATTTATTGCTGTCGCGAATTTGCGCAGCTTTAGTGCAGCCGCAGAAAAGACAGGACTGTCACAGCCAAGTTTGAGCCGCCTGCTGAAACAGCTTGAGACCGATATGGATGTCGTGCTTATCGATCGTTACCACAGGCCATTACATCTGACTGAAGCGGGCAAATTTTTTTACGATAAGATAAGCACCATACTGACAGAAATCGAGACCGTCACGAGTATGACCCAGCGTTTATCAGCGCCAAGTAGTGCGCTAAACATCGGCTTTGTGCCGTCAGTATTATATGGATTACTCCCTGAAATCATCGCCATGCTCAAGCAGTCCAATTCTGATATAGAGGTCAACCTCAAAGATATCAGCTCTTATCAGCAAATGGAGGCACTCAAATCTGGTGAGATTGATATCGGTTTTGGGCGTTTTGCCCATCAAGATCCATGGATTCAACAAATATTACTGCGTCATGAGCGCTACGTGGTGGCCTTACCAAAGTCGCATCCTCTTGCCCATGTAAAGGAGCAGCGTTTGATAGATTTAGCAAATAATCGCTTGATTTTATACCATCAAACGCATTTGCCGATTGCCACCACACTACCAACATCAGAGTCCATCAAAGCAAAGCAGGAAGCTAATACAAAAACCAGACGTGTCATCAATGAAAAATCTGCACTTAGCGAGCCGATTACGGAGCCGTTGTTACATTTGTTTGCACAATACGGTATCTCACCCTTTGTGACCACCACGGTGAGTGACTTGCAAGTAGCTCTAGGCTTAGTCGCTGCGGGCGAAGGTATCACGCTTGTACCTGCCAGCTTAACCACAGTACGTACAGAACAAATCAGCTATCAGCGTTTGGTACACGAAAACGTCACCTCTCCTATTTATTTGCATACTCTCAAAGATTTTGTGCATCCAAGTATCTCTGAGTTATTGAATGCTATCTATCAGGTCTATGAAGAACGAGGCATCACCTACCGGCGACAAAAATTTGTGTAACGTCCTTAAATGACCAGATATTGCGTGGATATTGTGTTATAAAGAAATGCCAAAAATAATCTGCCCTAATACTTGATATTATCAGATTAATATGCTAACCAAAAAGAATGGCAATGCAAACAAATAGTAATAACTATCACTGTTAATAAATAGAATAATCATTCTCCTGAATCGTATTGGTGTGCTAAAGTCGATACAAGATTAATCGTTTTATAAAAAAGCACGTATAAACATGTCTAAAGCGGTTGTCTAGTGATCACTGGCAAACTGACACAGGTAAGTGATGTTTTGCCGTTTTAACCATTTCGAGGTATTCATGTCCACACAACCACTCAACAATCCAAGTACCACTGACGATATCGTTACTGAGCAACAAGAAGGCTTTAGTTGGCGTATCTTTGGCCCAGGTATTTTGATGGCGACCGCTGCAATCGGTGGCTCGCATCTGATTTCATCGACGCAGGCTGGTGCTATATATGGCTGGCAGTTGGCGATTATGATTGTTTTAGCCAACGTGTTTAAATATCCGTTTTTTCGCTTTGCAACCGACTATGTTTACGATACGGGCGAGAGCTTGATTGCAGGCTACGCCAAGCGCTCAAAGGTGTATCTTTGGGTATATTTTATCCTCTCTATCTTATCAGCGGTCATCAGTACGGGTGCGGTCTCGCTAATTGCAGCGGTGATTTTAGGCTTTATGCTACCCGCCTCTCTTGAGTTATCGACGATGGTGCTGTCTATGCTCATCGTAGCCGTCTCTTGGTTCTTTTTGATAGCCGGTCATTATAAATTGCTCGATGGCGTGACTAAATGGATTATGATTGCTTTGACGGCAGCTACCGTTGCCGCAGTCATGATTGCCGCTGGCAAGCCCACGGTTATGGCAGCAGATTTTATTGCTGTGTCTCCTTGGAACCTAGCGACACTCGGTTTCATCGTCGCACTCATGGGCTGGATGCCAGCACCGCTTGAGTTTGCCGCGATTACTTCTATGTGGACCTCTGCCAAAGTCAAAGCCGATCACACCACGCACAAGCAAGGCTTGCTCGACTTTAATGTCGGTTATGCCGTTTCAGCGATTCTAGCCTTGTTTTTCTTATCGCTTGGTGTGTTTGTCCAGTATGGTTCAGGACAAGAGATTGAGTTGGTCGGCGGTGCTTATATCAACCAGTTAATCAATATGTATACGGCAACTATCGGTGAATGGTCACGATTGCTGGTAGCGTTCGTCGCTTTCATGTGTATGTTTGGCACCACGATTACTTGTGCCGACGGCTACGGCCGTGCCAATGCTGAGTGCTGGCGGCTGCTAAAAGGCGAAAGCGAAATCAATAAAAAGCAAATCGCTTTTTGGACGACATACGCTATCGGTGGCGGGCTTGTGATTATTACGTTCTTCACGGGACAATTGGGCGCGATGCTTAAGTTTGCCATGATATCCGCGTTTGTCTCTGCGCCTATCTTTGGCTGGTTAAACTATTCACTGGTCAAAAACCATAAAAAACTGTCCGCAGGTATGAACGCTCTGTCTATCGCAGGCTTGGTATTCTTGGCAGGATTTGCCTTATTGTTCTTAGCCAATTTGGCAGGTTTATTTGCTTAAACTTAGTCTTTTTTAAGCTCATGATAAATGAAGCCCTAATAGCTCAGCTGTTAGGGCTTTTTGATAGGAACAGGACAATTTGTAGAGCAATATGCCTATTGTAATTGTAACTAAATGTAAATTATAAAGCCTCTTAATATTTGAATATTTGGGTAATATGAATACTTATCATAGCGAAGTATTGAAAAATACATAATGCTATTTGTTTTATGAATAATATTAAATTAACTACAATTAATCATTAAATATAATAAACAATAATCTACAAGCTAACCTTTGCAGACGTGGATAATTGGGTATAATCAGTGACAACAATAAGATTATTTTCTATCCATACAAGCTCATGAAAGGATACTCACATGACCTCACTCTCAGCAGGTGCACGCTTTCGCAGTGCGCTTAAACAAAAAAATGATAATAACCAGCCACTACAAATTGCAGGCGCGATCAATGCCTACACCGCGATGATGGCGACCCAAGTCGGTCACCAAGCGCTGTATCTCTCTGGTGGCGGTGTGGCAAACGCGTCATTTGGTTTGCCTGACTTGGGCATGACCAGCCTTGATAACGTGCTAGAAGACGCTCGCCGTATTACGGATGCAGTCGATACCCCGCTACTTGTCGATATTGATACCGGCTTTGGCGGTGCGTTCAACATTGCTCAAACCATCAGAAAAATGGAAAAGGCAGGCGTGGCAGCCGTCCATATCGAAGACCAAGTCGCGCAAAAGCGCTGTGGTCACCGTCCTAACAAAGAAATCGTCAGTATCTCAGAAATGGTTGATCGCCTAAAAGCGGCATTGGATGCGAAAACGGATTCTGATTTTGTGGTGATGGCTCGTACTGATGCGTTATCAGTCGAGGGCTTAGACGCTGCTGTTGAACGTGCCGTTGCCTTTGCCGAAGCAGGTGCAGACATGATCTTTGCAGAAGCGCTGACGGATATTGAGATGTATCGTAAATTTACCGATGTACTCGACATTCCCATCCTCGCCAACATGACCGAGTTTGGTCAGACCGATCTGTATACCACTGACCAGCTGTACGGTGTGGGCGTCGATATGGTGCTCTACCCACTATCCGCTTTCCGCGCCATGAATAAAGCGGCACTGAATGTCTATCAACATCTATTAGATGACGGCACGCAAGAAAAAGTCGTCGATACCATGCAGACGCGCATGGAGCTTTATGATTTCTTAAACTATCACGAGTTTGAGCAAACCTTAGATAAGCTGTTTGCGGACAATAAATAATCATAATAAGCAGTATTTTCACTTAACAATATAAAAAGCTACCAACAAAAGGAATGTAAACATGGCAGCACAGAAAGAACTTTCAGGCGCAGGTCTACGTGGACAAGTCGCTGGTAAAACCTCTCTATCTACCGTTGGCAAATCAGGCTCTGGTCTGACCTATCGCGGTTATGATGTATCAGAGCTGGCAGATAAATGTATTTTTGAAGAAGTGGCTTATTTGCTGTTATACGGCAACTTGCCTACTCAAAGCGAGCTTGATGCCTATCAAGCCAAACTCAAAAGCTTACGCGGCCTACCACAAGCATTAAAAGACGTGCTTGAACGTATCCCAAGCGATACGCATCCAATGGATGTGCTACGTACAGGCTGCTCGATGCTGGGCAACCTTGAGACCGAAACGGATTTCGCTGAGCAAAACGATAAAACCGACCGTATGCTGGCAGCTTTCCCATCGATCATCAATTATTGGTATCGTTTTAGCCATGACAATGTGCGTATCGAGACTGACACGGATGATGCCACGATTGGCGGTCATTTCTTGCATCTGCTTAAAGGCGAAAAGCCAAACGAGCTGCACGAAAAAGTCATGAACGTGTCGCTTATCTTGTATGCAGAGCATGAGTTTAACGCATCAACCTTTACTGCGCGCGTGTGTGCGTCTACTTTATCTGACATCCATTCTTGTATCACTGGCGCAATCGGTTCACTACGTGGTCCATTGCATGGCGGCGCGAATGAAGCGGCGATGGATATGATTGAGGGCTTTAGTTCAGCTGATGAAGCCGAGACAGAGATGATGGCCATGCTGGCACGTAAAGATAAAATCATGGGCTTTGGTCATGCCATCTATAGCGAATCAGATCCACGTAACGTCGTCATCAAACAGTGGTCTGAAAAACTGGCTGCTGATGTTGGTGACGAGGTGCTCTACCCTGTATCTGTGCGTGTTGAAGACGTGATGTGGCGCGAGAAAAAATTGTTTGCCAATGCTGATTTTTTCCATGCATCAGCCTATCACTTCATGGGTATCCCAACCAAACTCTTCACCCCTATCTTTGTCTGTTCACGCTTAACTGGCTGGGCCGCTCATGTATTTGAGCAACGTGCCAATAACCGTATCATTCGCCCAAGTGCCGAATATACGGGTGAAGAGCTGCGCCCTGTACCAGATATGAGCGCGCGTTAATTTTTTTGAGATAGAAGCTATGTAGAGTGTAACGATTTGATGCACTCTACCATTACTTTTAAAGCATTTGAAATACTATGATATTTAACGGCACTTTCGATATCAAATCGGCATTAAAAAATGAACCACTTTTTTATATTTGGGAATCTTGTGCCAATAAAAGTACAGATTTTAGGAAAAATTTCACAGACGAACTTGAAAAAGAGCTTTATATAGATCATCCATTATATGGGCTTGAAGTCGATATTATTGCACGGCACGCAAGTGATGACTGTTTGTTTAAGATTACTCATTCAAACCAAGTCTGTGTTGTACATTTAACTTGGAAGCAGGCTACGGAAATCTCTCCTTACCCATTAACACAAATATATGAAAGCTTAGATGATTGGTATGAAACAGACTATATCCCCGATTTTTTTGACATATTAGGTGTGCCAAGTGATTTGAGCTTTTTTGAACAAAATGTGATTGGTTATGCCATTGGCTTGATTGGCAATAAGGACTTTGAAAACTATCTATATACGCTAGAGCGCACCGCCTGCCAATTAACAGAAGATGAATATCTGACTTTCATTGCTTTAGATTTCAATAATAAATTCGAAGTGCTAATCGCATTTAATCAATGGTTTAGAAAAAAATTTAACGATGCCAGATATGATCTATTAGAAATGAACAAAAGGTTCAACAAGTAACTATAAACTGAATATCTATCTTATTTTTAATAACAACATTTGTATTCCAACCAGCCAACCGCCAAAGGTGACTTATGGACAACGCCCTAGTACAACCAATGAACGATGAATTCAAAAAACCACTTCCCGGTACTGACCTTTATTATTTTGACACCCGCGAAGCTGTCGAGCGTATCGAGGAAGGTGCTTATGACAAGCTACCATTCTGCTCAAAAGTATTGTGTGAAAACTTAGTGCGCCGTTGCCCACCAGAAGAGCTGACCGATGCGCTAAAACAGCATATCGAAGGCAAGCAAGATCTTGATTTTCCTTGGTACCCTGCCCGCGTGGTATGTCATGATATCTTGGGTCAGACAGCTTTTGTTGATTTGGCAGGTTTGCGTGATGCTATCGCTGAGCAAGGCGGTGATCCGTCCAAGGTAAACCCTATCGTGCCCACTCAGCTTATTGTTGACCATTCATTGGCGGTTGAGCACGCAGGCTTTGAAGAAGACGCATTTGAGAAAAACCGTGCGATTGAAGAGCGCCGCAACGATGACCGTTTTCACTTTATTAACTGGTGCCAATATGCCTTTGACAATGTCAACGTCGTACCACCGGGTAACGGTATCATGCATCAGATTAACCTAGAGAAAATGTCACCTGTCGTACAAGTCGTACATAATAAAGCCGGTGAGGAAGTCGCGTTTGCCGATACGCTAGTTGGTACTGATAGCCATACGCCGATGGTTGATGCACTAGGTGTGATCTCAATCGGTGTTGGCGGTCTAGAAGCCGAAAGCGTGATGCTAGGTAACCCATCATATATGCGCCTGCCTGATTACGTTGGTGTTAAGCTCACTGGCAAGTTGCAAAAAGGCATCACTGGTACGGATCTCGTACTGGCGATGACTGAGTTCTTACGCGACGCAGGTGTGGTCTCTACTTATATCGAATTCTTCGGTGACGGTGCACGCCAGCTAAGTGTCGGTGACCGCGCCTCTATCTCAAACATGACGCCTGAATATGGCGCAACTGCTGCGATGTTCTATATCGATGAGCAAACCATTGACTATCTGCGTCTGACTGGTCGCTCTGAGGAGCAGATTAAACTGGTTGAACAATACGCCAAGCAAACGGGTCTATGGGCTGACGGCATGGAAAAAGCCGAATACGCACGCGTCCTTGAGTTTGATTTGTCATCAGTTGGTCGTAATATGGCAGGCCCATCGCGTCCCCATGCGCGTGTATCTACCGATGATTTGGTGGCCAAAGGCATCGCCCACGCTCCTGATCAAAAGCTACCAGAGCCAAAAGATGGACTCATGCCAGATGGCGCCGTGATTATCGCAGCGATTACCAGCTGTACCAATACTTCAAACCCACGCAACATGGTGGCAGCAGGCCTTGTCGCTCGTAACGCCAATGCCAAAGGCTTGCTGCGTAAACCGTGGGTCAAATCGTCCCTAGCGCCTGGCTCCAAAACCGTAAAAATGTATTTAGAAGAAGCCGGCCTGATGCCAGAGCTACAAGAAATCGGCTTTGACGTGGTAGGCTTTGCCTGTACGACATGTAACGGTATGAGCGGCGCGCTTGACCCTGACATCGAGCAAGAAATCATCGATAATGATTTATTTACCACGGCAGTGCTATCTGGCAACCGTAACTTCGACGGTCGTATCCATCCGTATGCCAAGCAAGCATTTTTGGCATCGCCGCCACTGGTTATCGCTTATGCTATCGCTGGTAACATTCGCTTTGATATCGAAAAAGACTCATTGGGTAAAGATCAAGACGGCAATGATGTGTATCTAAAAGACATCTGGTTTGATGATGAAGAAGTAGATGCCATTGTTGCTGCTGCCGTGAAGCCTGAGCAATTCAATGCCGTATATATCCCAATGTTTGATGAAGCCAAAAAAGACACAGGTAAGGCATTAAGCCCATTGTACGACTGGCGTGAAATGACCACGTATATTCGCCGTCCGCCGTATTGGGAAGGTCAAATGGCAGCGATGAACAAACTAAAAGGTATGCGTCCGCTTGCCGTATTAGGTGATAACATCACAACCGATCATATGTCACCATCAAATGCTATTCTTGGCTCATCTGCCGCTGGCGAGTATTTGGACACTATGGGCTTGCCTGCCGAAGACTATAACTCATACGCGACCCATCGCGGCGACCATTTAACCGCGCAACGTGCGACCTTTGCCAACCCTAAGCTATTGAATGAGATGGTACGAGATGAAGATGGCGAAGTTATCCAAGGCTCACTGGCACGCGTTGAGCCAGAAGGTCAAGTCATGCGCATGTGGGAAGCGATTGAAACCTACATGAACCGTGAGCAGCCGCTGATTATCATCGCAGGTGATGGCTATGGTCAAGGCTCAAGCCGTGACTGGGCGGCCAAAGGCGTCCGTCTCGCTGGTGTGGAAGCCGTTGTCGCTGAAGACTTTGAGCGTATTCATCGTCAAAACTTAGTGGGCATGGGAGCGCTACCTTTACAGTTCGAAGAAGGTACGACTCGCCATACGCTAAATATCGATGGCACGGAAACCTTTGATGTCACAGGTGAAGTCTCGGCTGGCGGGTTGATGACTCTAGTAATCCATCGTACCGATGGTAGTACCACTGAGACGCCTATTATCTGCCGCTTAGATACGGCTGATGAAGTAAAAATGTACAACGCTGGCGGTATGCTACAACGCTTTGCCAAAGAGTTTATCGAAGGTATGCTGGATATTGTCTAGGGCTATCCTTAGGTTTTAGTGTGATAAGCAATAAAGAATAAAAGTTGCCGATGTTGTATAACCTTATATGACGTCGGCTTTTATTTGCTTTTGCGTTCTATACACTGAGTTTTGTTACTTACTCCTAAGTACTAGATAGCAGCTAAATATTGAATTTGCTTAACCAATGGCGTAATATGTACCATATATTGTACAATTAATGAAGCGTATTATGAAAGGAGTAAACCATGAGAGTCGTTAGTTTTTCAGAAGCCAGAAAGCACCTAAAGTCTGTCCTAGATACGGTAAACGATGATGCCAATGCCACTATCGTAACCCGCCGTGACGCTGATGATGCCGTTGTGATGTCACTTGATTACTACAATAGCCTGATGGAAACCGTCTATCTGCTAAAATCTCCTGCCAATGCGGCGCACTTAGCGGACTCTATTGCCCAATATAAAGCTGGCAAGACCGTGACGCGTGAGTTAATTGATACGGCAGAAAATAGTGATAAAGGTGATGGTAGCAGCGATGACAATGAGCACACGGATAGCGATATTGAGAGTGCTTGAACTCAAATGCTTTAATCAATCCAAAGGGTCTAACAATGAGTGAACAACTAGCATGGACAGACGCTGCGTGGAAAGACTACCTGTACTGGCAAACGCAAGACAAAAAAACACTTAAGCGTATTAATAAACTTATCACTGAATGTAAGCGTAATCCGTTTGAAGGGATTGGTAAACCTGAACCTTTAAAAGAAAACCTATCTGGATTTTGGTCAAGACGCATCGATGACGCCAATCGATTGGTATATGCCGTCGATGGTAACTATCTGACTATTATCTCTTGTCGCTATCATTATTAACCAAGCAAATAGCCTTATAGATAACGCATTTTTCTCCTTATACTTTACTCAACATTTATCAATATTTTATGCATAATAACGCTTATATTTATTATTACTATTTGTTGAGAAATTTATGGGCTGGTTCAAACTATTCATTGCAGTGATCGTATTATATTTGGGTCAAAGCTATTATTTACTGTCATCAGATCATGTCGAGCAATTCTTAGCGCATAATAATGCGCTTGCTATGAACGATCCTGTTGCTGCTTGTGACAATTATAGTGGTGATGTGACAGTAATGATTAATCATAATACGCCTCAAGGTACATGGAAAGTCGAGGGCGGTAAGGATGAGCTATGCGGCTATATGAAACAATCCCAAGCCGCGTTGGTCGTGACGCAAGCCAGTACTTCAGGGTATTTTGAAAACATGGAAGTGACTACAAGCTTCCCTTGGCAAAGCGCCCGCGCCAGTTATGATGAAATCAGTAATGTCAGAATGGGCGCATTGGGTTCAATCAGCAGCAAAACCCATGAAATATTGAGTATAAAAAAAACACTAACGGGGCTTGAGATCGTATCTGTCAATTCTACTGGTGGGGCGAATATAGCTAGATAGTAAAAGCGTTTATTGATGCAACGTTTATATCTTTTTATAGCTCACCTGACAAAAAGGCTGTTAACTATGTCGTATTGCTATATTCCAGAAGACAATTTATCGCTTATCTTAAGAATCGCTGCTAACAATTGTGATTTTCTTACTTTCAGTGATTGGGAGTCAAAAACGATTGCTGACCTTTTATATCAGAGCTTAATAGTTGAACTTTTCAAGTACGATAGTGTCAGTTTCTTAACGTTAGACCATATTTCTTCCCCCTACCAATGGCTCTTTTATTATCAGCAGTTTGCTAATGCTTGTCGTATCATACAAACAATGCCTGAAACCATTGACTTAAGCACTTTGGAATACCTTAATTCTGCTGGTTGGAGTAAAAGCGTAAAAACTGTCCGCTTAAAAAAAGATGCTGTATTGGCTTTAAACGAACTGGCTAAATTAGCAACATTCCCTGAGCTAGACAAAGAATGGTTGAAATTATTTGAAACTATTAAAGGACAAAATATCCATATTATGGAGACCAATAATGCCATGAATCAGAAAAGCATAGGGCTTAATATGAAAAACAAGTCCTTATTCTACTCAAATGCTGAAACTGCAAACTGGTATGATATTTTGTCTGTAACACTTTATAGCAATAGTTTTTCAACAGACTTTATAGAATCTGTTGAAAAATTGAATGTTCAAGAAACTAGCCCGCTCATT
>NZ_LNDJ01000083.1 GCF_001444505.1 Psychrobacter piscatorii | reverse complement strand
TATTTGCGAATGTTCAACACGCCCTAGATTGATTTATATTTACGACAATGCCAAATTTAAAACAACGCTAGCTGTCCGCTACGTTGATCTTTAAACTTGGTCTGCGTTTGCGCCAGTACATACTGACGGAAGTTATCGCGTGTCAAATGGGCAAGGTGCTCGTTTTTGCCAGTGGTTGCGATAAAATACTTGGCACGGTTGACCGCGGCTCCCATCTTTTTTAGATGATAGAGCGTCAACTGGTTAAATTTGCGCGCTTTGACGATTTTTTTGGCAGTCTTGGTACCGATGCCAGGGATACGCACGATCATCTCATAAGTCGCTGTCTGAATATTGACAGGAAAATGCTCACGATGGCGTATCGCCCACGCCAGTTTTGGGTCACAGTCTAAGTCCAAAAATGGCGATTCTGGCTCCACAATTTCATGCGCACCAAACCCATAAAAACGCATTAACCAATCCGCTTGATATAGACGGTTCTCACGTACCATTGGTACAGGCGTTCCTATCGCCGGCAAGCGATTATCAGAGAGCATCGGTACATAGCCTGAGTAATAGACACGCTTGAGATCATAGGTTTTATAAAAGTGACTCGATAGCTGAATCACTTGCAGATCCGTCTCGTTGCTAGCACCGACGATCATTTGACTGGTCTGACCGGCGGGCGTAAATTTAGGTGCTTTTTTATGAGTTTTGCGGCTCTCACGGATGGTGATGATTTCCTCTTTTACTGTTTCCATCGGCGCTTTTAATTGATCGTGTGATTTTTCTGGCGCGAGCAAAGCCAATCCTGACTTAGTCGGAATTTCGATGTTGACGCTCAGACGGTCTGCATATAGTCCTGCCTCTAACAATAGCTCTTTTGAAGCGCCAGGAATAGTTTTTAGATGAATATACCCGTTAAAGCGCTCGCGAGTGCGCAGGAGCTTGGCAACTTCGACCAGTCGCTCCATCGTATAGTCGCCATTTTTGAAGATACCAGAGCTGAGAAATAGCCCCTCAATATAGTTACGGCGGTAGAATTGCATGGTCAAATCGACGACTTCTTCAACCGTAAAAGCCGCGCGCGGCGTGTCGTTGCTTTTACGTGAAGTGCAATACGCGCAGTCATAGATGCAATGGTTGGTCAAAAGAATTTTTAGCAGACTGACGCAGCGACCATCTTCGGTATAGCTGTGACAGATACCGCTTTTTGAGGCATCGCCTAGAGCGCCGCCTTGGTTTTTGCGAGTACCAGCGGAGGATGAGCAAGAGACATCATATTTGGCAGCGTCAGCCAAGATATTGAGCTTGCCCTGTAATCTTTCATAATTGATGTTTGCCATAAGTCGGTTATTACCAATTAATTAATGAGTAACTATTTTACCAAAATATGTATTAAGTCATTGTATTTATAAGAAAATTTAAAAAATAACACGACAAATAGTGTCGTATCCATCAAGAGGTTGTGAGCGAGCATACGTGCTACTCGATATGACACACATCAAAAAAGGCCTTGAATATTCAAGACCCTTTGCAACATGATACTGTTAAAGACGTGTATTTGTAGTGAACGAGTTATTTATTGAACCTTGGCACGTATCACGACGGTTTGATTGCCATTGGCATTAAGATTTGCTAAGTTCCATTTTAGGCCAGAGTAGTTTTCTTGCACAACAACGGTATTGCCAACTTGTTGGATGGTTTGATAAGTGTCGCCGCCAGTGGTGGCAAACGTTGGTAATGGGCTACTTAACGATACCAGCTGGACGCCGCTTGGCAATGAAACCATAGCATTGATGTCATTAACTGGCTGTGCCGTGGTGTTGGTGTATGTGGTGTGATACTCAATGACATCACCAGGGGCGATATGGTTGGCAGGCACCGCAACTTCACGTCCAGCACTATTCTTCATGATTTTCATAACCTTAGTGTTTGCATTGACGACCCCCGGAGTGCTAAAAGTCGGGGTCAATTGCAAGGTATCTAACGTGGTCGTCGTGATTTGATTGGTGACAGGCTGGTTAGTGATGACGGTTGTCGCTGGCACATTCATCACAGGTAACGGAGTAGCGGTAATGACAGGCAGGGCTTGTGTCACAGTGCTAACTGGCGTAGTGATGACATCCACTTTAGTGACATTGTTGGTCACTCGATTGGTTACAGGTACGCTTGTGACAGTCGTGCTGCCTTGAACAACAGGAGATTGGCGAACGACATAGCGCGGCACAGTCGTCACTTGTGTCACGGCATAAGGCATGCCATCTTGCATGGTGATACCGTTAGGTGTCGCAGCAATAGTGGCTGTTTGCCCATTAGAATATTGTTCAACTACCGTCGTGCTACCACCAGCAGATGAGCTAATCGCAATCTCAGGAGCGGCATGGGCTGAGGATGCAAGCACCATACCTGCGAGTATTGCAGATACCGTGGTGGTTAGTGCTGATGGTGCATAAGATTTCATGGTCATAATAGACTCCTTAACAGTATCAATAAAAAAAAGCAGCAATAAGTAAAACAGCAATAATTAATGTCTAAACAAGCAAAACCCCCGCTAAATGACACCAAAAAGTATGCCAAATAACGAGGGTATCAGTACTGACGATAGTCGGTGTCTATAATCAGACCATCATTATTTTGAGTAAAAGTGCTTCAGTATAAATTTACATCGATATTACGGGGTAACATCACCTAATATAAAAATTACGATGCGCTAAAAACTCAAATAATTATGCGCCAAAACAAATCGTGTATAAAAGCTGCATTGTGTAACCGAAACGGTATAAATGCTATCAATACGTAATGTTGCTTATATCCATGCTATTGGGTGGCGAATAGCCAGCCGTATCTGTCACTGTCAAACATGTTTGCTATTTAAGAGAACTAGTATTTAAAGAGCTGTTATTCAAAGAGCTTCTCATCCAACCTTGAAAGCATCAAGCCTATCGATGATCAGAAATAGTGAGTCTTATTAGTCGTAGATGACTTTCATCACTTCGTATTCCACCACGCCCTTTGGCGTTTCGATACGTACTTCATCGCCTTCAAACTTACCGATGAGGCCACGAGCGATTGGTGAGTTAACTGAGATTTTGCCAGCCTTGAAATCGGCTTCATCATCGCCGACGATTTTGTACTGTTTTTCTTCTTCAGTGTCCATGTTTTCGATTATGACGCTGACGCCAAACACGACACGACCTTCTTTTGGCAATGTTGAAGGATCGATGACTTGTGCGCCGCCAAGCTTGGCTTCGATATCACGAATACGCGCTTCGCAAAAGCCTTGTTGCTCACGGGCAGCGTGGTATTCAGCGTTTTCTTTTAAATCGCCGTGCTCGCGGGCTTCAGCAATCGATGCGGTGATGCGTGGACGGTCGACACTTTTTAACTGTTTTAATTCAGCTTCTAAAGCTGCATGTCCTTGCGGAGTCATGGGATAACGTTGCATGTTTTTTCCTTAAACCAATAACACCACACCATCTCATAAGGAGATGGTGTCAATGTTGTTGCAATGAGTATGAAATATAAAAAGAGCGGGGTTCAGATGGTGTCGTCAGTAAATAGGCTGTTGTGTGTTAGCACCTCTACTTTTAGCACCAAGCGCACTGAACCTTACGTAATAAAAAGCATAGTCGCAATTTAGCCACTATGCTTTTGTAGGTTTGTCTCTTTCAAGATATTGTTTTTTTAACGTATGATTATCACAAAATAATCAATAACAAGTCTTGGCTAAGCTTTTATATAAGCTTAGCGGTTATGCTTAATCTACTGAAATTATTCAGCCGCGTCAATAGACTTTGCTTGTTCATGCAAATCTTGTAACTTATAGACATCAAACGGTAAGTCAACGGCATAAGATTTACAAACCGCATCGGCTGCACCTAACGTCGTGACATAGAATACCTTGCCTTGTAGGGCACTGCGGCGGATAGAAAACGAGTCCTCTTGAGCCTGCTTGCCTTCGGTCGTATTGATAATCAGGTCAATTTTGCCGTTTTTCAAGGCATCAACGATATGTGGACGACCTTCAGTGACCTTGTTGATTTGCTGACTTTCGATACCAGCGTCGCTCAGTACTTTTTGCGTGCCAGTGGTTGATACGATATTAAAACCGAAATCTGCAAGCTGACGGGCGATTGGGGCGATTTGTCCTTTGTCGCTATCACGAACTGAGATAAAGACCGTCTTGGTCTCGCCTTCAGTCGGTAGGCCAGGCAGACGCTCGTTACTACCGATGATGGCTTTGTAAAATGCTTCGCCAAAGGTTTTGCCCACGCCCATGACTTCGCCTGTTGATTTCATCTCAGGACTCAAGATTGGATCAACACCTGGGAACTTAGCAAATGGGAACACCGCTTCTTTGACCGCATAAAATGCTGGAACAATCTCAGTCGTGAAGCCTTGGTCCTTGAGCGAGGTGCCTGCCATACAGCGAGCCGCAACCTGCGCTAGCGAAGTACCGATACACTTAGAAACAAACGGTACGGTACGTGCAGCACGTGGGTTCACCTCCAAAATGTATACCGTTTCGCCTTTGACCGCAAACTGAACGTTCATCAAACCGACCACGCCAAGCTCTTTTGCCATAGCAATGGTTTGGGCGCGCATCACATCACATAGCTCATCAGACAATGAATATGGTGGTAGTGAACATGCTGAGTCACCTGAGTGGACACCTGCCTGTTCGATATGTTGCATGATACCGCCGATGACCACGTCATTACCATCGCATACACAATCCACATCGACTTCGATAGCGTCATCTAAGAAGCGATCAAGCAGGACAGGCGCTTCGTTTGAGGCTTGTACTGCAGTGCGCAGGTAATGTTTTAGCTCATCTTCGTTATAGACGATTTCCATCGCGCGGCCACCTAACACATAAGATGGACGTACCACCAATGGATAGCCTACGTCTTTTGCTTTAACCAAACCATCTTCTAAGCTGGTTGCTAAGGCGTTCGATGGCTGTACTAGGTTTAGCTGCTGAATCATGTGCTGGAAGCGCTCACGGTCTTCAGCACGGTCGATCGCATCAGGACTCGTACCGATGATTTTTACGCCCGCTGATTCTAACGCACGCGCAAGTTTCAATGGCGTTTGGCCACCGAACTGCACAATCACACCGTCTGGGTTTTCGATACGAACAATCTCTAGCACGTCTTCTAATGTGATTGGCTCAAAGTACAGACGGTCGGAGGTGTCATAGTCGGTTGAAACCGTTTCTGGGTTACAGTTGACCATGATGGTCTCATAGCCGTCTTCACGCATGGCAAGCGCTGCATGTACACAGCAGTAATCAAACTCGATACCTTGACCGATACGGTTAGGGCCGCCACCGATGACCATGATTTTTTTCTTGTCAGTTGGGTTGGCTTCACATTCGCTATCGTAGGTTGAGTACATATAAGCGGTGCTGGTCGCAAACTCTGCAGCACAGGTATCGACACGCTTATACACGGGATAGACGCCTAAATCCCAACGCTTTTTGCGTAGTTGCTTTTGTGAGATACCAAGCAATTTAGCCAAACGCAAATCTGACAAGCCTTTACGCTTAAAGCGACGTAGGTTGTTTTCGTTTAAGCCACCAAAGCCGAGTGATTTTACCGTCGCTTCGGTCTTAACGATGTCTTCGATTTGTACCAAGAACCACGGGTCAATCTTGGTGTAATTAAATACGTCATCAACGCTCATACCGACACGGAAGGCATCAGCAACGTAATAGATACGCTCAGGCGTTGGAATGGTTAAGCGGTTGATAATCTCACTACGAGCCTTCTCAGCACTGACTTTGGATAAATCAATTTGCTCATCGAAACCATCCGCGCCAGTTTCCATACCGCGTAATGCCTTTTGCATCGACTCTTGGAAGTTACGACCGATCGCCATGACTTCACCGACCGATTTCATCTGAGTCGATAGGATGTTGTCCGCTTGTGGGAATTTTTCAAAGTTAAAACGCGGTATCTTGGTGACAACGTAATCAAGCGCAGGCTCGAAGCTGGCTGGGGTTTTGCCGCCTGTGATGTCATTTTGCAATTCATCTAGGGTATAACCGATTGCCAGTTTTGCCGCGATTTTGGCAATCGGGAAGCCAGTCGCTTTTGAGGCGAGGGCAGACGAGCGTGATACACGTGGATTCATCTCGATGACGACCATACGTCCCGTATCAGGGTTGATACCGAACTGGACGTTTGAGCCGCCTGTTTCAACACCGATCTCACGTAGTACCGCGAGTGAGGCGTTACGCATGATTTGGTATTCTTTATCGGTCAATGTCTGCGCGGGTGCGACAGTGATTGAGTCGCCTGTATGTACCCCCATTGGGTCAAAGTTTTCGATGGCACAGATGATGATGCAGTTGTCGTTTTTGTCACGGACCACTTCCATCTCGTACTCTTTCCAACCGATGAGTGACTCATCGATAAGTAGCTGATGGTTCGGTGATAGATCAAAACCGCGCTCACAAATCTCGATAAACTCATCGCGGTTATAAGCGATACCGCCGCCTGAACCACCCATGGTGAATGAGGGACGAATGATACACGGATAGCCCATTTTTTCTTGAGTGGCAAAGGCTTCTTCCATCGTCTCAGCGGTTTCAGCGCGTGGGCACTCAAGACCGATACGTTTCATCGCTTTGTCGAATAAGTCGCGATCTTCTGCCATCTCAATTGAGTCTTTGGTCGCGCCAATTAGCTCGCAGTCATACTTAGTCAGTACGCCATGTTTATCTAGGTCTAGCGCACAGTTGAGCGCGGTCTGTCCGCCCATGGTTGGCAAGATCGCATCAGGACGCTCTTTGGCAATGATTTGCTCAACTGTCTGCCAAGTGATTGGCTCGATATAGGTCGCATCAGCCATGACAGGGTCGGTCATGATGGTCGCTGGGTTTGAGTTGACCAAGATGACACGGTAGCCTTCTTCTTTTAGTGCTTTACACGCCTGTGCGCCTGAGTAGTCAAACTCACACGCTTGGCCGATAACGATGGGGCCTGCGCCAATGATAAGAATGCTTTTTATGTCGGTACGTTTTGGCATAGTTAGAGCTACCTTCGTTTGATGATATTTTAAATAATCTTTATTTTTGATAACGCTTATGGCGTTTTATGCTTGCAGTGCTTGATTTAGTGCCGCTTGAACCACTATGGACAATTCAAGCGTTTACTTATTATGTAGTTATAACCAACCGTTTACGCTTGAGCAGTTTTAGCCGCTTCCATCATTTCCGCAAACTTATCAAACAATGGCGCGCAGTCATGTGGGCCAGGACTGGCTTCTGGGTGACCTTGGAAGCTAAAGACGGGCTTATTGGTCAGCTCGATACCTTGGTTGGTGCCATCGAATAATGAACGGTGCGTTGACTTAACGTTGTCAGGTAGCGTGTCTTCATCAACCGCAAAGCCATGGTTTTGACTGGTGATCATCACTGTGCCAGTCGCTAGATCTTGCACCGGATGGTTGGCACCATGGTGGCCCGTTTTCATTTTGATGGTATTGGCACCGCTGGCAAGACCGATTAGCTGATGGCCTAAGCAAATACCAAAGGTTGGTACGTCTGTTTCTTCAATAATGTGACGTACGGCGTCGATAGCGTAGTCACAGGCGGCAGGATCGCCAGGGCCGTTTGATAAGAAGATACCGTCTGGGTTCATCGCGAGCACATCAGCAATAGGCGTTTGTGCTGGGACCACCGTCACGTGACAGCCGCGGTCGACGAGCATACGCAGGATGTTAGTTTTGCTGCCAAAGTCATAAGCAACGACATTGTATTTGGCATCGATATGAGTGCCGAGCTGCTTAAAGAAGCCGCCCGTACCACTGTCATGGCTACCCGCCACGTCACGGTTGAGTAGGGTGTCTGACAGATCCCATGTGCCTGCTGTCCACTCAAAACTGTCTGTGGTGCAGCATTCTTTTGCCAGATCCATACCTTTTAGACCTGCAAAGCCTTGTGCTAGCTCAATCGCTTTTTGCTCGTCGTCGCTTGTGATCGTCTCACCGTTTGATGCAGTCATGATACAACCGTTTTGTGCACCTTTATCGCGCAATAGGCGGGTCAACTGGCGTGTATCAATTTCAGCGATAGCGACGGTATTGTTACGTTGTAGATAGTCGCTTAGTGATTCTGAGTTGCGGAAGTTAGAGGTTGCCATAGTGGCGTCACGGATGATCAGACCGTCTGCCCATACTTTGTGACCGTTACCAGACTCGGTATCCTCGGCATTGGTGCCTGTATTACCGATATGCGGATAAGTTAGGGTCACCAGCTGTCGCGCATAACTTGGATCGGTTAGAATTTCTTGATACCCTGTCATGGCGGTATTAAATACCACTTCACCAACACGATGACCTAGGCTGCCGATACTGACACCGCGAAAAATTGTACCGTCTGCTAGTGCCAAAATTGCTTGTGTTTCTACCGATGAATTCAAGGATTGCCTCCGCTATTATTGGTGAGTGCCATCATGTTTTGTGGGTTAGGGTTTTGCTCTGTATCCTTTTATTTACCGCACCTGACTGCTATCAGATAAAATAAATCAAAGGGCGACACACAAAAATTTTCCACAAAAAAGCGAGAAGACATTATTGATGAAAACTACAAAACTCACTCGATAGTGAATAGGTAACTTGCATCATGTCCGCTCGCTTAGGCACAGATTTTGCGTATTATATACAAAATAGTAACTTATGGCTAGTATCAAGGGCAAACTGAGTGATTAAAACTGGTAGTGGACAGACAGCCCGTAATAGTCAGGCGCAAGATTGGTTGTGATGAGAAGCTGATCGTTATAGCTTTTGGTCAAATACATACTACTGGCAACCCCTAGTGCTGCACCAGCAAATACATCAGCCACATCATGTTTTTCCGCTTTAACACGGCTATAACCCACAAAAGTTGCGCCAACATAAGCTGGAATACTATATTCTAATCCATAGCGTTTATGAATGAAGCTTGCGCCCTGAAATGCCAAAGAAGTATGTCCTGATGGGAAGGAGTCATTGTCGCTATGGTCAGGGCGCTCTTTATTAATGGTTGACTTCACAGCATAGGTCACGGCAAGATTGGTAGCAAATGATTGATAAAATTGCTGACGTCCCTCTTTATCATTCATATAATGCGTGCTGCCATAAGCAATGGCAGGTATGGCAACCGCAACAATGTCACCGGCTCTCTCCAAACTTGAGGTATCTTCAGCATAACTGGGCGCGGTGATGATCACACTACTTGCCAACAAGATAATAGGTACGTGTGTTTCGCGAAGCATGGATGCGTCCTTAGTAGGGTAGCGGTACTTGTTAGGGCAGGCGCTACGATAGCAAAATGAGAATATTGGCCTTGCTAATTGTACTATAAAGTGGACACACGATAAGGTATTAAATGGGATTGTATACTGTAAAATATATTTTTTATGGCTATGGTCCAAAGTGAGATGGTTCTTTGACATGCGAATCAAATAAGCATAAAAATGATTGTGGTATAACCAATGACTTACTCCAAAATAACATTATCCTTACTAAGGAAAAACGATGATATTTAAATATTTAGACAAAACCCCTGAGTTTGCTGTACCGTTCAACGGTTGGGTCGCTGACTCGGCACAAGTAATCGGTGATGTGTATTTGGGTCATCAGGCCAATGTTTGGTTTGGTGCGGTGATACGCGGCGATAACGATCGTATTCATATCGGCGACTATAGTAATGTGCAAGAAAATAGTGTCATCCATACTGATGCAGGTATCAAAGTGACTATCGGTGATTACGTGACTATTGGCCATCTAGCGATGCTGCATGGCTGTGAGATCGGTGATAACAGTCTGGTTGGTATCGGTGCGGTGGTACTCAATAATGTCAAAATAGGTAAAAACTGCCTGATAGGGGCGAAAGCCTTAATTACTGAAGGTCAGGTTATTCCTGACAATTCCCTGGTGATGGGCGCGCCTGCAAAAGTGGTCAAGACGTTAACAGATGAGCAAGTAGCGATGTTGAAAATGTCAGCGCTGCATTATGCTGAGCGTTGTCAAAAATTCAAAACAGGTTTAACAGAAATAGCGATGCCTGACTAAAGGTAAATGGTTAAAGCAATTATAAGTGGACAAATTACAAGGTACGAGCTTTATCTAATTGATGTACTATTTAATTAATGTACTCCTCCTTAGGCGATAATCGTACCCAATTTTATTGAAAGATTCATATTTTTTCGCAACCAACGATAAGGTCTCACCATGCAGGCAAATCCAGCACAAATACAACAAAAACAACTGGCGCTATTTGATTTAGACCATACCTTACTGGATGTCGATAGCGATTATCTGTGGGGTGAGTATATCGTCAAGCACGGTCTTGTCGATGAGGCTGAGTATCGTACTGCCAACCAGAAGTTTTATAATGACTATATCGAAGGGACGTTAGATGCGACAGAGTACAATGAATTCGTCGCGCAGTTTTTGAGTAGTCTGCCGCTTGATAGACTTGATGAGCTAAGAGAAGATTACATCAAAAGTGAAATCGAGCCACATATTCGCCCGAAAGCAATGGAAGCATTGTGCCAGCATATTGAGCAAGGGCACGATGTGGTGATTATTTCTGCAACCAATGATTTTGTGGTGTCCGCTATTGCCAAGCGCTTTGGCATTGAGTCAGCCAATGTATTGGCTACGCCGCTTGAGATAAAAGATGAGCGTTATACGGGCAAGCTGACTGATAAACCAAACTTTCAGGCAGGCAAGATCTACCATTTAGATAAATGGCTTGATAAGCAGCAAGCAGCGGGCATCACCTTTGAAAAAACCTATGCCTATTCAGACTCCAAAAACGACATTCCATTGCTAGAATGGGCGGATGTGGCGATCTGTGTGTCACCTGATGAGGCGCTACATGCTCATGCCTTGGCGCATCGTTGGGCAGTAGAAGATTGGTCAATCTAGATTGCTTAATCTAGTAATAGTAGGAACAAGAATAATTAGACAACCATTTATGATCAATCTCATTTAAAATAGCGCCAAATGCGTTATTTATTTTTTTAGAAAAACAGGAACACTTATGGAAATCAATCCGTATCAAGAACAGATTAAAGATTTATCCGAGCGCGGGCAGGATTTGCGGAGGTATCTTTGACTTCGATGGTAAGCAAGAACGCTTAGAAGAAGTCAATTTAGAATTAGAAAATCCTGAGCTATGGAACGATCCAGAGCGAGCAACCAAGATCAATAAAGAAAAAAGCCAGCTTGATGGTGTCATCGATGTGGTGGTCTCTCTTGAAACCACGCTAGCGGATGCGTCTGCCATGCTAGAGTTGGCAGTAGAAGCAGAGGATGAGTCCTTGCTTGCCGATGTACAGAGCGAGCTAGATGATGCTGAGCAGCGCGTGGCTGATCTAGAGTTCCGCCGTATGTTCAGCGGCGAGATGGATCCAAACAACTGCTACTTAGATATCCAGTCGGGCAGTGGCGGTACCGAAGCGCAAGACTGGGCAGAGATGCTGCTGCGTATGTATACACGCTGGGCGGAAGCGCATGGCTTTAAGGTAGATGTGATTGAAGTGTCTGCTGGCAGTGTCGCGGGTATCAAGTCAGCCACCATTGAGATCAAAGGCGACTACGCGTTTGGTTGGCTGCGTACCGAGATCGGTGTCCATCGTTTGGTGCGTAAATCACCATTTGATAGCAATAACGGTCGTCATACCTCGTTTGCGGCGGTGTTTGTCTCGCCTGAGATTGATGATAATGTCGATATCGACATCAATCCTGCTGACTTGCGCATTGATACCTATCGCTCATCTGGGGCGGGTGGTCAGCACGTCAACACAACTGATTCTGCGGTACGTATTACCCATGAGCCAAGTGGTGTGGTGGTGACTTGTCAGAATGAGCGTAGTCAGCACGGCAACAAAGCCACGGCGATGAAGATGCTACGTGCTAAGCTCTATGAGCTTGAGATGCAAAAACGTATGGAAAAACAACAAGCGGTTGAAGACAACAAGTCTGATGTCGGCTGGGGTAGCCAGATTCGCTCATACGTGCTCGATGATTCTCGTATCAAGGATCTGCGTACAGGCGTTGAAACCTTTAACACGGGCGCGGTACTAGATGGCGATCTCGATCAGTTTATCGAAGCCAGTCTAAAAGCAGGTCTATAAAATAGAAATCAAATACCAACTAACATGTAATTAAGGAAGATTATGCCAAGCGTAAATAATTATTTTGATGACAAAGTGACATCCATTGCTTTTCAAACAGCAACCAAGCCTGCAACGGTAGGTGTTATGGAAATTGGTGAGTATGAATTTGGCACTAGTGAGTTTGAGACTATGAGTGTGGTGAGCGGTGCATTGACGGTTAAGCTACCAGAGAGTGATGAGTGGCAAACGTTCAATGCTGGCGAGCAATTTACCGTTGAAGCCAATCAAAAATTCCAAGTAAAAGTTGACGTCGAAACCGCTTATTTATGTGTATACGGTAAATAATGACTTTTATTGTAAAGTAGTATCAAAATAAAAAAAGCCAAGCATTTGATGCTTGGCTTTTTTTGGTGGGTATTTCATTCTCGAGCTCACTCTTTATAAGTCTTTACGGTACTGCACCATGTCTGTCTGAGTGGCAATGGCATCATAGAGTTTACGAGCGGCGGCGTTGCTCTCTTGCGTCGTCCAATAGACGCGGTTACAGTCTTGGTCCTTAGCAAAGGAGTAGACATATTCAATCAATGCGCGTCCTACGCCTTGACCACGGACATTATCCGCGACATATAAATCCTCTAAGTAACAACAGTCAGTAGTGTTCCACGTATTGGGGTGCAGTACCACATGGGTAATGCCTACCAAAACGTCCTCTCTCCACGCCCCAAATCCATAGATAGCAACGCTTTCATTTAACAAGTTGCGCCACGTCGTCTCCGTCGTGCTTGATGGCAAGCTGGTCTCATAGAACGTGAGATAGTTTTGCCACAATATTAACCACAACTCGTAATCGGTCTTAGAGAGTGGTGTTATCTTGATAGAAGAGTGGTTCATTTTTTATAAACTTAAGTCGTGAGTAGTGCTGAATTATGCCTCAAAAATGCAACATTTAGAACCCGTATCGCTATTTTTATCACTGCTTTATTTTACACAGGATTACACTTTGTCCGTGGCAAACAAACAGCAAAAATAAGCGCAGTTGATTATGCTAAAACCATAAAATTATTAGATGAGTTTTTTATGGGCAAAACAAATGAGCAGTCGACAACGCAGGATGTGCGCCATGACTATGAGCGTCTCGCACGCCGTGCCAATCTGCGTTATGTGAGTGACGACGAACCAGGTTATGAGCGTAGACGTTGGGGTCGCGGATTTACCTATCGCGATGCAACGGGCAAGACAGTCAAAGACAAAGCGCTGCGTCAGCGGTTTGATGCATTGGTGATACCGCCCATGTGGTCAGAGGTGTGGATATGTCAAGACGAAAAAGGCCATCTACAATCGACAGGACGCGATGAAAAATCACGCAAGCAGTACTTGTATCATCCCTCGTGGAATAATATTCGTGACCAAGCCAAGTTTGATGCAATGATAGGCTTTGCAGAGGCGCTGCCCAATCTACGCGCGCAGGTCGAGACAGATTTGGAAGCAGAATCATTGTCACGCACCAATGTACTCGCTGCCGTGGTCAAATTGCTTGAAACCACATTGATTCGTATTGGTAACAGCCGCTATGCCAAGCAAAATAAAAGCTATGGTCTGAGTACGTTACGTAGTAAGCATGTCAGCGAAACGGATAATGGACTAGCGTTTGATTTTGTCGGAAAAAGCGCAAAAGAACACCATATTGAACTGCAGGATGAGCGTTTGATTGACATCGTGCAGGCGTGTTCTGAGCTGCCGGGCTATCAAATATTTAAATATTTAGATGACAATGGACATAAACAAGTCGTCGACAGTAGCGATATCAACGACTACTTGCGAATGCATACGTGCGGTATGGACTGCGAAAGCAAATTATATAGTGCAAAAGATTTTCGTACATGGATGGCAAGCGTGCTCGCGGCAAGTTATCTATATGATGAGCTGCAAACGACCGCAGGCGCTAGTATACTTGCCAGCGCAGCAGAAAGCGCTGAGCGTCAGCAGCTGGTCACCGATATGGTAAAAAGCGTGGCGGCAGAGCTGGGCAATACGCCAACCGTATGCCGCGCGTCGTATATTCACCCCATCATTATTGAGCGTTTTTTGGCAGGGGAATTTTATGACGACTACAAACAAACACGCCGCGGTCGTACGAAAAAATACCAAAGCTGTGAGGAGAAAGCCTTACTAGGTTTTCTCAGTGCTGATCGTTAAATATCGATACTCGAGAAAGTACTTCGAAAATAATTTAAATACATGATTATACAATATTTTTAAGTTTGCTAATGGCTATTTTATGATAAATAGTTATAGGTCATGCTTATTTATATAAAATAAAAATGATACGTTATGTATTGAAATAAGTATAAAAATACGTTACTAATAGAGCATGTTAAATACAAAGATATTAAACGGTTTATAGGATGTGACCGTTTTACAATATGAATATCATTTTATCTGCTATTGCTAAAGGATTAGCTTATGAACATCGTCTCGCAAACCCCTACAATGACTGATTCTTCAGTCACACCAAAAAACTATACCGATTATTATAATAATTTTGACATGGATACATTGCTGTCAGAAATTTTTGGCGAGCATGTCGATGATCGATTAAATGCTTATATGGCTTGCTGTGGTCGTCATGTACGTGATGGCCGCGCGGATAATGCCGCACTGGTACACGAAGATACGGCAGGCAATGTCACGCGCATGAGCTTTGGTGAGCTTGATAAAGCCAGTGCGCAAGTCGCTAACTTACTACAGTCGTATGGCGTAAAAGCGGGAGACAAGGTTGCAACCATGCTACCACGTACACCTGAGCTGCTGACCGTTGTATTGGCAACATGGCGCATCGGCGCGGTATATCAGCCATTATTCACCGCTTTTGGTTATGACTCAATCAAATATCGCATGGATAAAGCCGTTACCAAAGTCGTTTTTACCAATGTAGAGAGCCGCAACAAGTTTGATGATTTGGCTGTGCAAACCAAAATGGTATTGGTCGGCAGTACTGAAGATGCTCAGACGTGGGGTGACGATCACTACCGTCAGTCCATGGAATCACAGGCGCAAACGATAGAACCCGTTATGCTCGATACGGATGCACCATTTTTGCAGATGTTTACCTCGGGGACAGTCGGTAAGTCAAAAGGCGTGAGTGTGCCATTATCAGCCTTACCTGCGTTTTATCTCTATATGCGTTATGCCATTGATTTACGCGAAGACGATCAATATTGGAACATGGCAGATCCCGGCTGGGCATATGGATTGTATTACGCCATCACAGGGCCTCTGCTATTAGGTATCACGACTTATTTTAATGAAGCAGGCTTTGACGCGACCAATACGCGCGACTTTATGATGCGTCATCAGATCACCAATTTGGCCTCTTCACCAACAGCATTTCGCATGATGAAATCCAGCGGCGTTTTTGACAACGTTAATGAAGACAATAACGCCAAACTCGCTTTGCGCTGTGCCAACTCGGCAGGGGAAACATTGAACACCGAAGTCGTTAACTGGGTCGAGACCTATCTGGGCTGTCAGGTAAAAGATCATTACGGTCAGACAGAAACGGGCATGACGTGCTGTGCGCATCATGCGCTAAAACACGAATCACCAGTTGGCTCGATGGGAATGGCGCTACCAGGTCACACGCTGGTGGTACTAGATGATGATATGAATGTACTACCAGATGGTGAACAAGGGCAGCTAGCAGTCGTCGTTAGTCAGTCACCTGCATTTTATTTCCATGGTTATAGCTGGAACGAAAAACAAGCTTTCGTTGATGACTACTATCTGACAGGCGATGTGGTTGAGCGTCATAGTGACGGCAGCTACTGGTTCTCAGGGCGTGATGATGACATTATCATTACGGCAGGTTACCGCGTGGGGCCTACTGATGTCGAAAACACCGTCTTAGAGCATGACGCAGTGGCAGAATCTGCGGCTGTGGGCGTGCCAGACGAAGTGCGTGGACATACGATCAAATCTTACGTGGTGCTAAAAGAGGGTATCGAAGGTAGCGAGCAAATCGCCAAAGAAATCCAAGAGCTGGTGCGCAAACGTCTATCAACTCATGCCTATCCACGTGAGGTCGAGTTTGTGACCGAGTTACCAAAAACACCAAGTGGCAAGATTCAACGCTTTTTGCTACGTAGTTTATCTGCTGCGTAACTACCCGATAGAGCGTTTATAGATAATTCATAGAAACCGCTAATAAAAAGTAAGAATTTAAAGGAATAAACATGCAAATTAAAGAGAATAGCTTTTTGGTCACAGGCGGTGCATCAGGTTTGGGTGAGTCAGTGGCTCGTGCGATTGTCTATCAAGGCGGCAACGTCGTCATCGCTGATCTAAACGAATCAGCAGGGCAAGCACTGGTCGCTGAGCTCGGTGATAGTACGCGCTTTGTGCGCTGTGACATCACTAAAGGCGATGAAGTACAATCAGCGGTTGAAATGGCAGAGTCAGCTTTTGGCGGCTTACAAGGCTCAATCAACTGTGCTGGTATCGTAGTGGTACAAAAGCTACTGGATCGTGATAACAATCCGGCAGACCTTGAGTCATTTAGTCGCGGGGTCAATGTCAATCTGGTCGGTTCATTTAACGTTGCGCGTTTGGTCGCGGCTAGCATCGCCAAACGCATAGCGAGTGATGGTACTGCAGGCGAGCATGTAGAAAAGAATGCAGATCAAGGTATTATTATTAATACAGCCTCTATTGCAGCTTTTGACGGTCAAATAGGTCAAGCCAGCTATTCTTCGTCTAAGGCAGGCGTGGTTGGACTGACCTTGCCGCTGGCTCGCGAGCTGGCACGTCATGGTATACGCGTGATGACCATCGCACCAGGCGTCTTTGCTACGCCGATGATGGAGAGCATTCCCGACAAAGCTCGCGAACAGTTAGAGGCAAGCGTGCCATATCCCAAGCGTTTGGGCGCTCCCAGTGAGTTTGCCAAGCTGGTCACTCATATCATTGATAATGCTTATCTAAATGGTGAAGTCATCCGCTTAGATGGGGCAATTCGTATGGTGTAACATTTGAGTAATTCATTCGTTTTGCACAAAGTTTATCTACACAATCTGACATAGTGCTTTGATACATATGATTAATGACAAAAAATTAATTGTGAGGATCAAAGCCTATGTCATTTTTTTATAATAAATTTCACCCGCCAAATGAGCAGCGCATGTATTGGTTACTCATAGGCATTAGCCTTGCTGCTATTGTAAGCACCAGTGCTATTGCTTATGCCAAAAACTCCTCAACATCCAAAAACCCTATTCCTACGTCTGCAGTTATTGATCGAGTCTTCGTCGACAAATCAGATCGTGTCTTAACATTGATGAGCGATGGTAAAGCCATTAGGTCGTATCGTATTGCGCTAGGGGGTAGTCCATCGGGACATAAGCAACAAGAAGGCGATCAGCGTACGCCCGTTGGGATTTATACCTTAGATTATAAAAACGAGAACTCTATTGCGCATCGTTCTATCCATACTAGCTATCCAAATGATGAAGACAAGGCACGAGCGAAGTCATTAGAGGTCAATCCGGGCGGCGACATTATGATTCATGGGCAAATGAATGGCTTTGGCGCTTTGGGATGGCTGAATCAACAACGCGACTGGACAGATGGCTGTATCGCCGTGACCAATGCCGAGATGGATGAGATTATGGTATCGGTGATACTTGGTGCTCCTATTGAAATCATGGAGTAGCATAGTCGGATTATGATTGGGTCTATACTCAATAAGTGCATTGCTTATTACCATATTCAACGGAGATTTCTCTTGAATTTACATCAATAAAATGGCATTTCTTACCTACTAACTTCCTTTATCTGGTATTAATAGCCCATTTAAATATTGTTAATAATAAATATCATTGTCTTAAGTAAGGTTTTATTGATTTATTGTCTTGAAATAACCGTATGCATACCTTATATAAATGACAGATAACAGTGGGCACTAGACTAGGAGAGTCCCTAGAAGTTCCACTGAAAATACTAATTATAAAAGGATATAAACATGAGATTTGAGAAGTTTACGCAAAAACTGCAATCAGCGATTCAAGAAGCTCAGAGCCTAGCGTTAGGTCGTGATCATACGGGCATTGATCCTGTGCATTTGCTTGCGGTATTGCTACAAGATGAGTCTAATTTATCTATCTGCCAACAAGCAGGCGCTTCTATTCCAGCGCTAAAAAATGGCGTTGCCAAAGCACTCGATAACCAAGCGACCATTTCGGAGCCGACAGGTGACGTCAATCTAAACCCAAACTCGGTAAAAATATTGAACTTGGCAGATCGTCAGGCGCAAAAAGAAGGCGATGATTTTATTGCGACTGAATGGGTCATGTTGGCACTCGCTGAGCAAGGCGAAACCAAAAAGATATTTGAAAGTGCAGGCGTGACAGCAAGCAAACTAAAAGCGGTCATTGAGCAGCTGCGCGGTGATGATACCGTCAATAACCAAAACGCTGAAGATCAGCGTGATGCACTCAACAAATACACGATTAATCTGACTGAGCAAGCAGAGCTTGGCAAACTAGATCCAGTCATTGGCCGTGACGAAGAAATTCGCCGTACCATTCAGGTACTGTCGCGCCGTACCAAAAACAACCCTGTGCTCATCGGTGAGCCGGGCGTTGGTAAAACGGCGATTGTCGAAGGCTTGGCACAAAAAATCATCAATGGCGACGTACCAGAAGGTCTGCGCCGTAAAGAAGTGTTGTCATTAGACTTGGGCGCGCTAATCGCTGGGGCAAAATTCCGCGGTGAGTTCGAAGAACGTCTCAAAAGCGTATTGAGCGACTTGGCCAAACAAGAAGGCAATGTCATTCTGTTTATCGATGAGCTGCATACGATGGTTGGTGCAGGCAAGTCTGAAGGTGCGATGGATGCGGGTAATATGCTAAAACCTGCTTTGGCACGCGGTGAGCTGCACTGCGTTGGTGCGACCACCCTTGATGAGTATCGCCAGTACATCGAAAAAGACGCTGCGCTTGAACGTCGTTTTCAAAAGGTTTTGGTCGATGAGCCAACGGTCGAAGATACCATTGCGATATTACGGGGTCTAAAAGAGCGTTACGAGCTGCACCATGGCGTCGATATTCAAGATAGCGCAATCATTGCTGCTGCGCGCATGAGCCATCGCTATATCACTGACCGTAAGCTACCAGATAAGGCGATTGATTTAATTGACGAAGCGGCCAGCCGCCTGCGCATGGAGATGGACAGTAAGCCTGAATCATTAGGTAAGCTCGATAGCCGCCTCATTCAGCTAAAAATGCAGCGCGAAGTCCTCAAAAACGAAGAAGATGCTGGCGCGCAATCAGAACGTAAAGTGCTCGATGCGCAAATAGCAGAATTGGAAAAAGAATACGCTGATCTTAATGAAGTTTGGCAGGCAGAGAAAGCGTTGGTCAAAGGCAGTCAACAGCTAAAAGACGAGCTAGATAAAGCCCGTATCGCTTATGACAAAGCCAGCCGCGAAGGCGACTACGAGACCATGAGTAAGCTGCAATACGAGACCATTCCGCAGTTAGAACGACGTATTCATGAGTCTGATTTGGCTGAGCAAAAAGAGCAGACAGGTGAAGGTGATGGTGTCAAACTGCTACGTAATAAAGTCACCGACAACGAGATTGCAGAAGTGGTGGCAGCCGCCACTGGTATTCCAGTTAGCAAAATGATGCAAGGCGAGCGTGACAAAATGATCGCAATGGAAGAAAAGCTCCATGAGCGTGTTATCGGTCAAAACGAAGCGGTCGAATCGGTGGCCAATGCGGTACGTCGTAGCCGTGCAGGATTATCTGATCCCAACCGTCCTTCAGGCTCGTTTTTATTCTTAGGACCTACTGGTGTTGGTAAGACAGAGCTGACCAAATCACTAGCGAACTTCTTATTTGACTCTGAAGATGCGATCGTACGTATCGATATGAGTGAATATATGGAAAAACACAGTGTCAGTCGTCTTGTAGGGGCACCTCCAGGTTACGTTGGTTACGAAGAAGGCGGTACGTTGACTGAAGCGGTACGCCGTAAGCCATATAGTGTCATATTGTTTGATGAAGTAGAAAAAGCGCATCCAGATGTGTTCAACATCTTGCTACAAGTATTGGACGATGGCCGTTTAACCGATTCGCAAGGTCGGGTGGTAGATTTCAAGAACACCGTGATTATCATGACCAGTAACTTGGGTTCGCATAAAATTCAAGAGATGGTTGGCGAAAGTTACGAGGATATTAAAGCGGAAGTAATGGATTCTGTTGGGCAGCATTTCCGTCCAGAGTTCGTCAACCGTATTGATGAGATCGTGGTCTTCCATCCGCTTGGTATGTCGCAGATGGCAGGTATTGCTGATATTCAATTGAATCGTTTGCGTCAGCGTATCCAAGAGCGTGAGATGGATATTGAGCTATCAGCCGACGCGATGAATAAATTGGTTGCCGTCGGTTATGATCCTGTTTATGGCGCTCGTCCTTTGAAGCGTGCTATTCAACAGGAGATCGAAAACCCATTATCATTGAAGCTACTAGCGGGCGATTTTGTGGCAGGTGATATTATCAAAGTCGATGTAGGTGCCGACGACAAGCTAACTTTTGATAAGCTTAGAATGAGCTAGTCACTCTAGCCTTGAGGTCTTTATGACCTAACTGTACGTTTAAAACAAACCCCTTATCTACAATCGTAGGTAAGGGGTTTTTCGTTTATGGTGGTATTTTGCGTTACTGTTTTTTTACCATTTAAATATCTCTTAAATATCAAGACTATGCTATAAATAAATGGATGACCAATAAAATAAATGCCAATTGGATAGAAAGGACAAAACAATGACAACCCCTATTGAACGTGTAAGTCTGCCCTTAACATCGCCGTTACTCATTGCGGCTTTATTGTTTAGTACATCAGCTTGCTCCAATCCTGCAACCGTCAATACCAGCAACAACGTACCAGAACAGAAAGAGAGCCAAACCTCTAAAGCAGATATGCGGACAAGTGATGCTCAAGTTAGCGCAGACAAGCCTGAGTTTACAACCAAAGCGGTCGCCACTTTTGATGAGCCTTGGGCTATGACAGCACTACCCAGTACAGATGGCAAAGCGCCCAAACTACTAGTGACGCAAAAAACAGGAGAGTTGTTCATTGTAGACACGGCGACGGGTAGCAAGACACAAGTAGCAGGCATCCCTAAAGTGGCCTATGGTGGTCAAGGTGGTTTGGGAGATATTATATTAGCACCAGATTTTGCGACTTCTAATGCTGTATATATCAGCTACGTAGAAGCAGGAAAGGGGGGTGATAGTAATAAGTTTGGGGCAAAAGTAATCAAAGCGACACTGGCAGGATTAGGCACAAATGCGACCACACTACAGGCCATCACGCCTATTTGGGAGCAATCTCCAAAAGTCACGGGGCAAGGTCACTATAGCCATCGCTTATTGTTTTCACCTGATGGACAGTATCTATATATCAGCTCAGGAGAACGCCAGAAAAAAGAGCCTGCACAAAATATGAGCATGAATCTAGGTAAGATTATTAGATTGTATGCTGACGGCTCGGTTCCAAAGGACAATCCATTTGTCAATGATAGCAATGACATTGCCTCTCAGTTTTGGACAAGGGGCAATCGCAATGTGCTCGGCATAAGATTTGATGAAAGCGGCAGGCTTTGGGCAAACGAGATGGGGCCAAAGGGTGGTGATGAATTTAATCTGATTGAAAAAGGCAAAAACTACGGCTGGCCGATTGTATCAAATGGTCGTAATTATTCAGGTACACCAATCCCAGATCACGACACTCGCCCTGAGTTTGAAATGCCTAAAATCACATGGACACCCGTTATTTCACCGTCATCACTGAGTCTATATACGGCTGGTAGCCACAATGACTTTCCAGCATTACAAGGCGATTTTTTAATCAGTGGTTTATCTTCAAAAGCGCTTATTGTCGTAAGTGTCGATGAAGATGATAGTGCTACTGAACGCTATCGTTATGACATGGGTGAGCGTGTTCGTAGCGTGCTGGCAGTCGATGGACAAGTGTGGGTATTGGAAGATGGTGATGGTGGACGATTACTCAGATTATTGCCTAAATAACATCATGATAAAGCTGCTTTTAGATCTGTATTTATGTAGACCTTTTAAAAAAACTATCAATCTTATTAGAATAATTTAAAGGTTTTATCAAGTTTTATTTTGTAATTGATTGATAGTTAAAGCCTATTTTGTTAAGGTAATATTCCTTAAATTTTGAGACTTGCACATGGAAGAAGTAAAAGTAGGCAGATTAGGACCTTTTCCACGGGTGAGTAAACCTGTGTTTATTACATCGTCACTGTTGATCGTTGGATTTATTATTTTCGGCGCGCTTTTCACTGAAACAGCAGGGGCAGTTTTTAGTTTTTTACAGAATTTTATTACCGATAAGTTCGGTTGGTTATTTATTATCTTAGTGAATACAGCGCTTGGGCTTTGCATTTACTTAGGAATGAGTCGCTATGGTGATATTCGTTTAGGTAACCAAACGGAGCGACCGCAGTACAATCTGTTTTCTTGGATTGGTATGTTGTTCTCTGCTGGTATTGGTATTGGCCTTGTCTACTGGGGTACAGCGGAGCCGTTGTATCACTTTATGGCACCACCAATGGGCGAGGCCGAAACGGTTGAAGCCGCAAAGCAAGCGATGAATATCTCATTTATGCATTGGGGTCTACACGCTTGGGGCATCTATACGATTGTGGCACTGTCTTTAGCGTATTTTCATTTTCGTCGCGGTTTGCCTTTATCGATTCGCTCAACTTTGTATCCTTTGCTCGGCAAAAGAATCTATGGTCGCTGGGGGCATACGGTCGATATCTTGGCCGTGTTCGGTACGATGTTTGGTGTGGTCACCTCACTCGGGCTTGGAGTGATGCAGATCAATGCGGGACTTGAGAAACTATTTGGCATGCCGAATAGTCTCACTGTACAGTTCGGTTTGATAGCTTTCATCACAGCGCTTGCAGCCGCTTCCGTTATGATGGGTCTGGATAAAGGTATTAAGCGCCTTAGTGATATCAATATCGGTTTTACAATCGTTTTATTGGTATTCATGGTGGCTTTAGGGCCAACGCTCTTTATCTTTGATAGCTTTATCGAAAATATCGGCAACTATCTGACCGTAATCGTGCCTTTAGGTACGTGGGGCGAGTCTTATAGTGGAACAGATTGGCAAAGCGCTTGGACGATATTTTATTGGGCATGGTGGGTGAGCTGGGCACCATTCGTTGGTATCTTTATTGCCCGTATCTCTCGTGGCCGTACCATCCGTGAGTTTACGTTTGGGGTGCTATTAATCCCTATGCTTATCTTGTTCTTTTGGTTCACGACCTTTGGTGGCGTAGCGATTCACATGGAGCTTGCCTCTGCTGTGACAGGTATTAGCCCAGGGTTGGTTGAAGCAGTACAAGCAGACACGGGTAGCGCAATCTTTAAGCTGGTTGAGTACTACCCACTAGCCAAACCGATTACGTTAATGATTGTTGTCATGATTATGCTTTGGTTTGTGACTTCGTCAGACTCGGCTAGTTTTGTTATTGATATGCTGACCGCTGGTGGCGATACTAATCCACCAAAGATTCAGCGTTTGTTTTGGGCAACCACAGAAGGCGTTATCGCTGCCATATTATTAGCGGCTGGTGGATTGTCTGCTTTGCAGGCAGCTGCCATCGTAGCAGGATTGCCATTTGCTTTAGTGGTTTTTGTCATAATGTATGCGTTGTTGCGGGGCCTTAGCCGTGACCGTTTGATTCTATATCGAGCGCAGCAAAGCTTTATCACAGATGAATCAGCAGATCATAACTCTGCAGATGAGTTTGTTGACGAGCATTTACTCAAAGGCCCACCCAAGATTGTTAAGGGTGACTAAGCAGTAAAGTCGTTATTTTAACCGTTGTTCTAATCGTTAATAGAAGCCCCAATTTATTTTTAAATTGGGGCTTTTTTATGGAAGATTGTCTGTATTATGGGCATAAAAACACCCAGCTTATGAAAACTGAGTGTTTTGTTTATGACCAAAAAGGGTAGGTAGCGCTTTATAAATTAGCTGCATTCACCTTTGGTATAACTAATGGCCTCAGGTATGTTACAGGCCGAGCAAGCATTACCTGCCGTACGGTAGCTTATCACTGAGCCAACTTTCGTTTTTACACAGACGGGATCATATTGCATGGTACACATGGCCTTCTCAGAGTGAGAGGTTGGACAGTGAGTTAAGGTGTTTTCAATCATTTGTCTGTTATCTGTTGCAGGTTGCGTGGGGGTAACTGCGCCAGGCGTAGCGCTGCAACCCGCCAGTGCTAATACCAAGCAGACGACAGCTAATGATGGTTTGAGGGATTGCGCCAGTGTAGGCAGTGATAATTTAGATAGCGTTTTTTGCATGATGTGATGTCCTTATTTGCAAGCGTTCTATTACCGCTCGTCACGTTATTGATAGATCGATATAGCACTTAAAGTTTTATAATAGACCTCTTGCAAAAGTAGTTGTAAGACACAACGTATATTATTGAACTCTACTTACTTAATAGATATGCCAAACATAGATAAGCTACTCAAACAAAGTGACGCTG
>NZ_LNDJ01000082.1 GCF_001444505.1 Psychrobacter piscatorii | reverse complement strand
CCTTGTACCACTTTTAATATTGATTGAATATAAATCAAATTGCTAGATTAACGCCCATAAAAAAGCGCCTATTAATAGACGCTCTTTATTGATGATTTCATTTATGTTTGAAGCACTAGCATCAATACAGCCAAGGTGATTAATGATTCAAAATCTTCGATAAGAACATCTGCGCACGATCACTTTTCGCCCCTTCAAAGAATTCGTCTTTACTACAGTTCTCAACGATATGCCCTTCATCCATAAAGATAATACGATTGGCAACCTGACTGGCAAAACCCATCTCATGGGTCACGCACATCATGGTCATGCCCTCACGCGCCAGCTCGACCATGACGTCAAGCACCTCTTGAATCATCTCAGGATCGAGCGCTGAGGTTGGCTCATCAAAGAGCATCGCCACAGGATCCATAGCCAGTGCGCGTGCAATCGCCACACGCTGCTGCTGACCGCCAGAGAGCTCGGCTGGGTATTTTGCCGCTTGTACCGTCAGACCAACGCGGTCTAGATACGCCATCGCTTTTTGCTTGGCCTCACTCTCTTTACGCCCCAAGACCTTAATCTGAGCCACTGTCAAATTGTCAATAATGGTCAAATGCGGAAACAATTCAAAATGCTGAAACACCATGCCGACACGGCTACGTAGTTTAGGCAGATTTGTTTTTGAATCACCGACAGAGATGCCGTTGACCATGATTTTACCTTTTTGAAAAGGCTCAAGCCCATTAACGGTCTTAATCAGCGTTGACTTACCACTACCTGAAGGGCCACAAACCACGACCACATCCCCTTTATGCACGTGGGCAGTACAGTTAGTTAGTACCTGAAAGTCGCCGTACCATTTGCTGACATTGGACATTTGAATGACCATTTCATCCGTCGCATGGCCATTGTTAGTAACCAGCCCACCAAAGGAATTTATGTATGTATCAGCATTACTCATTACTGGCTCCTAACCACATTATTATCGATAACCGTCGTTTAAAAATTAAATCAAAATACCAAACCACAATCTTAACGCTCAAAGTCCCAAGCGAGATATCTATTAAAACCGCAAACGCTTTTGTAGCTGCTGCACGCCAATCGACGCACTCAAACTAATCACGAAGTAGATAGCGCCCGCCCCTAAGATATAAGGGGTGAGTAAGCCCATGAGCTCACCGCGGACGTAGGCGGCGCGAAAAAAGTCGGTCAAACCAATGGCGAATACCAACGTCGTATCTTGGAATAAAATAATACACTGCTGCAAAATCAGCGGTAGCATTTTGCGAAAGGCTTGCGGCAAGATGACCAGACGCATGGTCTGCCCGTAAGTCATACCAAGCGCTTTGGCAGCATTGACCTGACCGCTACCGATCGATTGAATACCCGCACGCACCACTTCTGAAAAGTAGGCAGCCTCAAACATCATGAAGGCCACCACACAAGAGGCAAAAGCGGCATTGATTTGTAGATACTTGCCTGCTATCCAAAAATAAATCATCGGTACAGCAAAATAAAACCACAGTAGTACCAATAGCAGCGGCACTGAGCGGAAATAGTTGACGTATAGCCTCGAAGGTACTTCAAGCGCTTTGATACCAGACAAGCGCATCAACGCCAATACGGTACCCAAACTAATACCACCAATGATTGCCAAGAACAGCACTTTTAAGGTGGTGATCATACCGCCCATCAAACCAGGATAGGCTGTTGCCAATTCGGTCATCATACTCATTTCTGACCTCCCGCAATAAGCCCAGGCACACGCAATTTACGCTCGATCAGTCCCATCAGAGCAATTAATGATAAATTGAAAACGAGGTAAATAATCGTCGCGTAGGTATAAATCTCAATACTGTTCTGCGTGTATTCACTGATGGTTTTGGTTTGACTGATCAGCTCCATTACCCCAACGAGCGAGGCGACAGAAGCGTTTTTGAAGCAGTTGGTCAGCTCCGAGCTGAGCGGTGGCAAGATAATACGAAAGGCTTGTGGTAGTAGCACTTCTTTGTAGACTTGCGGAATGCTAAAACCCAGTGCATACGCGGCATTGGTCTGTCCGTCAGGTAAGGATTCAATCCCTGTACGAACTTGCTCAACAATTCGAGCAGCGGTAAATAAGCCAAGGCCGATACTCGCTGACAGCATGGCTGAGGTATTCGGCGACAAGTCCTTATACCACCACTCCTGTATTGCTGGCGTCAGCCAGCCGGGTGCGATGTAAAACCAAAAAAACAGTTGTACTAGCAGTGGAATATTGCGAAATAATGTCACATAAGCCGTACCAATAGCACGAGCCGTCTTGCTCGGCAGCGTGCGCATGATACCAAAGATAGTACCCACGACCATGGCGATGGCCCATGCGATACTGCCGATCAATAGCAGCCAGCCAAGACCAGTAATCATCCAATGGATATAAAGCTCGTTACCGATACCAGTTTGCTCAAAGAGCACGCCCCAGTTCCAGCTATAATTCATGGTTGTCTCTCCGAGCAGCGATTCATAAGCCTATAGGTCAGACACATAATATCTGACCTATAGACAAGCCATATTGAGGGACAAAGAACTTATTGAGCGGTCGCCGTTTTTGGCTGAGCACCGTCATGCGGATTGGCAATCAACGCTTTTAAGTTGTCAGACATCTCAAAGTTTAGATTGACGTTTTTCGGTGGGACTGGGTTCAAGAACCACTTGTCATAAATGCTATTGATTTCGCCTGAGCTAAAGACATTATTTAATGCTTCATTGACGACGGCTTTGAATTCAGGATCGTCTTTACGCATCATACAGCCATAAATCTCAAACGATTGTGGCTCACCAACGATAACCCATTCATCAGGATTTTTTGCTTTGGCTTTTTCGCCTGCGAGCAACACATCATCCATCATAAAGGCATCAGCACGACCATTTTCTAACATCAAAAAGGCTTCGCCGTGATCTTTTGCTGAGATGATGTTCATATCCATTTTGTTGTCATCATTGTACTGACGGATATAACGCTCTGAGGTCGTACCTGCCGTGGTGACAAGGGTTTTACCTTTTAAGTCTTCAAAATTCTGAATACCAGAGTCTTTGTTGGTCAACAGACGCGTACCAATCTCAAAGAAACCATTAGAGAATGCCACTTGTTTTTGACGCTCTTCGTTGTTGGTGGTTGAGCCACACTCAAAATCCACCGTACCATTTTGTACTAATGGAATACGCGTTTGCGAGGTGATTAAGTTATAACGGACGTTGAGGTCTGGCATGTTTAGCTTTTGCTTAACGGCTTCAACGACTTTCATTTCTAAATCGTGGGCATAGCCGATAGGCTGATTAGGATCATCAGCAATATAAGAAAATGGAATAGAGGAGTCACGGTGACCGACGACGATGGTGCCAGAGTCTTTAATTTTTTGTAGCGTGCCGTTGGTATCCGTGGCAGCAGCTTCTGTCGTCGTGGCGTCATCTGCTGGCGCTTCGGCTGTGGTCTGGCTACTGTTGTTACAGCCAGCTAAGCCCAATGCCATAAAGGCCGCCAAAGTCAACGGTTTAGAAAATAAGTGGGTCATGGAATACATCCTTTTATCACAAGCTTTTATCACAAGATTGAATGAGTGCTTTGAAGACACGAGTCTGATTGACCGATCTCATTGCCCCGCATCCGTACGGTTGTTGCTGTTGTTTGTCACAATGCAACTCAATGTTACTGTACAACAAATTTGTGTTAGATGGTAAGTTTTTTTTAAAGGAGGTGATATTTTGGAATATATTTATTTTTTACCTAAAAGCCGCTGGTTCCTGATTACTGCATCACTATAGAAATAGACAGATAGCTGACTCATTCATACCTAGATTTGTCCCTCATTGGTACATGTAATCAAGAAAACATTGTAATCATAATATTGTGGTTGCTACGATTGATAAATTGGCCATAGTCCCCATAAAGCTAACAACTTCTTAATACTACAAATGACTTATGACACAAGATACTCAAGTCCCGAATACGGACAGCCAAACTGCTGGCACTCATAGCGACAACGACATACGCCAACGTTTTTTTATTGAAGACTCGCCCGTGCGCGGTGATGTGGTGCGCCTATCGCGCAGCTACGCCAGTACGATTGCGCAAAAGCCCTACCCTGAAGCCATCAAACGCTTATTGGGCGAGATGCTGACGGCAGCGAGTTTACTTATCAGTACCGTCAAAATTAACGGTCGTCTCTCTATCCAGTTGCAATCATCAGACAGTGACAGCCTGCTAAATTGGGCGATGGCAGAATGCGATCAAGACGGTATCATCCGTGCGCTTGCCAGCTGGAAAGGCGAGACCGATGAGCAAGTGCAGGCTTGGGACAATATGATCCATGCCAAAGATGCCTTTGCTGAGCTGGGTGCTATGGGACAAGGGGTATTGTTCATTAATATTCACCCTGAAGGTGGCGAATCGTACCAAGGTATCGTTGAGCGTAGCCATGACAATCTGGCAGATTGCTTGGCGCATTATCAAAAGCAATCAGCGCAGATTCCAACGCTCATTAACCTAGCATCTGATGGCTTGCAAGCGGGTGGTATCTTGGTACAGATGTTACCGCGTACTGCAGAAGAAACGTCTGAAGTTGAGCAGAACCAAGATGCGGGTATCGACGATGATCTATGGACACGTCTAAGCGTGTTGACGCGTACGGTTAAGGCAGAAGAGCTGACAACGCTAGATGCTAACGAGATTCTGTATCGTTTGTATCACGAAGAAAACGTTGTCGCCCCTGAGCCTGCGCCTCTAGCTTTTGGTTGCACGTGCTCACGCGAGAAGTGTGAGATGGCCATCGAGCAAATCGGCGAAGCAGAAGCGTTAGATATCGTCGAAGAGCAAGGCGGTACGTTTGAGATGGACTGCGGGTTCTGCGGTGAAGTCTATAAATTCAACAAAGATGATGTAGCAGCGGTATTTGCTGAGTAAGTTTTTTATCACTAAGCATCTGTATCAAAAACCCCTCAAGTGTGATACTTGAGGGGTTTTTTGAAATTTTAAAAAGTATGTGACTGCTTTTATGTTGAGCCACCTTTAGTCTTGATGCCATTTTTTCATATAATCAATCGCCATTGTATTGATTGCCTGCCAGTCAGCTAAATGTTTTTTTGAAAACTGAAGTCTTACATAGTTATTGTACTCAGGATACATATACTCCATTTGGCACATTCTATCTTGGTCTTCATTAATTGTAGGCATACAGCGAATCGTAATCGGCGCGTCTGTATAAGTACTTCCTATATAGTATATAAAGGGATTATCGCCTGACCCGATATATGCCTCTAGTTCATGAGCATCTTTATCAAAATCTCTATTCTCTTCTTGCTTGATACTATCTATTCTAGTCGGTATATCAGCACCTTCAATTTTTGAGTTTCTAGCTGCCCAACGAAACTGTATGATATCGTCGTCATGTTCAAAAATGTTTGGATCTTTGTCATTGTTGTTTAGCCCTCGACCACTTGGCCAAAAAAAATAAACGCGACCCATATCCGTCTCAAAACTTTCGTAACTACCCGTATCTGGTCTAACAATATAATTTAAGGGAATGACATAACTGTCACCATCTACATCTACTTTAATTTGAGCATTAGGGCCATGTACATTTGGCTTTGCACAGCTAGTAACTATGAGTGCGCTGCCTAATAGCAAAGACACATTTCTCAGTAGCACTTTCTGAGATGATAAAAACGTCATTGCGCAGTACATATAACGCAGATAACTCGAAATGATACCCACTGTTTTCTACACCGCCACAGCCAAACTTCTAGGATAAGAATGTATGCGCGGACGTCCTGCATAGTCGCTTAGACCATTATCGAGCAGCCATTCAACAACCTGTTCGCGCACTCGCCTACTATGAATTAAGTTCATATGATTGACGCCGTAGAATATCGCTTTATGACCATCTGGCACAAACAACGCATGTTCAGCATCATCTTCACCTAAGGCTGAAGCCACCGATACCAAGCTGTCCCCTAGCAGATCCGTCACCTTAGAATCATAATGCGTCTCAAGCAACGCACTAGCGACAAAGTAAGTTTTGATACCACTTGGCAGGCGCGCAGGATGACGAAAGTCTTGTGGTAATACGCTGCGTCCCTCTAAGGCTTTCCAGTCAGCGTCACGAATACTGCCATGACGCAGATCAATGATACCCGCACTCCTCATATCACCAAGTTTGGCAAGCGAGCCTGCAAATGGCAACTTGGCGATGATGTCTTGCACATAATTACCGATACGCTCAAGCACTGCGCCATGATGCGGTGAACCTAAGGTGATGAGATTGCCCACGCGCTTTATCCAATCTAGGCGCTCTTGCTCACCATAAAACAGCGCACTGCGCGCCACCAAGCCGCCCATGCTATGACCCACCAAATCTATCTGAGTAATATTTGGGTTATTATCGACCAAGTCCTGTAGTAATTGAGAGAATTTACGACCGCTGCGAGAGATACGTCGACCTGTATTGTAATCTAAGTACAGAACGGTGGTATCGGGCTGACTGATATGAATCGCCTCGCCCAGATCATTGCCTTCTTGCGACTGCCAGCTTAAATGACTCATGCACAAGCCATGGCACAAAATGACAATACGCCCTGATAGCCGCTCATTTTGGGGCTTGCCTTCTTTGGTATACAACATCATCGGAATTGCGAGGGCATTTTGATTGTTGACCAGATGATCACCCATGACACCATTGATGACATTGACCAGCTTTTTTAGTGAGTCAGGTAGTGGCTGAGCTGTTTTTTGAACGATGAAGTTTTTGTATATTCGTAGTACCGAGGCCAGATTGTTACCAACCATGAGCATGATATGACGTATCGTGCCATAGATGCGCCCCGTGAAACCGCGCTGCCATTTATTGAGATGCTTATCATTGAACCGGCCTAAGGGACGCAAGATGACTTCACGATGAATGGACTCCACAATCTCAGTCATCTCAACTACTCCCATGGTCGCAAGCTGCGCCAACCCTTCAAAAAAATCCGCCAAAAAGACAGGGGTTTTGGTCGTTTCCTCATTGTCGTCTGTGTCTGCCAATAATTTGACCAGCTCATCCATATCGATGGCTTCGAGTTGATCTATCTGCTCATACAAATCACCATGCCGTGGCACGCTATCAGCTGAGAAAAAATGAGCATCAAGCTCATGGCGATTACGCGTATAACTGCTATCATTCTGAGCGCTACTGTCACTAACACGGTTGTTATAAAACAAATTTTGACTGCTCATAGTATTGGCACGTTTAGCGAAAAGGGAGTTTTTCTATACTATCCTTTAACAGTCGCAAATAGAAGCGAATGATTTAGTTTTAGCGTTCGTTTGTGACCAAAAGAGACGTATGGCTGATAAACGGTATCTTTATTATTATCAAAGCGTCATCCAATATATGCATCAAAAGAAAAAATCCCAAGCCGAAACTTGGGATTTTTAATAAATATGCCTTTCTACTATTTTTACTTTCTACTGATTCGTCATCTAGCGCTTACCGAGCTATGCCGGGCTGGCTGCCGACTCAAATGATTCCGCCAATATGACATCGCCGTCTTCTTTGGTAATCATGACTGTTGCTGAGCGCGGAGTACTACCGCCAGCGACCGCACCCCATGTATTACCTGGATGCTGAATGTTGATAAACAGTGTTTTGAAGTCTGGTGCCATGGTAATACCGGTGACTTCGCAGCCTTCAGGGCCGACAAAGAAGCGTTTGATGTTGTCGTTACTAGCCGGCATGCCAATGCGCGATTGCTGTCCTGCTGACGTGGTGATGGTAGTACCATCGCTGACTTTGCCCGGTAATGCCGCAAGCAGCATACAGCTGGTAGTATCGGTATACGCACCGTCATCCGTCTGAATCCATAACACACCACGTGGATCAAAATACAAACCATCAGGAGAAGACAGATCATTGCTAGCACTTAACTGCGATAAATTCTCTGCGGACAGATCACTTGGTGCACCAAACAGATAGATATCCCACTCAAAACTGGTTGCGGCATGATCGCCGCCCGTCTCTGCCCAGCGAATGATATGACCGTTGTCATTACCACTTGGTTTGCCATTGACTTGATAGCTACGCGGGTTAGCAGCTGATAAAGGTTGGTCATCACGCACACCGCGATATTTATTGTTGGTCAATGTCACATAGACATCGCCCGTCATAGGACTGACCGATACCCATTCTGGTCGATCCATCTTGGTGGCGCCAGCGGCATCGCCAGCAGCGCGAGCATAGACCAGCACTTCATCTTGGCTATTAAATGGTAACGCACTATTGAAGGCATCTAGTCCATTTTGACCTTGAACAAGTGCTTTCCACTCACCGCTGCCATCTTCATTAAATATGGCAACATATAGCGTGCCATCATTCAGGTATTTGTCACCAGCTTTTAGCCCGCCACCGATATCCGCATTTGACCACATCGCTTTGGAGACGAACTTATAGATATACTCACCTCGAGCGTCATCACCCATATAAAATACCACAGGTTTGCCTTGCTTAACGGGTGCATAGGCACAGTTTTCATGGGCAAATCGACCCATGGCGGTACGTTTTTGCGGCGTAGAGTTTTGATCAAACGGGTCGATCTCTGTGATATAGCCAAAGGTATTGAAACCGTTACGGTAATCTTCAGTGGCGTTTGCACCAACAGCGGTCATATCCCAGCGCGAAAATTCATCCATGATTGTGGCATCTTTTGCATCAGGCGTGTGCCATAGATATCTAGAGCCTGGAGAGTTCTCTGGTGCGCCGTAACGCTCGCGACCATAGTTATCACTGGCGCTTAACTGACTGGCATCTTGTCCGCGCGCAAACACACCCAAGAAGTTCTCTTCTGTGGTCAAGTACGTGCCCCAAGGTGACAACCCTGCACCGCAGTTATTATTAATGCCGCGCGTCTGAAAACCCGTTGGATCAAACTTGGTTTTGACCAAATCAGAACCTGCCACAGGGCCTGCCAGCTGTGAGGTCGTACTACTAGTGATACGTCGATTGTATTTGGAGTTTGGCACCATCTCATAGCCCATGCCATTTGCTCGGCGCTTCATCTCAACCACTGCCACACCATGGCAGTTGACTTCACGGCGTATATCGCTGGCAAGGCGACGTCGTTGAAATAAAGGCGCAGCATCTTTATCTTCGATGACATAATAGCCAAACGGGCTTAGCTCCTCACTATTCACGTATTCGTGATTCATCACCAGTAGGCCATTCTCTGAGCCTTTAGCATCGTACGCATTATCTTTTTTGCCAAAGAACCACATGCCATCGTGGTTGTCACCCATGCGCCATTCAAATGATTCTGCCGATTGCTCACGATTGTCCTTCCAATCTGCAAGTCCAGGCATGAGCGGCGTGCCAAGCGGCAATATCATCTCTGCCTTGTAACCTTCTGCCACCGTCATCGTCTCAGCAGTTGAGTGCGCTACGGCCTTAAACTTTAAGGTTTCAGGACGCTTCAAATCACCCTGCGCCGGAATAGCAGCGTCATTGTCATCTTCGACGATAGGACTGCTGATATTGTCATCGTCATCACTACAACCAACCAAAGGTAGCGCGCCAAAAAACGCTGCTGCCGTCAACCCTGTACCACCTTTTAGAATACTACGGCGATTCAGACGGCGATTAATAACCGTCTGAAAATCAGTATTATTAGTAGGATTTGAATCTTCAACGATTTCGTGAGCGAGCTCTAGTTCTTTATTCAATAATGTCATTATCAGTCACCTTGCTATTGGGCTAGATTGGCGGAGAGTGGGTCGCGGCATCACATTACAGCCACAAAAATACGAATTCCGCTTAAGTCTACTGACTCTTTATGACAGCACGCTGAACGATAGATGACAAACTGATGACAAATAACTGTACAAACAATTATTGAGAGATATAAGTATTAAAAAATTTTGAAAAAATATATAAAGTCTAAAAAATAAAAGCCCCAATTGAATGAACTGACCCCCATAAGTTGTGTCCAACTTATGGGGGTCAGTTCAGCAATGGCTCAGGGCTTTTTGATATTTATGACGACTATTACTGGTTCATTTAGCAAGCTTACTGCACTTGTGTTACCCATTCATGAGCACCCAATGTTAGTTTGAGCTTATCGCCTGCTTGTAGTACACCCACGCCGCTTGGTGTACCAGTCATAATCACATCACCTGCCTGTAAGCTAAAAGCATGGCTGATGTTGACCAGCAGCTCATAGACAGGGAACAGTATCAAAGCACTATCACCGTCTTGCGCCAGCTTATCATTGATGGTGAGCTGATAATGTACATTCTGAAGATTGCCAAACGCTTGCGGGTCGATCCAGTCAGCAAGCACGCATGCCCCATCAAAACACTTAGCACGCTCCCACGGATGACCTTTTTCTTTAAGGGTGCTTTGCAAATCGCGCAAGGTCAAATCCAGCCCCAAGGTCACCCCGCCAATCGCCTGCTGTGCCTCTTCAATCGTTGCCATAGACAAGTCAGTGGACAGCTGAATACATAGCTCAGCCTCGTAATGCGTCTCGCCAAGCACCTCTGGATTGGGGCGCACCACATCACTACGAATAGATACTACAGAAGAGGCGGGCTTCATAAACAATATGGGTGATGATGGCACTTCATTGCCAAGCTCTTCTGCATGCGCCGCATAGTTACGCCCCACGCAGACGACTTTGCCAATAGAGCTACGCAGACGCTCATTGTGGTTATCAATGCTCTGTTCTTCATTGACCCCAGCGGTGATGGCATTTGCTAATGACATATGTGGCGATTGGCTCATACTAGACTCTCCCTATAAATGATAAATATTTTTCAGCAATCCCTACTATATTGTCTACCGTCACCTTTATTGTCATCTTGGCGACCATTCATGACTAGTGACTCTCTACGGAATCGTGTTGGTCACCACATCTGGTGGCACATAGCTGACGTGTCGGTTCATACGTTTTTCAAACAGTCTAAAGCTAAACAAGATAACCCATGACAGCACAAGATAAACGATACCGGCAGCAAAGAACAGCTCCATTAGCGTATAGGTACGCGCACTAATCGTACGAGCCACCCCCGTAATATCCATCAACGCGATGGTCGATGCGAGCGCACTGCCTTTTAGCATAAAGATCACTTCGTTGCTGTAGGCGGGTATCACAATACCAAACGCACGCGGCAACGTTACACGTGTCAGCTTCTGCCATTTTGACATACCAAGCGCATCGGCCGCCTCAAGCTCACCGACAGGTATCGTCTGAATCGCACCGCGTATAATCTCTGCCAGATATGCACTGGTATTAAGCGTAAAGGCGATGATGGCACACCAGTATGCTTGACTGAGCACCGGCTCCCATAAAAACGACTCACGCACCGCCCCGAACTGACCGAGACCATAGTAAATCAGGAATATCTGCACCAGCAGCGGCGTACCGCGGAAAAAGAAAATATAAAGAAATGGCAATATCTGTACTAACCAGCTCTTCGACAAGCGCAGCAGCGCTAGAATTAAACCAAAAAACAATCCGACAATACCTGAGATCACGACCAGCTGTACAGTCAGTACCGCACCGCCCAGTAAATCAGGTATATGATCAAAAATGACCTGCCAATTCCAATCCATAGTATCTCTCCTCTATCCTATGGTCGATTGACTGTGAGTGGATTGACGGCTTATCTTTTTAGCATAGCGTGCCGCTGGATTGGCGCGCCACTCAAGCCACATCATAAAGCCAGTAATCAACATGGTCAGACCCAAATAAATAATCGCGGCTGCCATATAAAAGGTAAACGGCTGCTGTGTTGACTGCGCAGCACGCGACGACTGATACATGATGTCTTTGAGACCCACGACCGACACCAGCGCAGTGTCTTTGAGCAGTACCAAAAATAAATTGCCCAAACCTGGCAATGCAATCTGCCATACCTGAGGCAATGTAATGCGATAAAAGGTCTGAAAAGGACGCATACCAATCGCTTGCGACGCTTCTCGTTGCCCTATCGGAATCTCTTGAATGGACATGCGAAAAATCTCAGTCGCATACGCCCCAAACGCGATCGACAGCGCCATAACACCACCCCAAAAAGCGCTAATCTCGACATAGTCGTTGTAGCCGAACTTTTTGAGGATGCTCATCAATAAGATAGAGCCGCCATAATAAATGAATAGCACCAATAGCAGCTCAGGAATACCGCGCATCGTCGCAGTATAGACAGTCGCAAGCTTACGCAGCAACCAGATATTGGACATCTTTGCGGTTGCGCCAAGCAAGCCTAAGGCCAGACCAATAATTAAACTGGTCATGGCAAGCTGTATGGTGACGGTAGCGCCGCTTAATAAAAGCGCGCCAAATCCTTGTAAGTCAAACACGATTATCCACTCAGTCTCTTTATATTAGCAATTTGCAAAATATGAGTTAAAAGAATCAGCATCAATAGCTGAACGCGGCTATGTACCGTATTTTATACCAAATCAATAAGGATGGTCGGCGCCAAAAAATGACGTCAAAGGAATACGGTTGGCGCTGCGATAATTGACACAGTAGAAATGAGCGCTGATTTTATCATATTCGCTCGCCGTGATGTTAATCCTGACGCGTAAAAGCTGTGTCTAAGCCGTACTTAAACAGACACTTACCTCTAGAAACACACAATAAACCGACTAAATTTGAGCAACCTTGATAGCCACTCATAATGTGTATTCGTTGATATGACAGTCAATAAAAAAGGACGTCACCATCATGGCAACGTCCTTCTTATTAAGAAACAATCAACTGTTATTGGCTATAAACCTTTCTTATGAAAGCCGTAGCGTGCAGTTGGTAAGATTACTGACCGGCGGTCTCTGTGACTGGCTGCTCAGGCGCGTCTACATCTGAGGTCTGCATCGCAGATTCTGATATAGCAAAATACTGTTGATTGATTTTATCGTAAGTACCATTGGCTTTAATATTGGCTAAAGATTGATTGATTTTTGCTTGTAGCGGATCGCCTGGGCGTACTGCTATCGCAAAGTTATCATTGATATCAATCTCTTCACCTTTTAGTGCATATTTACTACCAGCAGGAGAGCTCAGCCACTCTATCGCAGGCAACTTATCAGAGATCATCGCATCGACGCGGTTTGATCCTAGATCCAAAAACGCATTGCTCAACGTATCATAAAGCTTCATGTCAGAGTTTGGATACTTGTCTTCGAACCACTGTGATGAGATGGTCGAGCGCTGTGCGGCAATCGAGTGAGCGTCGATGTCGCTTTGGTTACTAGGGTCAAAACTGCTGTCTTTTTTGGCCAAAAAAACCAAGGTATTGCTAAAGTATGGATCAGTGAAGCTAACCTGCTCTGCACGCTCTGGCGTAACGGACATCGCCGCGACAATCGCATCATACTTACCGGCTTTTAGACCAGGAATAATACCGTCCCAATCTTGCGCCATAATCTCACAAGTCACCTGCATATCGGCACAGATGGCATTGGCTATCTCAACGTCAAAACCACCCAGTGTCCCATCCGCATTGGTATAGTTAAAAGGTGCATACGCCCCTTCCGTACCAATACGCAATACGTCATCCTTAGTTGCCTTTGTTTCGGTCGTATCAGAACTGGTATCGGCCGCACTCTCTTGGCTATTGCTACAGCCAGCGATGGTAAAAATAGTCGCTAGCGTAAGTAATGGCACAGATAGACGGCTGCTCGTCATAGCGCTAATAATAGATTTGCCAGTCGTAGCACGGACTGGAACACAGTGATTGCTCATGATCATCCTTGGGTTTTCTTGGGTAAACAACACTTTTGAAAATAACGGTCTATGCAGAAGACGTCGTCTTAGTTCGTTGCCGCTTCAGCTGGTGCGTCTTCTTCAACGACTATGACTTCATCGACGCCATCAGTGACCGATGCTTTTTGTGCCGCAGCGGTCGAGCTGGTACCAAAGTAACTGCCAGTGATTTGATCATAAGTGCCGTTGTCTTTTAGCTCAGCCAATGCTGTGTTGAATTTGGCAATCAGTGGGTCACCTTTACGGAAGGCTATACCCATCGCATCGTCATTGGTGCTGATCTCCTCACCTTTAACTTCATAGTCTTTGCCGGCGTCTGTTTTTAGCCAGTCAATACCAGTGACTTTATCAGACATCATCGCACGTGCGCGACCTGAGGTTAGATCTAGGTAGGCATTGTCTTGAGTATCATATAGCTTGATATCAGCATCCGCGTGCTCGTCTTGTAGATACTGTGAGGCCACGGTAGAGCGCTGTGAGGCAATTGGTTGACCTTTGAGCGAATCGATGCTGATATCATCACCTTTTTTACCAATGAGGATGATACCACTATGGAAGTAAGGGTCACTGAAGTCGACCACTTCTTTACGTTCAGGGGTGATTGACATACCAGCGATGGCTGCATCAAATTTCTGTGCATTCAACCCTGGAATCAAACCATCCCAATCTTGAGAGATGACTTCACATTTTGCTTTCATTTGTGCGCATAATGCGTCAACCAACTCAATCTCGTAGCCGATCAGTTTGCCATCAGCATCGGTATAACTAAATGGCTTATAGCTTGATTCTGTCGCGATTTTGATATTCATAGGTGCTTCAGTCGCGGTATCAGCTTCAGCATTTTCTGCTGGTGCTGAGCTATCGTTACAACCTGCTAGCATTAGCATCGCTGCGCTGAATGGCGCAATCCACAAGGCTTTTTTGCTCATTGATGATGTTATTGAAAGTGTCATACCTATTATTCCTTAATATAGTTACCAGCCATATCGTCACTTATTACGTGCTGCTTGATGCCTTATTGAGCGCCACTTACTCAGTACTTGTCAGTGGCGCGCGCGTATTCGCAGCAGTCTTTAGTGAGCCATTATTGACCAAAGTTTTGCTGCTCAAGACGGGCAAGCTCACCGTTGCTACGGATTTCGCTCAATGCTTTATCAAACTCCGCTTTGAGTCCATCACCTTTACGCACGGCAATAGCAATATTGTCATCGTTATCAATCTCATCACCAACGATACCGAAGCCTTCTTTATTGTCAGCGAGCCATGATTTGGCAGAGACTTTTTCGGCCAATACTGCATCGCTACGACCAGACTTTAGATCCAAGTAGGCATTGTCGTAGTTGTCATATAGCTGAACGGTATTGCCATCTTTGCCTTCGTAGTTATCTTGTAGATAAGCGCCTGGCGTGGTAGAACGCTGTCCACCAAGCGTGACGTTTTGGATCGCCATTGGATCAAAGCTGCCATCAGTGTTGGTGAGCCATACCATCGTATTGGCAAAATACGGTTCGCTAAAATCGACTTTTTCTTGACGCTCAGCCGTGATAGACATACCTGCGATAACGGCATCATATTTTTGTGCCAATAGACCTGGGATAATACCGTCCCAATCCTGCGCTACGATTTCACAGTTGGCTTGCATCTGCTCACACAAAGCATTGGCAACATCGACATCAAAACCGCTTAAGCTACCATCAGCATTGGTATAGTTAAATGGAGGATAAGCGCCTTCGGTTGCAATGCGGATGGTTTGGCCAGTGGTTTCTGCGGCAGGTGCATCGGCATTGGCTTCGGTAGTTTCATCGGCAGGTTGGCTACAAGCGCTTAGCATGAGCGCAGCAGAGACGGTCATCGATGACCACAATAGACGAGCGTTCGACATCATATGTTCCTTAAATTCTGATGGGTATGGATATGGGGTTCTGATACTTTGTTCTCTGACGTCCCTGACAGACAAGCAATATAGATAGCAGAATAAATAATGGACAGCCGTTAAAATTGACCGACTATAAACCTTTTGATAATACCTGAGTAAAAAATCAAAAACAAACGTTTTGCATACTTGCAGTGACCATAGAGTAATAAAGGATAAACAATAGTTACGGTATAGTGATTTTTATATTTGATAGGATTCGATGGCGGTAGAGTCAGTAGGGCTCTACCACCATCTGATTTCTGATTTGGACAGGATTAGTGCGGACGATGCGAGGCCATAAAATCTTTGACGCGCTCGGAGGTAGGATTGTCAAAGACTTGCTCAGGTGTGCCGATCTCCTCAACCACCCCTTGGTGCAAAAAGACCACTTTGCTTGATACTTCACGGGCAAAGCGCATTTCATGAGTGACGATCAGCATAGTGCGACCCTCTTCTGCCAGCTCTCGCATCACAGCGAGTACTTCATTGACTAACTCAGGGTCTAGCGCCGAGGTTGGCTCATCAAATAATAGCACTTGCGGCTGCATGGCAAGTGCGCGAGCGATGGCCACGCGCTGACGCTGACCACCAGACAAGTTGGCTGGATAAGCGTCTTTTTTATCGAGCAAACCGACTTTGTCGAGCAGTTGTTCAGCATCACTAATCGCTTGGGCTTTTTTGATCTTGAGAACCTGCGTTGGCCCCTCAATGATGTTTTGTAGGATCGTCTTATGTGGCCACAAGTTAAAGTTCTGGAAGACGAACCCAACCCGGGCACGCAAGCTCTCTAACTGCTTCACATCCGCCGCTTGCAGCTCACCTGATCTGGCAGGTTTGAGCATCAGCTCTTCATTACCGATCAGGATACGACCTTGATTGGGGTTTTCGAGCAAATTAATGCAGCGCAGCAAGGTTGATTTACCTGAGCCCGATGAGCCCAAAATAGAGATAACATCACCGTCATAGGCAGTGAGAGATACCCCTTTGAGTACTTCTAATGAGCCATAGCTTTTATGGATGTCTTGTAAGTCTAAGGCGATAGGCCGAGTTGGTTTTTTTGCAATATCAAGCATGGTTCAGCAGACTTCCAATAAATATGAGTGAAAACACGAATAAAAATAAATAAGAGCTGTATATTATAAATAAGAGCTATACAGTATCAGCATCTATAGCATTATTATGCTAATGCTACGCCTGAGCAGGCCAAGAGAAAAATGCCATATTGTCTCTTATTGCACAGTAAAAAGGCAAATCTTGTGTTTAACCAGTCAGTTAATCAGTACTGGATAAATGACTGGCACAAAAAAGCCCAGACCATATTTATCGCTCTGGGCTTTATTTTATCACTTTAACGTGCCAGACGTTGTTTTATCTGATAATGCTATATTGACCAACACACTATCATAGCGTTTGGCGCGCCATAAAACTTAGTACGTCGATACATGCTCTGAATCTTCCGTACCATCCAGTACTTCTGCCTCATCAGCGGTTGCCACAGCCACATCATCCCCTGTACTGACAGCCATATTGTCATCAGCGGTAGCAACGGCGATGTCATCAGAACTGGTTGCTGTCGCATTCTCTTCAACGCTGGTTTGGGCGTCAACGCTTGTATCCGCTTGCGTCTCCATCGGTGTCTCATCTTTACTACAAGCACTTAGCGCAAGCACCCCTGCAACCAAGCCAACCGTCATCCAGTTTTTGTATGTCGTGTTTTTAGTCGTCATCGTTATTCTCCATTACTTGTCATATGATTCAGCGTCATTTATTGATAGTGCCGTTTTCTTAGTGCCTACTATACTGATGATACATCGCAGCTACCTTAGTATTTACAGCGCAGTTCTGTTAAAGGCACGTAAACACAGCTCACAAAATATTTGAAGAAACCCTTTTTAAACACTAGGAAATAAGCTTTAAAACAACCCTTTGTAAAGTCACTTTGATGCTTTGTAAAGCGGGTTCTGTTCACAAAATCATCTTTACTATCACCGCAATCTCCTCTATGTTAAATAGCATAATGACCTATGGACCGCTAAATAGGCATTCAAAACTGATTTTTTGCTAAATTTTCGCCTTTTTAGGCGCTTTTATTTATATAAAACTGATATCACATAAGGAGAATAATTGATGAGTCAAGCAAATACGACGGATATTACCACCTACATGCAGTCTGTTGGCAAGCAAGCCAGAGCCGCTTCTCGTGCGCTCGCGGCAGCCAACACAGGCGACAAAAACTCAGCACTCATGGCCATTCATGATGAGCTAGTCAATGCCAAGCCAGATATTTTGGCAGCCAATAAAATCGATATGGACAACGGTCACAAAAACGAGCTTGATAGCGCTCTGCTCGATCGCTTGGAATTAAACGAAGCACGATTCAACGCTATGCTCCAAGGCCTAAAAGACGTGGCGAGCCTGCCTGATCCAATCGGCGAAGTGACGGATATGACTTATCAGCCATCAGGGATTCATTTGGGCAAAATGCGTGTGCCACTGGGCGTCGTTGGCATGATTTATGAATCGCGTCCTAACGTAACCTTAGAAGCTGCTTCACTGGCACTAAAATCAGGCAACGCCATCATCTTACGCGGTGGCTCTGAAGCGTTTGAATCCAATCAAGCGATTGCCAAATGCATCATAAAAGGCCTTGGCCACACGGATCTCTCTGAGCACAGCGTTCAAGTATTACAAACGACCGATCGAGCTGCTGTTGGTGAGCTGATCACCATGACTGAATATGTAGATGTCATCGTACCGCGTGGCGGCAAAGGTCTGATTGAGCGTATTAGCAACGACGCCCGCGTCCCTGTGATCAAGCATCTAGATGGTAACTGCCATACCTTTATCGATAGCGATGCGGATCCTGAGATTGCCATCAAAGTCAGTGTTAATGCCAAAACCCATCGTTATGGTACGTGCAACACGATGGAGACGCTGCTGATTGATGCCTCTATCGCCAAAGATTTATTACCAAAGATTGCCACCGCCATTATCGAGGCCGATGATGCCATGCAGCTACGTGTAGACGATAGCGCCCAAAGCATCTTAGCCGATGTGATCACCTTAAACGGTCACTTGTCTGCTGCTACCTCTGAGGACTGGGATACAGAATATCTTGCCCCTATTCTTGCGGTAAAAGTCGTCGACGGTATTGATGAAGCCATTGAGCATATCAATACACATGGCAGCCATCATACCGATGTCATCATCACGGACAACTATACCAAATCGCAACGCTTCATCCGCGAAGTGGACTCAGCGAGCGTGATGATTAACGCCTCTAGCCGTTTTGCTGATGGCTTTGAATATGGTCTTGGTGCTGAGATTGGTATTTCAACGGACAAAATCCATGCGCGCGGCCCAGTCGGTCTTGAGGGACTGACCTCACAAAAATGGATCGTCTATGGTCATGGTGAAGTACGTGCATAACTAAATCTGTATTCATGATTGAATCGAGAGTTTGAGAACGTCGGCCATTGTGCTGGCGTTTTTTTTATGATAATCATAGGCATTTATATTACGGACACCTAAACAATAAGGAGCGGTGCCACCATGCAAAGCGGCAAGATTAAGCATTGGAATCACGAAAAAGGCTATGGCTTTATCGATGTCGATGATCAAGATGAGGACGTGTTTTTTCATATTAGCAAAGTAAGTTTGGCGGAGCCGATAGCGGTTGGTCGACGTGTCTATTTCACGAGTAGTCGTAATGATAAAAACCAATTGCGTGCCACCAAAGTGACGTCAGCCATACTTAGCATTGAACCAGATACTGCACCAAATACACCAAGGCAGATGCCCAATAATAGCAAACGAGATAATCACAGCCGCCCCTCAAATCGCAACCATCAAAACACTCGTCAAAATAGCTCTCGCAACAAGAGAAGCCTAGGCAGCACCCTATTTAGCCTCATTGCCATTATCGCTGTCGCTGTCTACTTCTTTGGTGATTTAGGCTCGACGTTATCTCAGTATACGTCTGACAATACCAGTCAAGTCGCCACAACTGATACAGCGACCACTAGCATCACGGGCGATGCACAGATCGATAAAACGATTGCGCTGATTCAACAAGGCGGGCCATATCCTTATCCCAATAAAGATGGCACGACGTTTTACAATCGTGAAGGTAGACTGCCAGCACAATCGCAAGGCTACTACCGCGAATACACCGTACCCACCCCTGGCGTCTCCCATCGCGGTGCGCGGCGTATCGTCACAGGTGGTCGCCCGCCCACTGTTTATTACTTAACCGTCGATCACTATGACAGTTTTCAAAAGCTTGAGGTACCCTAATATGAATCAAGAAGCCATGAATCAGAAAGATACGAGCCAAGCCATCCACTATGTCAGTCAAGACCCCATTAACCAAAACGGTACAGCGCTATCTGCCGTCATTCCTACTCAGGCTGTTACCATACCCGCGTGTGACACACTGGACAAAACCACGCTATTGACGAGTCTGGCGCGTGCCTGCCACTTCCCCAGCTATTTCTCACACAATTGGGACAGTGCATGGGACTGTCTGACAGACAGCGATGTGCGGCACTTAGTGCTTGATTTGACGGTAATAAAAAAGATAAACACCGAAGACTTCAATATCTTTAAAAGCATTATCGAAGATGCTTATAGCGACTTTGGTAAGCCGCAACTGTGGATTATTGTGCCTTTTGAGAATGACACTTAGCGGTGAAAGAGTGAGGCGCTGATAGTCACCGACAACGATTCGTCATCATAGAAACCTGAATTCGAGATAAAGCCATATTTATCCCGAATTCAGGTTAATTTATTTTATACAAAGGATTAACCTATGGAGATTACCTTAAACGGTTATTACACACTGATACTCGCGACCTTGGTGCTACTACTGGGGCGTTTTTTGGTCAAAAGGATTAAATTTTTAGAAGATTTCAATATTCCAGAACCTGTCGCAGGTGGCTTAGTCGCAGCGATTGTGGTCTATATTCTCAATATGGTTTGGGGATATAGCTTCAACTTTCATCAAGGCTTACAGACCGCCACTATGCTAATGTTCTTTGCTTCTATCGGTCTGAGTGCTGATTTTAGTCGCCTAAAGGCAGGCGGCACACCGTTATTGATTTTTACGATCGTGGTATCCGTCTTTATCGTGCTCCAAGATGTCGTTGGCGTGGCCATGGCAAGTGCGCTAGGGCTTGATCCGCTGCTTGGTCTCGTCACAGGCTCTATCGCGCTGACGGGTGGTCATGGTACGGCAGGTGCTTGGGGTATTACTTTAGAACAAGACTACGGTGTGGTCGGTGCGACGACGCTTGGTATCGCTGTTGCGACTTATGGTTTGGTCGCTGGTGGTATCGTCGGTGGTCCTGTGGCACGTCGCTTGATTAACCGACTGGGTCTAAAACCGACGCCAGCGGATCCCAATCCCAGTGATATCGAAAAAGTTGCCAGTGCTCAGTCTTTATATAGCACCAAACATGATGAGGAGACTGCAGGTAGCAATAAAGACATCTTTGAGAGACCCGATAGCATGCGCTTTATCACGGCATCCTCTACTATCGAGACATTAGCGCTATTTGCAGGGGCATTGGCTTTTGCCGATGGGATGACGCTCGTGGCTGAGGGCACATGGTTTGAGCTACCGACGTTTGTCTGGGCACTGGCAGGCGGCGTCATCATACGCAATGTGTTAACGATGGTCTTCAATTTTGAGATGTTTGATCGCTCGATTGATGTATTTGGTAATGCATCTTTGAGTCTGTTTTTGGCAATGGCGTTACTGTCATTGAAGCTGTGGCAGTTGACGGATTTGGCAGGGCCTGTATTGGTCATATTGATCGTACAGACCATCATCATGATTATCTACGTCTACCTCATTACCTTTAAAGTCATGGGCAAAGACTATGACGCGGCAGTACTCTCAGCAGGACATTGCGGTTTTGGTATGGGAGCTACCCCGACAGCGATTGCCAATATGCAAGCAGTCACGGATCGCTATCTTCCCTCGCCGAAAGCCTTCTTAATCGTGCCAATGGTTGGTGCGTTCTTTGTCGATATCGTCAATGCCACGATATTGCAAATATTCACCAAGTTGCCGTTTATTTAATACTACGTCTGAGCGTATTTAAGCCGTGATTAATCTTGAGGAGATTGCATGGGTCACATCGTGTGATAGCATTATTATCAAATACGATGTGATCTCACCGCCATTCATCGTATCAATAGACATTACTCAGAATTATTAAAACTTATTAAAAGTATCGAGGCATTTTATGTTGGTATTTGCCATTATTCTTGTGGTTTCAGGCGCACTCATTATTGGTGCATTATGGGGTCTATACGGCTACATGCCTGACTGGATACAAGGCAATCTGCTTGCGCTGGCAGGTGGTGCGCTCATGAGCTCAGTGGTACTTGAGATGATTCAACCTGCGATTGGCGAGAGTGGTTTGTGGACGACTGTCGCCTTTACCGTGTTAGGCGCAGTGGTCTTTACAGGTATTGACTATCTGATTGATGAAAAAATGCAAAACAAAGGCGGGGCAGGTTTGCTTGCTGCTATTACGCTTGATGGTATCCCAGAAAACTTAGCGCTTGGCGTCGCGCTGATTGGTGGTAACGCTTTACAAGTCGCGGCACTAGCAGGTTCTATTTTATTATCAAATCTCCCAGAAGCCGCAGGCGGTGCCAAACAAATGCGCGATGGTGGTAGCAGTCACAAAAAAATACTCATGCTATGGATTGGTGCAGCTATTTTATTATCATTAGCAGCTATTATTGGCAAAACGCTTCTCAAAGATGTCGATGATGCAGTAATTAGTGCAATTGACTGTTTTGCCGCAGGGGCAGTGATTGCTTCATTAGCGACAGAAGTTTTTCCGTCTGCATTTAAAGATGGCAACCATTGGGCGGGTATCAGCACTGCTATTGGTTTGGTGCTGGCATTAGGACTCAATCAACTCGGTGGCTGAGATTCTAAATATTCGTAGGGTTTAAATTTGCCCCTTATTGCATGAGCATGCTCTTATCGCACAATCATTTGAATGAATAAAACCGCCCAGCAATAATATTGGGCGGTTTTTATTTATCTGACATTCGGTTCAAATATATCTAGGTGCGGCGTCATGCAGCAACATGATCGACTCACTAAAGCGTAAACCCAATCACGTTGAGCTTATTCTCTTCTGCAAACTTAAATAACTCGTGAACGTGATTTAAATTCTCACGAAACGTATTTAGACCTTCTTGGCTCTCTGCTTCGTGGTAGCCGATATCGTGTACCAATTTTTTTAGATCTGTCGCGGCAAACGCTTTGACGATCTCAGGTACGACGGCCACATTGTATAATAAACCGTCATGCTGCTCATGCAGCGGGGTGCTATTGTTTGCCAAAAACAACAAATCGCACAAGGCATAATGCCCCTCTCCCAATAACTCAACCAGTTCTTCCGTATAATTTTCAAGAGACGCTTGTCTCACATCTAAGTATTGGTTATCGCGATTTTCTCTTAGCTCATCCAGTGTCATATCACCAACAAGTATGCTGATTAAATTTTCCTCGCGAACACTACAAAAGCAAAATGACATAGTTGTTGAAATAGACATCGTATCTTCCTTAACTGTGATTAAAAATAAAAACCGCCTAGCAAACGCTAAGCGGTTTTTTGTTATACAACTCTCAAATAGAGTCAGTTAATACTTACTGGTTTTTTTCGTACACTGGTAGCTCTTTGCAGATTGCTTCTACTTTACCGCGTACTTCAGCTGCAACCGCTTCATCACCGCGGCTGTCTAGCACGTCACAGATCCAGCCTGCCAAATCAGCCGCTTGTGCTTCGTTGAAGCCGCGAGTAGTAATCGCTGGGGTACCGATACGGATACCAGAGGTGACGAATGGTGATTTTGGATCATTTGGTACGGCGTTTTTGTTCACAGTGATGTGTGCATCACCAAGCCATTTGTCGGCTTCTTTACCGGTCATTTCTTGCTTCACTAGGCTGATCAGCATGAGATGGTTTTCAGTACCACCAGAGATGATCTCATAGCCACGCTCTTGAATGACTTTTGCCATGGCTTGTGCGTTTTTCACAACTTGCTGCTGATAAGTTTTGAAGTTGTCTTCTAGCGCTTCTTTAAAGCAAACCGCTTTTGCCGCGATGACGTGCATGAGCGGGCCACCTTGGTTGCCTGGGAATACGGCAGAGTTTAGCTTTTTAGCAAGTTTCTCATCACGCGACAAGATCATACCTGAACGCGGGCCACGTAGGGTTTTGTGTGTGGTGGTAGTGGCCACATCAGCAAAAGGTATTGGGCTTGGATAGACGCCGCCCGCAACAAGACCAGCAACGTGTGCCATATCTACCAATAGATACGCGCCTACCTCGTCAGCGATGTCACGGAAACGCTGCCAATCAACGACTTGTGAATACGCTGAAAAACCTGCAATGATCATTTTTGGCTTGTGCTCACGTGCCAAGCTCTCTACTTGATCATAGTCAATAAGGCCAGTGCCATCGACCAATCCGTACTGTACGGCATTGTAGTTCAGACCTGAGAAGTTGATGTGCGCGCCATGCGTCAAGTGACCACCAGCGTCTAGACTCATGCCAAGTACCGTGTCATTGGCTTCTAGCAACGCTAAAAATACAGCAGAGTTTGCTTGGCTGCCTGAATGTGGCTGGACGTTGACATACTCAGCACCGAACAGCTCTTTTGCACGGTCAATGGCCAATTGTTCAATGACATCGACATGCTCACAGCCACCATAATAACGCTTACCAGGATAGCCTTCAGCGTATTTGTTGGTCAAATCAGTGCCTTGCGCTTCCATCACTGCTTGTGAGCAGTAGTTTTCAGAGGCAATCAACTCGATGTGATTTTCTTGACGAACGCTTTCTGCAGCCATCGCTTCAGCAAGGGTCGGATCAAACTCTTTGATAGAAATGTCTTTAAACATAATAATGTCCTAAGTAGTGACTGTCATTGAAAAAGTATCATTAAAAAGAAGCTGATAGCTTGCCCACAATCAAACGAACACTGCATCGACGTTGCTCAAAGTATGCTAGGTACTTGTGCACGCTGCTCTTTTGCCAGCTGTTTTATGGTACGACCATGATTGTGAATGGCGACTATCAGTAAAAATTAACATAAGAATAAACACAGGCAGTTGGCCTGCATTAACTTGACCGATCCGTCAATAAAATCGATATACAGCGGCATCGATAGCATTGCGAAAGCGTAAGTGTAACATGAAAAATTGTGCGATGAGCGCAAAAAAGCCTACCTGAAGATGAGCAAATTAAATGGCGATATAACACAGATAAATAGCCAATTAAATAGGGCGTGTTGAACATTCGACCATGG
>NZ_LNDJ01000081.1 GCF_001444505.1 Psychrobacter piscatorii | reverse complement strand
ACCACTTTTAATATTGATTGACTATATAAAGCCCTATATGCAATGACGGTAATTAACACAGATTGATAAACATAAATAGATAAACCAAACCTATAAAAAGGACGAAGGACAATGCCAAACTCCCTCAGTATCGCAAAAGAGCGCATTAGCCAGATAAGCGATATTGCTACCAGTTATGTACAAAAAGACAAATCGCTATTTGATCATTTTATCCATAGCTACTATGAGCCGCTGCATCAAGAAACTGCAGAGGCGATCAGTAATGCTGATTTGGCGGGCATGGCGCTACATCACTTTACATTGCTCAAAGCCTATGATTGCAGCAAACCACAACTGGCAGTATTGAATCCCTTAGCAGAAGAGCAGCACTTTCATAGCTCACACACGGTCATTCAGATCGTGGCATATGATAGACCATTTTTAGTCGATACGATCTTGATGAGCCTTGAAGCTGAAGGTATCGATGTGCACCGCACTTACAATATCATCGTAAGTGTCAAACGTGATGAGGACGGCCAGATTACTTATATTGAAGGCGCACATGAAAGTGCTACTTCTCATATGTCGTTGATTCATTGTGAAATTGCGTATCAAGATAATGAAAACTTGGAAGCATTACAACAAATGCTTATGTCTAAAATTGACACGCTTGATACCGTCGTTGGCGACTGGAAACAAATGCGTGCGCAGTTAAATGACATTAAAGCTGAACTGTCTAGCAAACCACTGCCAGAAGTATTCTACTCACAACAAGAAATCCAAGCATTTTTAGATTGGATATTAGATGACCACTTTATCTTCTTAGGTTATCGCGAGTACCGCTTAGAAGGCGGTCACGAAATCGAAGTCACCGAACCTACTAATTTGGATTTATTTGCCATTGGTAATAGCGGTCTTGGTCTATTGCGCGGTTCAGAAGAAGACAAGATATCAGAAAGCTTCAATCAACTGCCTAAAGGGCTAAAACAATTATTAACTGAGCCGCGCGTGTTGATGCTGTCTAAATCAAGCCGTGTATCTCCGATACATCGCTCGGTATATATGGACTTTTTGGGTATCCATAAGTTCGATGATAATGGTAAATTGATTGGTGAGTATCGCTTTATCGGTTTGCTGACATCACAAGCGTATCAGCTTACCGTACAGCAAATACCGCTACTACGCGAAAAGGCCAACCAGATTATGGCCATGGCAGAATTGCCACGTGATGGTCATGCTCATCATAAATTGATGCATGTGATTAATACCTTGCCACGTGATGATCTGTTCCAAGCCAGCGTCGAAGAGCTGTACCCAATTGTCTCAGGTATTAGCCAATTACAAGACAAAAAGAGCTTACGCTTATTTAGCCGTATCGACCATTACCAACGTTTTGTCTCGTGCTTGGTTTATATTCCACGTGATAAGTTCAACACTGAGCTACGCATCAAAGTACAAAACGTTCTAAAAGATGCTTATAACGGTCTGTCTTCAGGTTTTACCACTGAATTCAATGAATCTGCGCACGCCCGCGTCCATGTCCATGTGCGCACAGTGCCAGGTCAAGTGAATGACGTTAATATCGCGACACTTGAAGCCAAATTGTCAGCACTCATGCAGTCATGGGATGACAATTATCAAAAAATGCTACTCGATAATGTGGGTGAACAACAAGCCAACGCTTTGACTCGTCGCTTTTTAGACTATATTCCTGCTGCGTACCAAGAGCGTTTTGATGCTCGTACCGCAGTCGAAGATACGAAGCGTCTGGCGGGACTGACCGCAGAAAACCCAATGCTTTGGCATTTATACCAGTCGACAGGCGATGCACGTAACCAACTTCACCTAAAGCTATACGGTCGCGAGCAGCCTGTTATCCTATCAAAAGTGCTACCAATACTTGAAAACTTTGGTGTATCGGTTATCTCAGCACAGACTTATGAGTTTGATTTGCCAGAGCAGTCTATTTGGATGCAAGAGTACGAGCTGACGCTAGAGCATGTCGATACGGTCAATATGCAAGTCGTGCGTGGACAGTTCGAAGATAGCCTCAAGCAAATTTGGGCGGGCCGTGTTGAGAGCGATTCGTTCAATGAGTTGGTACTAACGACCAAGCTCGACACTTACGATGTCGTCGTATTACGTGCGCTGTCTCGCTATATGCTACAAGCTCGTGCGCCATTCTCCAGTGCTTATATTCAGCAAACTGTCGTTAAAAACAGTGATATCAGTGTGGCATTGGGCAGCTTGTTTGATGCGCGCATGAACCCTGAATATAGTGATGAGACGCGCCAAGAAAAAACAACGAAAATTCAAGAGAAAATCACCGCTGCGTTAGCAGATGTCGATAGCCTAGACGAAGATCGTATCTTGCGCTGGTACTTAGATTTGATCAATGCGATGGTACGTACCAACTTCTATCAAGTAGATAGCGACGGTCAACGCAAAGATCGTTTGTCGTTTAAGTTCTTGGCAGCAGACATTCCAAACTTGCCTAAACCAAAGCCCATGTTTGAGATATTTGTCTATTCACCGCGCGTTGAAGCGGTGCATCTACGTGGTGGCAAAGTCGCTCGTGGTGGTCTGCGCTGGTCAGATCGTATGGAAGATTTCCGTACCGAAGTACTTGGCCTTGTCAAAGCACAGATGGTAAAAAACGCAGTAATCGTTCCTGTTGGCTCTAAAGGCGGCTTTATTGTCAAAACCAAAAGCATGGCTGATGGTCGTGAAGCGTTCCAAGCAGAAGGCATTGCCTGCTATCAAACGTTCTTACGCGGTATGCTTGATGTCACAGACAACATTGTAGATGGCAACATCGTCCCGCCAGCCAACACAGTACGTCATGATGAAGATGATCCGTACTTGGTTGTCGCAGCGGACAAAGGCACAGCGACTTTCTCTGATATCGCCAACACGCTCGCAGCAGAGTACAACTTTTGGCTGGATGATGCCTTTGCTTCAGGTGGTTCAGTAGGTTATGACCATAAAGCAATGGGTATTACAGCGCGCGGTGGTTGGGAGTCGGTCAAACGTCACTTCCGTATGCGCGGTATGGATATCCAAAACCGTGATGACTTTACCGTGGTCGGTATTGGTGACATGAGTGGGGATGTATTCGGTAATGGTATGCTGCTCTCAACGCATACTAAGCTCGTTGCTGCCTTTAACCACCTGCATATCTTTATTGATCCTAATCCAGACACTGCGGCCTCATACGCTGAGCGCGCACGCTTGTTTGAGCTACCGCGCTCATCATGGGCAGATTATAACGACTCCTTAATCAGTCAAGGTGGTGGGATATTCTCACGCCAAGACAAGACTATCGCTATCAGTCCTGAGATGAAATCGCTCTTTGATATCAGTGCAGACAGCCTTGCACCGAACGATTTGATCAGTGCGTTATTACGTGCGCCTGTCGATCTCATCTGGAATGGTGGTATCGGTACGTATGTCAAAAGTGCAAATGAGACGCATGCCGATGTTGGCGATCGTGCCAATGATTCGCTACGTATCGATGGTAATGAGCTACGTGCAGCCGTCGTTGGTGAAGGTGGTAACTTAGGTCTAACCCAGCAAGGTCGTATCGAATATGCTCAAACGGGCGGACGCATATATACAGATGCCATCGATAATTCAGGCGGTGTAAACTGCTCGGATCATGAAGTCAATATCAAAATCTTACTTGGCAAAGTGGTCGAGCAAGGCGATATGACGCTGAAGCAGCGTAATGAATTGCTTGAGAGTATGACTGACACCGTAGCAGAATTGGTACTACGTCAGAACTACTTGCAACCACAAGCGATTGAGCTGAGTCATATTCGCGCCGCAGCCAATCTAAGCGATCATCAGCGCTTTATCCAAATGTTAGAGAGTGAAGGGCGCCTGGATCGTGCGATTGAGTATCTACCATCAGACGAAGAGATTACGAAGCGTCAAAAAGCAGATACCGGTCTGACCAACCCTGAGCTCGCAGTCGTCTTGGCTTATGGCAAAATGTGGGTCTATGACAATCTGTTATCATCTGATTTACCAGATGATCCGTACTTCATTAACGAGCTACGCAAATACTTCCCAGATGAGCTTGCGTCACGCTTTTTTGATGAGATGACTGAGCACCGCTTGCATCGTGAAATCATCAGCACTTACTTGACCAACAGTGTGGTCAACCGCTTAGGTATTGAAGCGCTATTCCGTCTGTTTGAAGAAACGGATCAATCACTAGCGACTATCGTGCGTGGTTATGCGATTAGCCGTGATGTATTCAACGTATCGCGCGCTTGGCAAGCATTAGAAGCACTAGATAACCAAGTTGAAGCAACACTACTGCTGAATCTTGAGCTGCGTCTACGTGATGCGCTTGAGCGCGGTGTGGTCTGGTTCATCAATGCCTTTGGTCAAAACTTGCAAGTTGCTGATATGATTAGCCGCTTTAGTGATAGTGTTGAAAAACTGACTAAGCCAAGTGGCTTTATTGAGCAGCAGTTTGCCCAATATTTGCAAGAAGACACCGAGCGTTTGATGCAAAAAGATCTGTCTGACAACGATGCTACCTTATTTGCGATGCTACCGTATCATGTCGATGCGCTTGATGCTGCATTGCTGGCTGAGCAATATGAGCGTCCTGTTGATGAGATTGCAACCCTATACTTTGAAGCCTATCAAGTGTTGCAGTTAGATTGGATGATGGACAATATTGCCAATTTACCACAGCAAGACTACTGGGATCGCCGTGCACGCCATGCGTTAGTGAACGAGTTGTCACGTAGCTTGCGCCTACTAATGGATGCGGTACTGTCTAAACCAGATGCCAAGCAAGCATTTAGTGAATGGAAAGCAAGACACGTCGATCAGCTTGCAGCAGTCACGACAGAGATGAATAAGTTAGATGAGCTGCATAGCAACGATGAAGAAGGTCAAATTGGTCTGTCAACGCTGTCAGTATTGATGAGTGAGCTGAGTGGTTTAGTCACTAAATAATCAGTTACTCATTAAGAAATAGATATCTGTAAGTTCAAAAAAACCACCGTTCTTAATGTTCGGTGGTTTTTTATTGTCTAAACAAAATCGTTTAATCGAAAGTAGAGTAGAAAGTAGCACACTGACTAGCTTAAGTTATGATGCTTTTTCGCTTACAACTTTGTGACATCCTTGACCACTAATTCGGCTAAAGCCGCCCGAGAGCTTCTCTACTTTTATTTGGGTTAAGATACGATCTTTTAGCGCCTGTACATGGGATATCACTCCGATTAACTTACCTTCTTGCTGCAAATTGGTCAACGTATCAAGCGCAATGTCTAAAGACTCTTCATCCAAGGTACCAAAACCTTCATCCAAAAATAGCGAGTCCACGCGAATATTTTGGCTGGCCATTTGTGATAGTCCTAGTGCTAGAGCAAGGCTAATAATAAAGCCTTCACCGCCTGATAGATTTTTGGTACTACGAATCTCACCGCCTTGATAATTGTCAATGACATTGAGCTCAAGCGGGCTATTGCCATCACGAGCCAGCAGGTAGCGATCACTCATTTTTTGCAGCTGAGTATTGGCGTGATTGACCATAAGATCAAAGGTTAGGCCTTGAGCAAAGGTACGATACTTTTTGCCATCAGACGAGCCAATCAATTTATGTAGCTGTTGCCACACTTGTAACTTCTCTTTTTGGGCATTGATGGCATCAATCTGTGCCTGTTGGGTGCTTTTCTTATCCTCATTGTCTTTTAGACGCTGACTGATTGCACCAATTGACTCAATGCAGCTATTAAACTTCTCTTGGACTTGCGCTTGCTGCTGGATAAGCGTTTCTTTATCGTCTGTTGTCAGCGGATTAGCTTGCTTATCTTCTAATGCTTTCTCGGTTTCTTTCAATAAGGATTGCGCTTGCTTGAGTGCATAATCAATATGTTCTTGCTGCTGTTTGAGTGCATTACGCTCATCCATAGGCAAGCGCGCCGCCAAAAATTCTGCTTCCGTATCAAAGCTGGAGGAGGCAAGTGCCGTTTGGAACTGGTTTTCTAGAACCTGCACGGTATCAGCTGCTGCTTTGATTTGCTGCGTGATCTGCTCTCGTTGGTCTTTTAGCTGCTTGAGCGTGTATTCAGCACTGTCTAGTTGTCTTTGGGCAACGGACTGATCGGTTTTCGCTTGTTCTAATGCCTCGCGCAAACGCTGCTCTTCTGCATCGGGATCTTTGTCGGCGAAGACATTGATTCTGTGTGTTTGTAGCTGCTCAAGCGCCTTTATTTTTTCAATCACGAGTTGAACCAGACTATCAAGCTCCTGTTGGTCTTTATCCAACTGGGTTTGTTTGGTATCGATCTGTATTTCTAGACCGCCTAGTTCTGTCGCTAGCTTTTGCTGATGCTCTTTATAATTATTAAGCCCATTTTTTATAGTTATAAGCGCTGCGTGCTGCTGACGCAATGTCGTGATATGCGTATGATAATCCGCCTCGTTTAGGATAACTTGGCTATCAATACTTTCCATCAGGGGATGTAAAGTTGGCTTCGAGGCGCGTATCTGCGCGATTTCGTTTGACTGAAACGTGCCAGCGGCGTATCTTTCTAAGAGCTGAATGATGTCATTTTTAAGGGTGGTTAATTCAGAGAAATTATCGTGAATGTGTTTATCTGTATTATCTATACTCACGGATGTTATTTTGATATTCGTCTCAATCCCATTAATATCGCTTGCCAGCTTATGCTGCTGTTGTGCTAATGCGCTAATGTCCTCGCGCATGGTAGCGAGCTTCTCACCAAGCCTCTGATAATTGGACAGCGTGCCTTTAAGTGATGCTTTACGTTCGGTCAATTGATGTTGAGTGCTCTTTAACACCGGTATTATATCTACATGTGTCTCAAGTTGCTGCAATGGTTGTATCATTGCCGCGATAAAAGGTGAGTAGTTTTCCTTCAGGACTAAACTCACTGACTGCTTGATATCAGCTGCCAGTTTTTGTGCTTGATCTTGTAATAGGTTTTTCTGATTTTGCTGTCGCTCAAGCTGCTGCTGTTTGGTTGCTTGACTGATACGATGTACAGATAAGGTGTTTTCCAAATCGGATATGGTGGTGTCCAGCTCTATCATTTGTTGCTGAATCTGATCTGCTTCGGTATCTGATATCAAATGCGGATGGTTTGCGCCATAAGGATGCTCAAGCGATCCGCACAGCGGGCAGGGATGACCGTCTTTTAGATCAGCAATGTGGCTTTCTAGAGTGGCTACTTTTTGTAGTAGATATAACTGTGTTTGTTTGTCTTGCCGCTTGTCTTTAGTGGATTGGATAGTGGATGCTTTATTAGTAATGATATCAGCCAGCACTACCAGATCGTCTTGTATTACTGGTAGCTCAGTGTCTATATCTTTGATCTGTACGCGAAGCTCATTGAGCTTATCTGCTTTTGACTCTATTTGTTCAAGCTGACGATCGAGGCCATCTATCTGTTCTTGTTCGCTGTGTATCTCAGATAGAGACTGTCTTTCAATTAATTCGGCTTGCTTTTGTTGTAATTCCTCGATCTGAGCTTGTAGAGCTTTTTCTTTAGCCGCTTGATCCTTTTGTAATGGATACAAGGTTCTAAGATGGCTTTGATACTGGTCTGTATTGTGTTTTTGGTTGGCCTTGCTGATATTTAAATCAGCATTGTCTTGGAGCAGTGCTTTTAAACTGGTGCAATAACTCTTAAAATTAGCAATATCGCCGTCGATGTCATTTAAGTCATTTGCACTATTAAGATTGCGCTCTGTATCTGCTAATTGGGATTTATTTTGTACTGCTTGTTGTTGATGGTGATCAATCTCTAGGCGTAAGCGCTGAGTATGGTCCGATAAAGTATTCTCCCTTTGCTGCGCTTCTTTTAAGCCCTGCGTTTGCTGCGTAATGTCGATATCTAGTCTACGCGCTTCTCTAATATTAGGTAAGGTGGATCGCAGCGCTTCATCAGCGGCTTGTACGCGAATTTTTACGGTATCTAGCAGCACGTTCGCTTGGTGTAAGTTATTCTGTGTTTGCGGCAGCGTATCGTTAATTCCTTGCTGTTCATTTTGTAAACGTTTTAGATTATTGCGGTCAGAGGCAAGCTTTCCGTATTGACTATCAATCTCCAACGCCTTATTGGCAGCGGTTAAGCGTCTAGCGTCAGGGATAAAGTCTTGCTGAGCCTGCTGAGCCTGCGCTAGATCATTTTGATAAATATTCAGTTTTTCTTTTGATTCTGTGACGCTATCTAGCCACTTTATCTTTTCGACCAAATCTTGAATTTCTCGCTGCTGCGTACTCTGGGTGCTTTGATATGACTGCAAATCGGCTCTTAATTGACCTTCTTCTTCGGTATCTAAAAGTGCCAAGCCATCTAAACCATATTGCAGTTTACTCAATATCTCTTCTTCAGTGCGTTTTTTATTATGAACATGTGTTGAAATGGTGGCATAAATATCAGTGCCTGTAATTTTTTCTAAAATATCGGCACGCTCGTCAGCTTTTGCCTTCAAAAAAGCTGAAAAACTGCCCTGAGCCAGCAATATAGAGCGAGTGAACTGCTGAAAGTCCATCCGAGTCAGTTCAATTATTTTATTTTTGGTATGTTTTAGAGTGCTCTCTAACAGCTCATCTTCTTTTGAAGAGTCATCAACGTTTATCTTAGCAATTTCATGAGTTGCGTCTTGCAGATTGCCATCTGCCTTATTATAAGCACGGCGCTGTCCCCAACGGCAGCGGTACTGCTCACCATTTAAATCAATCACGACTTCAGCGAAGCATTCCGCTGTTTGCCGCGTCATTACTTCATTGCTGCTTTTGCTGATACTGTTGATCCTTGGTGTTTCACCATAGAGTGCCAAGCAGATGGCATCCAAAATCGTGGTCTTGCCAGCGCCAGTCTGTCCTGTGATGGCAAAGATACCCTCGTCGGTAAAGGCGCTATCAGCAAAGTTAATATGCCACTCGCCTTTAAGGGAGTTGAGGTTTTTGAGTCGAAGTTCAATTAGGCGCATGAGTCAGTCTTATGATTAGTGGTCGCAGCAAAGGTAAAAATGGAACAAAAAGGGCATGGGAAATGTGAGGATTAACGGCACTATTTGGCCTGTTTGTCCTCATGTTGGAGGTCGTGCAGTATTTGACCATAAGCATTGCGGAGCGCGTCTTTTTGCGAGTCAGGGATAGCATTTAGCGTCAAGCAGCGCTCAAACACGTCCATTTCGTTTAAATCTTGCAAGGTTTCTGAGGTTTGCTGCTGATTGAGCACCTTATTATAAGTGCGGGTGTTCTTAATTTTGAGCACCTCACAAGGCAGTCCATCTACCATCGCTTGTACTTGCTCACGTAAGTCACTGACAATCTCGTCACCCGTATAGACCACCTCTAACCAAACAGAATCCGTTGGTGTGAGTGATTTTATCGTTTGTGAGATTGTGGTTAGGTCACCAGATATCTGCGCTAGCTGTTGGAACTTTGGAATGGGTAGAGAAACTACTTGCATCTGATTGTGGTCATCATGATGCAAAACTTCGTTAGAAGTAATGGAGTCGTTAGGCTTGGGTTTATGCTGTTTTTGATCGTCAGTGTTCGCTTGAAGAGCCGCTGTTGTTATCTCATGATTATCAGCTGGCGCGTCAAATCCAAATAAGTCATCCATATAGACAGTGGCTTGACTCGCTATTTTCTTAGCAGTCTTTTCTGCTGATTTTTCAACCTTAGTAACCGTATTAGATAGATGAGGTACAACACTATCAGATGTGATGTTTACTTCTATGATTTCATTATCAACATTAGCTATAGCGCCAAACTGTACCAGCAATACTTGTTTTTGCTGTTTTGCCTCCCCAAAGCCCATCGCAATGGGTGAGCCTGAGTAGCGAATACTCTCACGACCGCCAACGCGCTGTGGCACGTGCAAATGCCCAAGGGCGACATAGTCAAAACCCTCATCAAACATATCAGCGGAGATTTTACCAAGTGAGCCAACATAGAGATCGCGCACGCCGTCATCATCGGTTGTTTTGCCACCAGCGGCGAATAGATGACCTGTGGCAATGATAGGGATATGCCGTTGATGTACCTCGATTAATTTGGCCTGCTGTTCTCTAGCAATCGCTGCTACTTCATCATAGTGGGCGCGAATACCTTTGATAACATTGGCGTCTTTGCTATCCGCAGACTCGCCAGCGCTACTGCTACGTACATCACGGTCGCGCAGGTAGGGTACAGCGGCGATAATGCAATGAGGATTGTTATCATCATCACCTAAGACCAATACCTCATCTTCTAAATCATCACAAGCAGTCCCAATCACATGGACATTCAAAAATTTGAGCACATTGCTTGGCGCATCCAAAAACGTCGGTGAGTCATGATTGCCTGCGACAATGACCACATGCTGACAGCAGGAACGTGAGACCTTACCCAAAAACTCATAATATAGCGCTTGGGCTTTATTGCTGGGCGTCATGGTATCAAAGATGTCACCTGCGACAATCAATATATCTACTTGCTGTGCGCTAATGGTGTCTTTTAGCCACTGCAAAAATGCCTCAAACTCTTCATAACGCAGACGACCATAAAGCCTGCGCCCCAAGTGCCAATCGGACGTGTGCAATATTTTTAAAGGTCTAACAGAGATATATTTAGAAGCAATAGATAGGGGCATAGTTTGGCTTATCATTAAACGTCAGAACATTAATTAGGTAGCTTCCATTCTAGCAAGAATCGTTGAGATTTTCTCTGTTGCCAAAAGAAAACCCTACCAATAGATAATTGACAGGGTCGCTTTGCGGTACAGGTAATAATAAAACACAGAAGATTAATCGATGATGAGCTGCTCTAGATCGTCCCCTGAATTTGTCGCAAGATTTGCAATCATCGATAGCGCATGAGCTTGTTGATCTATGGGCTGTTTGACTGCTTCACCTCTTGAGCCTTCACGTAACCAGTTTTTAGCTATATCATCGCTGCTTTGGTTGTGCTGCTGATTTTGTAAATTGTACCAAGCCAAATCATGATGCAAGCTGACCACATCTCCCATAATAAGCAGGGCAGGCGTCGGTAACTCCGCGTCCTCTTGTTTGGCAACAATCGTTGCAAGCGTACCTGTTAGGACTTGCTGATTGGGCATACTGGCATTAGAGACAATGGCAATTGGCGTATCAGCGCTACGACCAGCGTCAACCAAGCCTTCAGTCAAGCGCGCCAGCGAATGCAGACCCATATAAAATACCACCGTCTCATCGGTGTTCAAGAAGTTTTTAAAGTTGCTATTGGGCGTGCCTGCCTTCAAGAATCCTGTCACAAAACGTACGGACTGTGAGTGGTCACGGTGAGTTAAGGGTATGCCAGCATAGCTAGCAGCGGCATTGGCAGCGGTGATCCCTGGTACGACCTGATACGGCACCCCATGAGCGCGCAGGCTTTCAATTTCTTCACCGCCACGACCAAAGATAAATGGATCGCCACCTTTTAATCGAACCACACGCCGACCTTCTTTGGCGCTATTGACCAATAACTCATTGATGCCAAGCTGCGCGACAGTATGGTTACTGCGTTTTTTACCGACAAACACTTTGTCTGCATCACGGCGGCAAAGATCCAGCACTTGTGGAGATACCAATGCGTCATAGTAGACAATATCGGCTTGCTGCATCAAACGCAGCGCTTTAAATGTCAAAAGCTCTGGGTCACCAGGGCCTGCGCCAACGATATAGACTTCGCCTACGGGGGGTGATTTTTTTTCTGACTCGTCTGATAGCGTAGGCGTTGTATTTTCCGCAGCATGGGCTTTATCATGAATAGCAGCGGCAGTACTATCTAAATCCGCTTGCAACTGAGCAGCCGCTTCGGTTTCATTACCCGCAAACATCAGCTGGCTGACTTGACCTTCAAACGCGCGCTCCCAAAATTGGCGGCGTCCCGTCAGCGTTGGTATTTTGGACTTTACCTCACTGCGAAAATCCCCTGCCAACTTGGCCAATTTACCATAGCCTTGCGGGATTAAGGTTTCAAGGCGTGCCCGTAATAGCCGTGCCAATACAGGCGCTTTACCATTTGATGAAATGCCGATGACAATAGGGTTACGATCAATAATGGCTGGAAAGATAAAATCGCACAATGGCGGCGTATCGACCACATTGACCGGGATATTTAGCTCAGTCGCATCTGCGTGAATCTCATGGTTAAGCGTTTCATCGTCAGTCGCGGCAATGATCACGCGAGCGCCTGACATATAGGATTTGTGATAGTTTTTTTCAATCAACTCGTGCTTATTGTCGCTCAGTAACTCTCGTATTTCGTGGCTGATATCAGGCGCAAGAATCATAATGCACGCACCCGCACGGCTGAGCAAGTCCGCTTTACGCAGTGCCACTTCGCCGCCGCCCACGATGAGCACTTTACGGCCTTCTAATTTAAAAAATAGCGGGAAGGTGTTCATAGTGTCACCATATATTGAATTATTTATTATAAAAGTAGAAAAGATATAAGGAATGCCGCCATTATGAGGTATCACAGACACACTCTCACCTAATGAATTGGCATTAGTATATTCATTTTTGAAATATTAATTGATATTTTTCTGGCTAATAGGAATAGTCGCGATTGTATGAGGAAGACGGCAATCGAATCGTCAAAGATATTACAGATAACAATCAAGACGCCATCTTCGTAAAAGCTGATGTGACGCAAAAGAGTGATATTCAAGCAGTGGTTGATTAAGCACTGACGACCTATAGTCAGATTGATATTTTGTATAACGGTGCTGGTATTCATGATGCTTATGACAATGCTGTTGAGCTAGAAGAAAATTTTTACGATAAATTGATGGTAATTAATGTCAAAGCGCCTTATCTGGCTTCAAAAATGGTGATTCCACATCTTATCAAGCAAGATTGCTGCACTTGCTGTGTTTTTGGCATCTGATGATTCTAGTTAATGCAAGGCGCAAATGTCTTGATGGAGGGTGGTTGGGTGCTAGGTCGCAAGTAACGTTATTAATTGCCGATATGGTCGTCAATAATATAACAAACGATTCTTACGTTTCCTCATAATAGTAAAACAAAAAAGCCCACTCAAAATGAGAGGGCTTTTTTTGTTTTTAACGAATGCTGTGAGCAATTATCAAAAATTACAGCTGAGTATGCAGACCACACTCACGGCTTTCTTCTACCTTAGTTGGATCAAAGTAGTCATGCTCGTTTGGCAAGTTGTGTTCATCTAAGTACACATCCAAATCTGCATCGGTTTTTTCAAATAATGGTGCTACTTTTAGCACGCCGTCTTTTGATAAGCTAAGTACATCAAGACCTTGGCGGAATTCTGTTTGGTCTTTACGAATCGCGTTAAACCATACGTCAGGCTTTAGCTCAGCAAGGGCGCGGCGGAATGGCTCAAGTTTCACTTGTTCAGTGAACTCGCCATGTTGCGGGTTGTCAATGCCTGGGATACCATTCATGGTTGAATCACGGTGTGCAGCGGTTTGTTTTGGGATATAAGTCACAACGTTGAGATCAAGATCACGAATCAATTTGTTGGCAAATTGATAGGTCGCATCGGTGTTATAGCCTGAATCTACCCACAATACCGTGATGTCAGGGCGCTGCTTGGCAACCAAATGCAAGATCGCTGACTCATAAGGACGGAAGTTGGTGGTGATGATTGGGTTTTTGGCTTGCGTCAATGCCCACTCAACGATTTGCTCAGGTGATTTACCTTGCAAATCTTGGTTTGCTTGGTCGATATCTAGGTTTGGGTGTAATTGGCTCATAATACATTCCTTAATAATTGTTAATATAAAAATGGTTCTTTAATATCGAGTTTAGGTTTTTGAGAACATCGGTAATGCTGAAGCATCTCGACCATCATAGCTACTGGCTAGGGCAGTGAAGGCTTGGCTAATATCAGAAATAGAGTGCAAATCATGCGCGCTTATCACAAAACTGTCGGCGCCTGCGCGTAGCAGATATGCGATTTGATCGCGGCCAAACTTGCCAGCCATACGAATCTCGCCTTGATAGCCCATTTGGCGTAAGGTTTGGGCGTAACTAAAACCACGTCCGTCCGTGAAAGCAGGGACGTGAATCACAATCAAATCTTGCTGTAATAAAAACTCTGGAATACGCGTCAGCACCTCGGTATCGCTATCGGATGTCACCCAGACACCAGTACGGCTAATATGCTCGGCTAACAATTCACGTACTTGTAATAGTAGTCCGCCTGCAATATTGCCTTTAGCATCTAATAAATCAGTAAGCGGTAAAACGACTTCGAATTTTTCTTGTTTTTGCAGCAGCTCTAGCAAAGATATATCGGTCAGGGTAATACCGTCAGGCAGCTCATTGGTGCTAAGCGCAAGCCAAGTGTCAGTATCACTGATATCGGTGCCATCGCTATTGAACACATGGTGATTAGCCATAGACCTTCTCCTTAAAAGGGGCAATACCAATACGGTCAACTAAGTCGCCAAAGCCTTCGACGTCATTGTCATTACTGACGCGCTGCTCAAGGTAGACGTCGATTATCTTTTGTATCGTTGTCGCTACGGCATCGGTTGGTACAGCCTTGCCCAATATCTTACCGAGTTTGGCGTCGTTGCTAGAGTTACCGCCGAGGCTGATTTGATACCAGTATTCGCCTTTTTTATCGACCCCAAGGATACCGATATCGCCAGTATGGTGATGGGCGCAGGCATTCATACAGCCAGACATATTGAGGCGAATCTCACCTAAGTCATAAAGGTAGTCGAGATCATTAAACTGTTTTTCGATTTGCTCAGCAATATTGTGAGTTGTGGCATTGGCAAGCGAGCAAAAATCCCAGCCTGGGCAGACGATCATATCGGTTAGGGTATTGATATTTGGACGGGCCAAATGTAGCGCCGCCAGCTGCTGCCATAGCTCGTACAAGCGGTTGGTTTGTACATCGGCAAAGACCAGGTTTTGCTGATAAGTGCCGCGCAGCTCGCCAAAGCTATGTTCATCAGCGAGGTCGGCGAGGGCGTCCATTTGCGATTCAGTAATGTCACCTGACGGTACGTAGCGTCCGTCGACCAAGCCCGCTTTTAACGAAATGACCACCGCGCGGTAGCCTGCGATTTTATGCGCCACGGTATTTTGCTGATACCAATTGGCAAAGTCTTTGTCAGCCTCTAGTTGCTGCTGCAAGTCCGACTGTACCTGTAGCGCATCAAAGCTGAGATAATCAGGCTCGGTAAAATAGCTGCTGGCCTTGTCAAAGTTGGCATCGGTCAAGGTCAACGGCCCATCTTTGATATTGGCTTCCCATTCGGCATCGACCAATTTGGCAAACGCTGGGCCGCCCATGCTATCGACCAATATCTTGATACGCGCCTTGAATTTATTGTCGCGGCGACCATGCAGATTATAGACACGCAAAATCGCATCTAAATAGCTGAGCAGATGCTGGCGCGGTAAAAATGTATTGATGGTTTTGCCAATCACTGGCGTACGTCCAAGTCCGCCCCCGACAATCACCTCAAAGCCAAGCTCGCCTGCGTCATTTTTCTTTAAATGTAGACCAATATCGTGGACTTGCGTCGCCGCGCGGTCTTTTGCCGTTCCAATCACAGCAATCTTAAATTTACGCGGTAAAAAAGCAAACTCCGGATGAAAGGTTGACCACTGACGGATAATCTCACAATAAGGACGCGGATCGGCGATCTCTTCTTTATGAATACCCGCATAAGGGTCGGTGGTGGTATTACGGATACAGTTGCCCGAGGTTTGGATAGAATGCATTTGCACCGATGCCAATTCGGCCAAAATATCTGGCACTTCTTCAAGTTTTGGCCAGTTCAGCTGCATATTGGTACGGGTGGTCATGTGCCCATAGCCTTTATCATACTTACGGGTAATCTCAGCCAATTTGCGTAGCTGATAGCTGGCAAGCAAGCCGTAAGGCACGGCAATACGGAGCATCGGTGCATAACGCTGGATATACAAGCCGTTTTGCAATCGCAGTGGCAAATACTGCTCTTCTGGCAGCTCACCTGCCAAAAATCGCTCGGTTTGGTCGCGAAATTGGGCAACTCGTTCGTCTACTAACGTCTGGTCAGCGTAATTATATTGATACATGACGTAATCTCAGTTTTGTTTTTGGTCTTAAAAGCAGCGATGGAAGCAATCTGATGTCTGTGCTCGTACAGGGTAGCCTATACCACAAATCGCAATTTAAACAATTCAGGGTCACATCATATAAGCTTCTATCTATAAACATAAATTCCTTTCAGACATATCCATATCCAAACACAGCATAAATTTTCATAACGAAAGTTAGGTAGCCTATGCTTATCAAATTTAACGCCTGATCACTAGTACGCTACTTCTTATCTATCGACGGCTTTCTTCTCAGTTTTGTATATTTAATCACTTTCGTATTTTTGCTCATCTCTTCCAACCATTCTTTCTAATAAGAGGTTTTAATAACGATATGTCTCAGACCCAGATTCAGACCCAAAGCCAAACTCAATCCCAATCAAAGCTGGTTCCGCCACATGGCAGTGCCGAGCTAAAGCCACTGTTGTTAGAAGGCGACGCACGCGAGCAAGCACTAGAGCTTGCCAGCACCTTACCAACCATTACCTTAAGCTCACGCGAGCGTGGTGATCTGATTATGTTCGGTATTGGCGGCTTTACACCATTAAATGGTTTTATGAATAAAGCTGATTGGCAAGGTGTGGTTGACAACATGCGCTTGCAAAGTGGGGATAATAAAGGCTTGTTTTGGCCCATTCCGATCACCTTGTCTGCACCAAAAGCGACGGCGGATAGTTTGAGTCAAGGCGACAAAGTGGCGTTGGTCGCACAAGATGGCGAAGTTATGGGCATCTTAACAGTAGAAGAAACCTATACCATTGATAAAGAACACGAGTGTCAGCAAGTATTTACCACCACAGATCCAGAGCATCCAGGCGTCCAGCAAGTGTTGGATCAAGATGAGGTCAATATTGCAGGTAGCGTAGAAGTACTGAGCGAGGGCGAGTTCCCAACGCGTTATCCTGGTATCTATAAAACGCCCGCGCAAACACGTCAAATCTTTGAAGAGAAAAACTGGAAGACTGTGGCGGCTTTCCAAACGCGTAACCCGATGCACCGCTCACATGAATATCTGGCCAAAATCGCAATTGAGATCTGCGATGGTGTGATGATTCATTCATTGCTCGGCGCACTAAAACCAGGTGACATTCCAGCAGAAGTGCGTCAAGAAGCCATCAAAACCTTGATTGATAATTACTTCAAACAAGACACGGTGATTCAAGCAGGTTATCCATTAGATATGCGCTATGCTGGTCCACGTGAAGCCTTATTGCACGCGTTATTCCGCCAAAACTATGGCTGTAGTCATCTGATCGTTGGTCGCGATCATGCTGGTGTGGGCGATTACTATGGCGCGTTTGATGCGCAAACCATTTTTGAACAGGTTGGCAAAGACGATCTCATCACCCAGCCGCTAAAAATTGGCTGGACGTTCTGGTGTAATGCTTGTAATGCGATGGCATCTGACAAGACTTGCCCGCATGACGCGTCTGAACACGTTAAAGTATCAGGTACCAAGCTGCGTAAAGCGCTGTCAGAAGACATGGAAGTACCAGAGAACTTTAGCCGTCCAGAAGTGCTTGAGATACTACGTAACTACTACAGTAGCATCGCTCGTGAAGAACGTGCTGAGATCAAACTCACGGGCGCCTCTGCGGTGTAAACCCTGGCATGTCAGCATAAAAAATCAGTGCTACATTCATAATAAAAAAGGTGTCAGACTTATGGTCTGGCACCTTTTTGTTTTTATCATTTCTAGCATCTCTCACCGCAGTTAGCGTGAGCTATCAAACCTCTAAATCTTCTGTCAGCTTTTGATACTCTCCCGCAAGTGAGCCACCGCCTGAGCAAAAATAATTCAGCGCATATTTATCTGGGCTATCAATCGTCAGCATATTGTCTTTAAATTGAAAAAAGACGGTGCTGTCATTTGCCTGTGCCTGAAAAATTGTACCGTGTGCCGCGTCTTGCCCCATTAATATCGCCTTACCATCAAACTGACAAGTCTGTTTTTTGATATCGCTACGTGAGCGAACTTTTATATCGATTTGTTGGTCACTCTCTGCACGCACCATGACGCCAACCCAGTCATAGCCTTGTGCGCGTTTGTCATAATCTGTAGAAGCATAATCACCAGAAATATAGTCTTTCATAACATCCACTGGAATTGAATGAACCGCTACAGCATTGTTCGCAGAACTCTTCACCGCGGGCGTCACATTATGACAACCCGTTACGGCAGCTAGGGTAGTGGCTATCAATGTTAATGCTGCAATAGAATGAAAGCGATGGGACGAAAGAGTCATAAAAAGGCCTTTGGTTAAATAAGACGGTAAAATGGATATAGCATTGGCGCTTGGGCCCTACCATATAGAATGAGGGTACAGCCTAGCTAAATTATAGCCTATTTAATAAGCCTGCCTGCAATGATTTACCTCACGTTTCCCATAATTTCCTAAAAGCACATGCTAAGTGCTTATGCCAACATCAAGACTTGATAAGCGGATTCGTCACTAAGCGTTTGCTATTTATGCTGCTAGCATAGCTTTCATCATCCGAAAACCGAAATCAACAGAGTAAAAGTCAAAAGAACCAAGCTCAAATGATTGTAAGCCCTATGATGATGGTCAAAATTTTGACAACACGCTTCTACCACCTTTATCGAGAGCATCATGCAAAAAAAATTCCAAAAATTCCGCATTGCTAGCATCCAGCCAACCAATAATAAACACATAAAAGCGCGGGTACTTACCACTAGCGGCATGCTCGCAGCAGCGATCATGATGACAGGCTGTAGTCCAACCGAAGAGGCGCAAAACAAGGCAGCAAACAACGCTAATGGTGAGACGCAGGATGTCAATATACTCAATGTCTCCTATGATGTATCTCGCGACTTTTATAAAGAATATAACGCGCTATTTAGCACTGACTATCAAAAAGCCCATCCAAACAGCAAAGTAAATATCAATCAGTCGCATGGCGGCTCTAGTAAGCAGGCGCTCTCTGTTGCCAATGGTTTGCAAGCAGATGTGGTCACCTTTAACCAAGAGAGCGATATGAATCTGTTGGTGGAAAAAGGTCTAGTCGCTTCTGATTGGCAGCAGGCACTACCTAATAATGCTGTGCCGTACACCAGCACTATGGTGCTACTGGTTCGTGCAGGTAATCCAAAAAACATTCAGGATTGGTCAGATTTAGCCCGTAACGATATCGATGTGGTCACGCCCAATCCCAAGACCAGTGGTACAGCGCGTTATGCCTTTTTGGGGGCTTACGGCTATGGCTTGCACCAATTCAAAGAAAGCAGCAGTGACAACCCAGTCCAAACCAATGACTTTATCAAAAAGCTGTTGGCAAACGTGGTCACTTATGACAATGGCGCACGTGCTGCGACGACCAGTTTTACCCAGCGCGGCCTAGGTGATGTACTCATCACCACCGAAAATGAGGCGAATTTGGCCGCTCAGCAATTTGCCATGGGTCAGGTCGATATTGTCTATCCCAGTTACTCGATTACGATTGCCAACCCAGTAGCAGTTGTCACGGCAGTGACTGATAAAGCGGGCAAGACCGAAGCGGCAAGTGTCTATCTAAAAGGATTATGGGACAAGCCTGCACAAGAGCTGATGGCAAAAATGTATATGCGTCCGAGTGATGAGCAAATACTTGCCGCCCATAAGGACACATTACCTGATATTGAAACGTTTGAGCCTGTCGCCGTGTTTGGCCCATGGGCAGAGATTATGGATACTTTCTTTATAGACGGTGGTCGTTTCGATCAGCTGGCAAGTACTAAGTAGTCGTTAATTTCTGGCTTGTAGAATGATCTGTCTTGGCCGTTATCAGTGAAACACGGACAAGATAGATAAGACGTATCCAATGTTAAAATCAGAAAACAGTTGGATATGCGTATATAATTTTCATAAATTATTGATATGATTGGCTTTGCCTGCTTGTTATTCCCTTTTGGCAATAACATACGCATATTCATCATTAAACATAATAAGATGGCGCTGTTAGCATACTTGCATTACACAACAGACATCTTTGAGGTATTTATGACAGACGTAGCTCGTTATCAACAAAAGAGTAAAACCCTTAGTGCCTTGAGCATTGCTGGCGTTGCTCTGACATTGGGTCTAGCTGGCTGTAGCAACAGTGAGACTACTGAGGCGGCAGCTGACGGTTCAGCGACGACAGAAGGGCAGAATATTGAGCTACTCAATGTCTCATACGATGTGGCACGTGACTTCTATAAAGACTACAACCCTTTGTTTGTTGAGCATTATAAAGCTGAGCATCCAGACAGCAAGATTCTAATCAAGCAGTCACATGGCGGCTCAAGCAAACAGGCATTGTCTGTGGCTAATGGTCTACAAGCCGATGTTGCCACCATGAACCAAGGCTCTGATATCGAGCTACTTGAGAAAAAAGGCTTGGTTGAGTCAGATTGGGAAAGCAAATTCCCTGACAACGCAGTGCCGTTTACCAGTACGATCGTATTTTTGGTACGTAAAGACAATCCAAAAAATATCAAAGACTGGGAAGATTTGACCAAAGACGGTGTTGAGATTGTCATGGCCAATCCAAAGGTCACAGGTAACGGTCGTTATGCATTCTTAGGCGCCTACGGTTATGGTCTACATGCTTTTAATCAAGATGAAACAAAAGCTAAAGGCTACGTCAAAGACATGCTAAAAAATGTCAAAGTCTATGAAAACGGCGGACGTGCCGCGACAACGACTTTCGTACAGCGCGGTATCGGCGATGTCTTGGTCACTTTTGAAAACGAGGCCAACCTTGCAGCGACTGATTTTGGTGCGGGTCAAGTAGATATCGTTTATCCAAAATACTCAATCAAATCAGAAAGCCCTGTGGCTGTCGTGAAGACGGTAACAGACAAAAAAGGTACCACAGACGCGGCCAAAGCGTATCTTGATTATTTATGGAGTGAGCCTGCTCAGCAACTAGCAGCCGATTTATACTTACGTCCTAGCGTTAAGAGCGTTCTTGACAAAAACAGTGACAAATTGCCACCTGTTGAGACTTTCCGCCCGAACGATGCCTTTGGCACATGGGATGAGATCATGAGCACTTACTTCAGTGATGGCGGTGTGTTTGATCAGTTGGCTGTTAATGCACCGCAGTAATCGCCTGCTACGTATATAAGAACTGCTAGTGCGCTAACCACTAAAACTGGTTGAAGCAGTTAATCGTACAGTCATTAAGCACCCCATAAAGGACATGGTCGTATGCACTATGTCCTTTATATTGTAAGCCGACCAATAATAATTTTAATAACAGTTGTGATAATAATGGTCTTACGGTGAGCACCCTCGCTAAGTACCATCAGTTAGGCAATAGGACATCACTATGAGTGCAACATCTTCTTCTGCCCGTAAACCCGCTAATAAAAAAGGGTGGTTGACACGCTTGCGTCAGCGTAACGTGCTGCCTGGGTTCGGTCTGAGCATGGGCATCACTGTCTTTAGCTTGTCGTTATTGGTAGTCTTACCGTTCGCTATGATGGCTTATACCACAACCCAGATGGGCTGGACGGGTTTTTGGGAAACCATCACTCAGCCGCAAGTCACTGCCGCAATTAAGCTCAGCTTATGGATGTCGTTTTTGGCGATGCTGACCAATATGGTCTTTGGTACACTGGTTGCGTGGGTACTTGTCCGCTATGAGTTTTGGGGTAAGTCGTTAATTAATGCCTTGGTTGATTTGCCATTTGCACTACCAACCGCCGTTACAGGTATCTCGCTTGCGACGCTATATGCGCCTAATGGCTTGATTGGTCAATGGTTTGCCAAGTTCGATATTCAGGTCGCCTTTACGCCGATAGGTATTTGGCTGGCATTGGTTGTGGTGAGCTTTCCCTTTATCGTCCGTGCAGTACAGCCAGTACTGGCAGAGCTATCAGTTGAGTTTGAAGAAGCCGCCGCCGTATTAGGTGCCAATCGCTTAACCACTTTTCGTAAAGTGATTTTGCCAGAACTACTGCCTGCACTACTAATGGGTGCAGGTATGATGTTTGCCCGTGCTACTGGCGAGTATGGCTCCGTTATTTTTATCGCAGGTAATATTCCGATGCAGTCTGAGATTTTGCCGCTCATCATTATCAGTAAACTTGAGCAGTTCGATGTTCAAGGTGCTTCTGCGGTTGCGCTGTTTATGCTACTCATCTCATTTGTGATTTTATTGACCATCAATATCATGCAGTGGAAACTGTCGCACCGCGTAGGAGCTCGCTAATATGCAAATATCTAATAGCTACGACTACCAAAGCAACGCTGCAACCAAAGACACGCCATGGATACGCCGTACCTTTATTGTGATCGCTGTGCTGTTTATGGTCCTAATGCTGGTGGTGCCATTATTGGCTGTGTTTTATGAGGCTTTTAAAAACGGCTGGCAGTTATATCTTGCATCATTGGTTGACCCTGAGGCATTACAAGCGATCAAACTGACATTGATCACAGCGGCGATTGTTTTACCGATCAACATGGTCATGGGTATTGCGATTGCGTGGTTGGTCACACGCTATCAGTTTAAAGGTAAGCAGCTGGTCACCACCTTACTTGATTTACCATTTTCCGTATCACCTGTCGTTGCCGGTTTGATGTTTGTGCTGCTATTCGGACTGAACTCTACGATTGGTGGCTGGCTTGAAAGTATGGGTTTTCAAGTCATCTATGCGGTGCCTGGTATTATTCTGGCGACGCTATTTGTGACCTTTCCGTTTGTGGCACGTGAGCTGATACCATTGATGCAGACCCAAGGCGACTCTGAAGAGCAAGCAGCGTTGACCTTAGGCGCCACTGGCTGGCAGACCTTTTGGCATGTGACATTGCCTAATATTAAATGGGCGCTGCTGTATGGTTTGATTTTGACCAATGCACGTGCGATGGGCGAGTTTGGTGCGGTCAGTGTGGTATCTGGTCACATTCGCGGTGAGACTAATACCATGCCGCTATTGGTTGAGATTGCCTATAATGATTATAACTTTACCGCTGCATTTGCCTTATCGAGCTTACTTGCCGCACTTGCCTTAGTGACGCTATTGATTCAGCAAGTCATGACCAAAATGCAAGAGCGAAAATTTGCTAAGTCTGAACGTTTGGCGGCTGCCTCTGAGCTACCAGTGAGTGCCAATGCGACGACGTCAACGGCTGAGAGTGCTAGTAAGCTATAAGTTGTTTGGGTAAGTATTCAGGGTTGTTCAATCATATTGACACAGTCGTTAAGACATCAGTCTCAATACGACAAAAGATATTATAAGAGATACCATTATGAGCATTGAGATTCGCAACGTTAATAAAAAATTTGGTGACTTTACTGCTTTAGACAATATCAATATTACTGTGCCAACTGGCAAGCTGACGACCTTGCTAGGTCCATCAGGCTGCGGTAAGACCACATTGCTACGTATCATTGCGGGTCTGGAATATGCCGACTCTGGACAGGTACTGTTTGATGAGCTGGATGTCACCAATACGCCAGTACAGAAGCGTCATATTGGCTTTATGTTTCAGCATTACGCGTTGTTCCGTCATAAGAACATCGCAGATAACGTTGCCTTTGGATTGACGTTATTACCAAAAAATGAACGTCCCAGCAAAGCGGATATCGATAAGCGCGTGGCAGAGCTGTTAGATCTGGTACAGCTCCCACAAGTTGCCAATGCGTATCCGCACCAGCTATCAGGTGGTCAGCGTCAGCGTATTGCGCTAGCACGGGCACTTGCGGTCAAGCCAAAGCTGCTATTGCTGGATGAGCCATTTGGTGCGTTAGATGCCAAAGTACGTAAAGAGCTGCGCACTTGGCTAAAGAATATCCACCACGAGCTTGGTATCACAAGTATCATGGTGACCCATGATCAAGAAGAAGCCCGCGCCGTCTCTGACGAGATCGTCGTCATGAATCAAGGTCGAGTAGAGCAGGTAGGAACGTCAGAGGAGCTGATACACCAGCCAGCCAATGCCTTCATCAGCGACTTCTTAGATTTGGCTTAGCGGCTCAGCTTTTATCTCACTGTCATTCATAACTGATGAGCCAAAAAAAATCCTACTTAGGTAGGATTTTTTTTTGGCTTGTTGAATCATACAGAATGCAATTAACTACACTTGTCTATCTATAACATTTAAGCAAGTCTCTATTCATCTTTATCTGAATCACTTGGAGAGAGTTGATCATAAGTGATATTCAAGATGTCTTGACACCATTCTGGTAAGTCATCAGCGACTTCATACCACATCCATGTACCATCACGTACACAGCTTAAGATACCCAGTTTTTTCAAATGGTTCAAATGACGCGATATCGTTGGTTGCGGTTGATCAAGCATGTCTACCAAATCACCCACGCAACGTGCTTCTTCTTTAAAAAGAATTTGAAATATTTTTAGGCGTGTTGGATCAGATAGGACTTTGAACAAATCGATAGGTCGTATCGTAAAATTATTATCAGACATAGGAAAATTCCAATGGACTTCGTTTATAGGGGTTCAATATAATAGCAGTTATTTAGAAAATCGATTAAAAAATAAGCAAAATTACAGTTCATCGTTAATTTACTACCTTCTATAATATTCGGTTACATGGACGCTTATATCCACTTACATAAATGAGTGGTGCGAAATACAACTGTACCATCACGACCAAAAAATTTCCGAATGTTATTGAAAATGATAACAATTATCGTTATTATACTGCATGTAATCAGCGTGATGCTAAGCAAGTAGTCGCTATCAAATAGTGGTAATCAGAGGAGCCAATCCATGTACGTATGTATCTGTAATAACGTCAAAGAAAAGCAAATCCAAGCAGCCATTGCTTCTGGTGTAGATACCCTTGATGGTCTAAAAGACACTCTCGACGTTGCCACTTGCTGTGGATGCTGTGAGCCTATGGTCAATGATTACTTAGACGAACATCACGCAGCACTCGATGTCTTAGCGTATGCAGTATAACTACTTTCAGCTTAGTCGATCTTATCTCTAATCCAACCAAATATATTCAATATATTGCATCTATACTTTTATTATACATAAGGAGTAGGTAGCAGGCGTCCATATAACCTCATTGATACGCCAACATCGCTGCTATCAATATGTATCAAGTATCGTGACTGACAACTGTAGCTAATTACAATTCTCAATTAGCATCTTATTCTTAGTTCACAACATTACATGCCACATGGCGACTGTATGCTACTATATCTGTCTAAGATTGTAAGACGTTTTATTGATTTGACCCTTTACTGATCAGTTTACCGATTCCGCTGTCTTTATATGTAAAAATGTGGATATATAATGATCTGTAAAAAACAAATAGAGGAGTGTACATTATGATAGGCAGTCAAAAAGTCATTGATTATTTGAATTTCTTGTTAGGCGGCGAGCTGGCTGCACGTGACCAGTATTTTATCCACTCAGAGATGTATGCTGAATGGCATTATGGCAAACTGTATGATCGTATCCATCATGAAATGGAAGATGAGACACTACACGCACAAGCAATTATCCGTCGTATCCTGATGCTAAGTGGTACGCCAAAAATGAAGGTTGATACAATCAATATCGGCAGCACTGTCCCTGAGATGTTGCAAATTGATCTTGATTTAGAATACAAAGTACAAAAACATCTAAAAGAAGGCATTGCGCTTTGTGAAGTAGAGCACGACTATGTCACACGTGAGATGCTTGTTGAGCAGCTAAAAGATACTGAAGAAGACCATGCGCATTGGCTTGAACAACAGTTACGCTTAATTGACATGGTTGGTCTGCCTAATTATCTACAGACCCAGATGGCTGAAGTCACTCCTAATCTTGTTTGAGATCATCATAGATACGAATAAAAACTATAGTATTTAATACCCCACTCTCAACTTCGAAAGTGA
>NZ_LNDJ01000080.1 GCF_001444505.1 Psychrobacter piscatorii | reverse complement strand
TTTGCGAATGTTCAACACGCCCTAGTTTTTAACAATAAAAAAGATAACCGTTTATAAATTAATTGAAGAGAGGTAAGCAATGTACGATGTAATGGCGATAGGTAATGCGTTGGTTGATCACGAGTATGTGCTGTCAGATGCGGCACTAGAAGAGACCGAGCTGACCAAAGGTAATATGACATTAGCAGAGTTTGAGGAGCAGCAGCAACTACTGGCTTACTTTAAGTTGGCTGAGATTGAGCCATCAAAACAAGCCGGCGGTGGCTCAGCAGCCAATACAATGTTTACCTTTGCTAGCCTCGGCGGTAAGCCGTTTTATGCTTGCCGCGTCGGTGATGACGATCAAGGGGCGTTTTACCTCAGAGACTTGCACGAAGCAGGCGTCGCAACCTCAGACAAATCTATCCATGAAGGCGGTGTGACCGGCTCCTGCGTGGTCGCTGTCACCGAAGATGGCGAGCGTACCATGCAGACCTATCTTGGCACCTCAAGCGAAATCGCAGCTGACAATGTTGATTTTGACGCGTTGACGCAAGCAGACTGGCTATATTTAGAAGGCTATTTGGCCATGTCTGAAAGCATCCAACCAGCAATGACGCAACTGCGCCAACAAGCCGGTATTCATAATGCAAAAATTGCCGTGAGTTTTGCGGATCCTGCTGTAGTGAAATTTGCCAAAGACGGCCTGCTTAACATGCTCGGCAATAAAGTCGCCGTGATATTCTGTAATAGCGAAGAAGCCAAGCTATTCACCGATAAAAAACAAGTCAAAGCCGCTGCCCGTGCCCTGCTTGAGCATTGCCAAACAGCGGTCGTCACTGATGGTGCCAACGGTGCGGTCATTACCCACAAACCTGATGAAGAATCGGAGATTGAAGTTTACGACGTGGCAACGCCAGCAGTAACGAGTGTCATCGATACCAACGGCGCAGGTGATAACTACGCGGGTGCCTTCTTGTATGCGCTATCGCAGCATTATAGCTTGCCAGAGTGTGGACGTCTTGCCAGCGAAATATCGTCACAAGTCATCCAGCAGTTTGGACCACGTCTTGCCTCGCAGGATTACCGAGATATTGCTCAGCGTGTCCTATCTGCTTAAATGCTGAATATGTATATTTAACGCAAATAAAAAGCCCATATCAAGTCGATATGGGCTTTTTTGTTTATAGATTATAATCACTCAAATAATTTTCCTAAATGAGCACGCTTTTATATTAAGCAGTAGCTAATGCTTGCGCAAGATCGGTTTTGATGTCTTCAATATGCTCGATACCAATAGACAAACGTACCATATCTTCACTAACGCCAGCTTGCTCAAGCTCCTGCCCATTTAACTGACGATGCGTCGTCGAGGCAGGATGACAGGCCAATGACTTGGCGTCACCGATATTCACTAAGCGCGTAATCAGCTGTAGCGCATCGATAAAGCGCGACCCTGCCTCCAAACCGCCTTTTACGCCAAAGGTCAAAATAGCAGAAGGCGTGCCTTTCATGTACTTTTGGGCAAGCTCATGCTCAGGATGGTCAGACAGGCCTGCATACTTTACCCAAGCGACCTTGTCCTGGTCACGTAAGTATTCTGCAACCGCTTGTGCGTTCTGTACATGACGCTCCATCCGTAGACTCAGCGTTTGCATCCCTTGTAAAATACTGAAAGCATTGAGCGGACTAAGCGCCGCGCCCGTATTGCGTAGCGGTGCGACACGAGCACGCGCGATGAAGGCAGGCGCGCCCACGTCTTTGACAAAGTTCACGCCGTGATAACTAGCATCTGGCGTGTTCAGTAATGGGAAACGCTCAGGATAATCGCCCCACGCAAACGTACCACTATCGATAATCGCACCACCAATCGACGTCCCCGTACCGCTCATATACTTAGTCAATGAATGCACCACAATGTCCGCACCAAACTCAAACGGACGACAAAGCGCAGGGGTCGCAACGGTATTGTCGATCACTACTGGTACACCATATTCGTGAGCGATATCACTGAGCGCCTGAATATCTACGATATTACCCAGTGGATTACCGATACTCTCGGCAAAGACCATTTTAGTCTTATCATCGATTAAATCACGAATGGCTTCTGGGTTTTTGTGGTCAAAAAAGCGCACCTCGATACCTTGACGCGGCAATGCATGCGCAAACAAATTGTAAGTACCGCCATATAGCGTCGATACGGCGACGATATTGTCACCTGCTTCACAAATGGTCTGGATCGCATAAGTGATAGCAGCCATACCAGAGGCGACCGCAAGCGCACCGATACCACCTTCAAGCGCAGCAACGCGCTCTTCTAGCACCGCATTGGTCGGGTTCATAATACGCGTATAGATATTGCCCGCGACCTTTAGATCAAACAGATCAGCACCATGCTGAGTGTTATCAAACGCATAGGAGCTGGTATGGTAGATAGGTACGGCGACGGATTTGGTGGTCGGCTCCACGCTATAGCCAGCATGAATCGCCAAGGTCTCAAGACGCTGGTTGTTCTTTAATTCTTGGGCTGCTTGTTCATCACTCATCGTACATTCCTTTGTATGGATCAAATGTATTGATCAAGATTTACTGATTCAAGAGTTCGCGTTTAAAAACTATCTCAAAAAGCTGTCTGCTAAATCATAGCAATAAAAAAAGCTGAGTTCATCATAACTCAGCTTCTTTATTAAGAGAATAGCAAAATACTAATTGTTTAATGACAAACATGCATAAGCGTTTTTATAACCGCTATGCTGCTTTTATTGGTTTTTTGCATTTATTTATAATAAGCATTTTCTGTGCGCGTATGGTCGGTATCATCAACCACTTGCGTCAGCTCTGGTATTTGCTGCTTAAGCTGTACTTCAACGCCTTGACGCAGTGTCATATCAACAGCTGAACAGCCTTGGCAACCACCGCCAAATTTCAAGACCGCGGTCAGGCCAATACCTTCTTCTTCAATCAATTCAAGCAACTGTACGTCACCGCCATGCGCTGCCAAGCCAGGGTTAATCTCTGACTGTAAGACATAGTTAATACGCTCTTCGACGCTCGCATCAGCGCCCACTTTGGGTACTTTAGAGTTTGGCGCGCGGAAGGTCAGCTGACCACCAAAACGATCTTTATTGTAATCGATGACCGCATCTTCTAAATAAGGCACCGAGGCCGCTTCGATAAAGGCTGAAAAATCATCATAGGTCAAACACAAATCAGCGCTGTCTTCTTCGCCTGGTTGGTTATAAGCCATGCAGCACTCTGCGCGCGGCGTGCCTGGATGCTCAACGAAGATACGCACACCGATACCATCAGTGTCTTGCTTGGCTAACAAGTCTGCCAAATAGCCTTGAGCAGACTCAGTGATGGTGATATTGCTTTTTGCTTCAACTTGCTCAGTATCTAATGCTGACTCATAGTCAGCGGCTTGATTTTGCTCACTCATAATGTTTCCTATGCATTGTGACACAAGCGCAATATCTATTATGGCGACCGTGTCGTGAATTTGAATTTTTCAAAATTTTTATGGCTTATATCAGTTTGCAAGCCATCAGTGCTTGAGGTTTATTATTGTAATGCACTGGCAGCAATAGTCATAAAATTTAATCCGTCTATAATGGCCATTATACCTGAAACAAGGAGTAATTCCGACCGCGCTACTGTGAATTGAACCGTGACCGCTGCAAATGGTTGTCATTGGTTTTTTCAATGGCACTACAAGTCAGTAGATTAGGCATTGTTTATATAATGACCGATAAGCTACCCTCTATATAAAGACAGCTGCATTATTTATCAAGCAGACTAAATACAAATAATGCCTACTAAGGATACACCCCTAAACATCTTTCCACTTGTCAGAAAGTCACAGGCTGTGTCAGTATTAGCGTCATTAATTTTTTATCAATAAAAATAAGTTGTAGGAAATTGGCGTCTATGAGTGAATTATCAGAGCAAGCTTCAGATAAGCAAAACCCCGAGCGAAAAAACAGCACACACTACCGTTATTTGGTTTTTATCGGGCGTTTCCAGCCGTTTCATTGTGGGCACAAGGCAGTCATTGACGAAGCGCTCAAACGCTCTGATGAAGTGATTATGCTGATTGGTTCGGCCAATCTACCACGCAGCTTACGTAATCCGTTTAGCGTCGCTGAACGCGCGGCGATGATCAAGGGCGCTTACTCAGCAGAAGACGCCTCTCGTATCCATTGCGTCGGTCTAGACGATGCACTATACAACGATACGCGCTGGCTACAATACGTCCAAGCAGGTGTAAAATCAGTCACGGGTGATTTGCTGACGGATATTGGTCTGATTGGTCACTCAAAAGACAGCTCATCATATTACTTATCACTGTTCCCTAACTGGGCATCGGTGTCAGTACCCAATTATCATAATCTATCAGCCACGCCTATTCGCGACAGCTATCTGATGGGCGCTACGCCAACGCCTGAGCGCACGCCTGAGTCAACGCGCAGCGTCCTCGATGCATTCAAAAAAACGGACGATTATCATCAGCTGCATGAAGAAGCGGACTTTATTGATAAATACAAAAGACAGTGGCAATCTGCCCCCTATCCACCAACCTTCATGACGGCTGATGCGTTGATTGTACAGTCGGGGCACATCTTACTAGTCGAGCGACGTAGTATGCCAGGACGCGGATTGTGGGCACTACCGGGTGGTTTTTTAAACCCAAAAGAGACGCTATTTGACGCTTGTATTCGCGAGCTGCGTGAAGAGACACGCCTGAAAGTGCCTGAGCCCGTATTGCGTGGTTCTTGCCACAGTCAGCATACCTTTGATGACCCGTATCGTTCAGCACGCGGACGCACCATTACCCAAGCCTTTTACTTCCAGCTCAAAAACGACCCAAAAGGGTTGCCAAAAGTAAAAGGCGGTGATGATGCGACCAAAGCATTTTGGCTACCATTGGCAGAGCTTGATGCCAAAATGATGTTTGAAGATCATTATGCGATTATTACCAAAATGGTTGGGTTGTAGTTTTTCGTTATTGGACAGATGAGCAGGTCATGGTCAAATCAACCCTCACTGATATCTACACAATGTATTTTTTAACTTTTTATACCAGTGCCGATAGACGGCACTCAACCGCCGCCACTGTTCTTTCAAAGCAGCTGCGGCAGCTCAAAGCAGAGGAGTTCTGTGATGTACACCAGTAATCTAAACAATTTAATCTTAAATAGTGACAGCTATAAAACCTCACATTGGGTGCAATATCCAAGTGGTAGTGAGTATCTGTCCAGCTACATTGAAGCGCGCAAAGGCGACTATGATGTGGTGTTCTTTGGTCTGCAGGCCTTTATCAAAGAGTACCTAAGCACTCCTATCACGTATCAAGATATCGACGAAGCCGAAAAAGTGATTAAAGCGCATGGCTTAACCTTTAATCGTGCGGGCTGGGAGCACTTGATTGAAAAACACAACGGCTATTTGCCACTGCGTATTCAAGCCATTCCTGAGGGCAGCATCGCTCCGGCATCAAATGTAGTCTGCCAAGTTATCAACACTGATCCTGAGTTTTATTGGCTACCAAGCTATATCGAAACAGCGCTATTACGCGCGATTTGGTATCCGTCAACGGTCGCTAGTGTCTCTCGCTATTGCAAAGAGATTATCCGTCAAGCGCTAGAAAAGTCAGCGAACAATACAGAGTCGCTACCTTTTCGCTTACATGACTTTGGCGCGCGCGGTGCGTCGAGTCAGGAGACGGTTGCCCTTGGCAGCTTGGCGCATTTGGTCAACTTTGCTGGTACCGATTCAATGACAGCACTTATTGCGGCCAGTCGCTGGTATCAGATGGGTAATGACATGCCTGCCTTCTCCATTCCAGCGGCGGAGCACAGCACAATGACCGCATGGGGACGTGATGATGAGAAAGCGGCTTTTCATAATATGATTAAGCAGTTCGGCGGCGAAGATAAGGCTTTTTCAGTTGTGTCTGACAGTTACGACCTATGGAATGCGATCGATAATATATGGGGCGATGCCTTAAAAGATGAGGTCGAAAATATGGGTGGCACTTTGGTCATTCGACCAGACAGTGGCGAGCCGACTAAAGTCGTCCGTGAAGCGCTAGAGCGTTTGGCGGTGAAGTTTGGCACGACGGTAAACAGCAAAGGCTATAAAGTTCTACCTGATTATGTGCGCATCATCCAAGGCGATGGCATCAGCTCACAAAGCTTAAGCAAAATTATTGACGTGATAATCAAAGCAGGCTTTAGCATAGAAAACGTGACATTTGGTATGGGCGGTGGTCTATTGCAGCAAGTCAACCGTGACACCATGAGCTGGGCGATGAAATCGAGCGCTATCTGTATCGATGGCACATGGAAAGATATTTATAAAGACCCTATCACCAGCCGCTCAAAACGATCGAAAAAAGGACGATTGGCACTGGTACAAGATGGCAATGGCCAGATCAAAACCATAAAAGAGCAGGCATTGGGTAGACCATCAGACAACCTATTACGCGATGTCTATGTTGATGGTCAATTATTGATTGAGGACAGTCTCACGATTATTAGGGAACGTGCAGGATGGTAGATACTAATAAACTAACATCTATCGCAAAAGATGTATTATTTGCGCCTGTTTATCTTTATCAGGGTCGTAAAATCAAGCGTGAAACCGTTCGTTTGCCGGAGCCAAACGGCGAAAGACACGGTATGGTTGAGCTATCAAAAGCAGATGATGGACTGTCATCTAAAAGCCAAGAGACGCTCAATTTGATGGTCGTGGGCGACTCAGCAGCAGCAGGTGTTGGCAGTCAGACTCAGCAAGAAGCGCTGGTTGGTAAGCTGATTCCGATATTGGAACAGAATGCCGTTATTCGATCGAACTTTGCACAGCTCAATTGGTCATTACAAGCGACGACTGGTCATACTAGCTTTGATATTTTGCGCAGATTATATGTCCTCCCTACTCCTGACCAACCTATCGATGTGATGCTTCTGAGCGTTGGGGTCAACGATACGACGTCCAATGTCTCTGTGCATCAATGGCAGCAGCAAATTGAAGATACCATTGATATTGCGCAGCGTAAATTTGGCGTACGCGAGTTGATTTTTTTGAGCTTACCACCGATGGCGCAGATGCCTGCGATTCCCTCCCCACTCAATAATTTTGTTGGGGCAAAGGCCTCAATACTTGATGAGATATTGCAAAAAGTCTGCGCTGCTCATGACGGTGTCAACTATATGGCAACTGACTTTGCACGCATGATAAAAGAGCATGGCAATGGTCAGCCTATTGATATTGCCGTGATGTTCGCCAGTGATGGATTTCATCCGAGTAGCCTGATGTATGGTTATTGGGCACAGCAGATCGTAGAGAACATGACCCAACTGTTAGACTCACCCACCGCTCAGACAGATTGCTAAAAACACGCAAGTATTGATCTATCGACACAAAAAAACCGCTGAATCATCAGCGGTTTTTTATTACTTAGCAAAACACATTTACACCATAGGTATAAATTATTCAGCAGCGTCAGCAGCTTTCTTGCTACGGCCACCAAATGCACCAAAGCGTTTGTTGAAGCTTGCAACACGGCCTTCAGTAGAGGTTTTACGTTGCTCACCAGTATAGAATGGATGCGACGCACTTGAGATATCAAGTGGGTAGTATGGGTATTCTTTACCTTCGTATTCGCGAGTCGCTTTAGTCTTAGCCGTTGAACGAGTTAAGAAGTACACGTCAGCATTGGTGTCATGGAACAAAACTTCTTGGTAATCAGGATGGATATCTTTACGCATAATAAACTCTCTAGGTCCGATGTATGTATGGCAATTTGCGTCAACATCATGAGCGATGTCTCAAGCAAACGAAAACATACGTAACTGAGGCACTAAGGACATTATAAGTATGGCAACTGCGTCACTGGCTTATTCCAGCACAAAGCACCACTCTTCTGCTCACTTAGCCTTTCCCCAGCGGGAAAATTAAACCGCGATTTTAACGGTTTTTGTCACTCAACGCAAGCCGCAGTTGTGATAGAGATATGTGATAAGTTGTCACCAATACACAAATAGTGTTGAGATATGTAGAGGAACCTATTACAATAATTTGGTTAGTTTAATTAATCAATTGTATAGATATCTGTAGTTAAGCTAACGAGCTTTAGCTTTTCTTTGCCATTTATCTATCGAACATTTATGCGATATGGCTAGTCAGTTTTCTACAAAAAATATCGCACTCTTTGTTCATCGGTAAGCACAACTTCCCTAACACTAAATAAGGACTATTCAATGATAGACACTACCATCAAAACCACTACTAAGGCACTATTAATCAGCTCAGCACTTGCTATCACGACTATGGCAAGCGCTGCTCTACCAACTCAGTGGCAACTAGATAATTCACATACTCGTGTCGGTTTCTCTGTTGAGCATATGGGATTTTCTACGGTTATGGGGCACTTTAGTGATGTCGACGGCACTGTACAGTTCGATCTAAAAAACCCAAATCAAACTCAATTTAACTTTGTTGTAGATACAGACAGTATTGATACTGGTTGGGAAGCCCGTGACAAGCATCTGAAAACCGACGAGTTTTTCAATGTTGAGAAGTACCCTACCATGAGCTTTAAATCCACTCAGGTTAACTTTATCAATCCACAACAAGCAAAAGTCACTGGCGACTTTACTTTACTTGGTCAAACCAAACCATTAACACTTAACCTAACGCTAAAGAAAATCGATAACAGTCCTTTGACCAAAGAACCTGTGGTTGGCTTCCGTGCAACAGGTAACATCGATCGTACAGCGTATGGCATGGATGCATACTCGCAAGGCGTTACCACCAATGTGCCTATTCAGATAGATGGTGAGTTGGTAGAGAAAAAGTCAAAATAGACGTCATTCGCTATTAATCGCTTTTACTAGCAACAACAAAAAAGCAGCCTCCATAATAGGGCTGCTTTTTTTGTCCAACAATAGCGTTATAAGATACTATTTGGTTGGGATAACATGCCAAACGTCAAATTTGTCATCACCATCTTTATCGCCCATTTTTGTATCATTAGCATAGAAGTATAATGGTTTACCATTCATCGCCCATTGATACTTACCATCTTCACGCTTGAACGCCGCAAACTGACCAGAAGGTTTTGCATTGCTTGGTGCTTGGAAGATTGGCCAAACAACCTGACAGGCGGCGCCGCAGTCTGACTTATTCATCGAATCTTTGTCATACGTATAAAGCGTCATGTGATTCGTTGCATCTACCAATACGCCATTTTTGCTAGCGATAGGGGCCGTATTGTTATTGGTTGCTTGGACTTCGTGCGTGCCTGACATGTCATTTCCAACAACACTTTTTAGCGTCGTACAACCGGTCAGTGCTAATACGCCAGTTAGTGCAGATAACATCATGATATTTTTCATAGCAACTTCCTTGTCATTTTGATAATTGTAATAATAAATTTTATGAGCCGTTTTTATTTTTTGATGTGAAAGCGATAAAAACAAAGCTTTGATCTCATTTGAGCGAAATAAATATAACATACAGTTTTTGGCGATAATGGCCGTCAATATACAAACTTACAAAAGTGGCTGAATCTTACAAAATGCTTAAACACAGGCCTTCTTGGCTACAGAAAGCTGACCTTATCCCCATTCTCCAGATGTTGCACTCGACCTCGCCTATTAGAAACTGCCTAAGGCCACCTCACCTCGTTGACAAAACTCATGCATCTACTTACGTATTTGTCATCATATTGTCTGTAGTTCTTCGTAAAATGAACTTATAGAAATGAAGTATTACTACACAATAGAAAATACCTCTGTTGTGGCTTATAAATAAATATTGAACTTAGCGACCTTTGCACGCATATCAATAGTTACAAGACATTTAACGATTACACCGAGCATGGCCTGATGCAAATGCTACTAAGGATATAATGACGACAATGACTCAGTCTTCTAATAAAAATCACGCTCATTCTGTCAAACAAGATGATTCTTCTAAGGTGCTGTCTTATGGAGATCATCAAAACTCGCCAATCAAACGTCCTACTAAACGCGTCGGCATTTTGGGCGGCGGTACTGCAGGCTCAACGATTGCCATTCGCCTTGCCGCACTAGGGCTTGAGACTTATTTGTTTGAGAAGAAAAAATCACTCATTGATGGCCCACCAATGTGTCATTTGCATGCTGGTGGCAACTTGTACCGCGAGATACCTGATGAAGATTGTGTGGCGCTCCTCAAGCAATGTATTGACATATTACGTCTCTATCCTTATACCATCGATGTTCGTCCTACTGTATTTGCGGTCCCGACACGCGATGAAGGACTGCCTGAAGACTTGCTGCCGCGTTTGGATATTTTGACAGAAGCTTATCAAGAGCTTATCGAGCAGGATGTCAACAATAAAGTACTTGGCGAACCTGAGGATTACTATCAGCTCTATAGCCATGAGCAGTTGCTTGAGTTGTCTGAGCGTGAGCAAGTTGAAGTACCAAGTACGGTTGATGAGTGGATGATACCCGTTGCCAAATACTTAGACTTAAATAAGGTAAAATTTCCACTGATTGTCGTACAAGAATATGGCTGGAATATCTTTCGCTTGGCGGCTTCTGCGCAGTTGGCGCTTGAAGAATATGATCATGCCCATGTCTTTACTGACACCACAGTACAAAAAGTAGTCCCTGTGGATTGTGAAAACTGCACCAATGCCGATCACCATGTTACCAAATGGCGCATTGACTATCAGCAAGCAAACGACTCTCAAGCTGAATCTATCGAAGTCGATTATTTGGTCAATGCTTGCGGTTTTCGCACTGGTGTCATCGATGACATGGTCGGTGTTGAAGTCACGCGCATGGTCGAGTTTAAATCCTCTTATGTCACCCATTGGGGCGATGCAGGTGGACAGATACCTGAGATTATTGTTTATGGTCAACGAGGTACGCCCGAAGGCATGGCGCAGTTAACCCCCTATCCGGGTGGGTATTTTCAGATACATGGCATGAGTAAAGCCATTACCTTATTTGATGACGGTCTGGTCGCATCTAGCTCAGACAGCGCTCAGCCTAAACTACCACAGCAATACGTACACTATATCGAGGATGGCTGGGACAAAGCGCCGCTACAAGCGCGTAGCCAGCAGGCGATTGAATATGTGGCTGAGTTTGTACCGACGTTCAATAGTGCACGCACTGTTGGCAATGCGCTATATGGTGGGCAGCAAATTCCTGGAGAAGATGATACGTTGCGAGTGGCTGACGTAAGCTTGTATTCTAATATACGTTACGCTCGTGCAGAAAATGTCAAAGCATCTTCGACTTTGATCGCCTCTGATCAGATAGTGAATGAGCTGACGACGCTCGGATTGATACAGAACGATACGCCAATGAATCGTAGCCGCTACGCACACGAATGGTCGTACTTGACACATAACGATGGTCTGGCTGTTGATAAGGTTGCACGTGTACTCGCTGAGCAGCGTGGATTTCCAATAGCAATGGCAGATGTCAATCACAGTATTCGTGAAGCAGCACTGGATGATCTCTCACCCGCTGGTGTATAGCAAGTATTAGTCATTTCTAGCGTTTACGGTTAACTTTATGAATATAAAACTGACTATACAAAAGGAGCGGACAACCAATAATCGGTTATCTGCTCCTTTTTTACGTGACTGCTTTTAATTGCTCGATTTTATAAAGCTTAGCTGTTGCTACCAGCCATTTTTTCTGTATCTACATGATCATTGATAGTCACGACGGTCTGTAGCATCTCGATTGCCTCGCCAATCGTATTGCACACCACCAAACGATCTAAATCTTGCTGCTTCATAAACCCTTGCTCGGTGGTATATTTTAGATGCTCAATCATACGGTCATAAAAACCATTGATATTGAGAATAATCATTGGCTTTTCATGTTGATACAGCTGACGCCATGTGGCGATTTCCATAATTTCTTCTAGTGTGCCCAGTCCGCCCGGCAAGGTAATAAAGGCATCAGCATACTCTGCCATAACGGTCTTACGCGTGTGCATGGTATCGGTCAAATGTAAGCGAGTCAGCTGCTCATGAGCGATTTCGTGCTTGAGCATAAAGGTTGGAATGACGCCTACCGCCTCAGCGCCGCCTTTGATGACCTCATCTGCGACCGCGCCCATGAGACCAATGCTAGCACCGCCATATACCAATCCCATACCATTATCTGCCAACGCACTGCCAAGCTCGCGTGCTGCCTGCTCATACACATCATTGTTGCCCAAGCGTGAACCGCAATATACGGCCACTAGCGGCATCGTTAGTGTTGATTTATCCACGGCTTTTTCTATATTGGTGATGTCTTTGCTCGTGATTACATCATAAGTATCATCGTTGATTTTCATTTGCATATAGTTTCCTTAATTTATCGATCATTTTTTATTGAGTGTTTGTTATTAGTAAAGGTCAAATACCACACGTTTCATTTATAGTGTTATGCACGCCATTTATAGAATGAGTTCAACCAAGTCATACAAAACTTGAAAGTCATATTTGAGTACCTGTCTCGCTAGTATTTATCTTAACATAAGCAATGCTACCACATAGTCACAACGATTTATCACTACGCAACAACTACATTTTAAAGATGGGAATTGGTGACTCATCGCAGTTTAATAATCACTATCTACTCATAAAAAACATGAAGGTATCACAATGGATAATCACAACGCTGTTTCTGCCGCAGAGTATGCAGAAAGTATTATTAACAATCCTTTGATTAGTCCTAATATTGCTGATGGAGCAACCAATATCGACACGTACTCGTTGAGCATCATGACCGATCGCAATCAGGCATTGGCAGCCACTGTCTATCGCCCTAAAGAGGGAATGACAAAAGCGATTATGATCGCGCCCGCCACAGGAATCAGACGTCATTTTTATCATAGCTTTGCTATCTATTTAGCAGAGAGCGGCTTTGGCGTACTGACTTTTGATAATGAAGGGATTGGTGAGTCGCTTTCGACCAATCTGGCAAAGTGTGATGCTTCGCTCATAAGTTGGGGGCGACACGATATGCCTGCCGTGCTTGATGCGCTGCAAGATGAGTTTCCTGAGGCGTCTTATCACCTTATCGGTCATAGCGCAGGAGGGCAGCTTATCGGTTTGATGCCAAATTATCAGGAGATTACGTCCGTATTCAATGTCGCGTGCTCTTCAGGCCGTATCAAAAACATGGGCATGCCTTATAAGCTCAAAGCCATGGGATTTATGGACGCCTTTATCCCATTATCAAACTTAACCTTAGGGTACACACCATCAGACAAATTCGGCATGGGCGAGCCACTACCGCGCGGTGTGGCTCGTCAATGGCGTGAATGGTGTAATGGCGCAGGCTATATCAAGACTGCTTTTGGTAAAAGTATACACACCCATTTTTACGATGCACTCAGCATGCCAGCATTGTGGCTTGGCTTTAGTGATGATGATATTGCCAATAGCGAAAACATGGATGACATGATACGCGTATTTACGAACATGCCCGTCGAAAAGCGGTTTTTAAATCCTGAAGATTTCGGATTAAATCATATCGGTCACATGCGCTACTTTAGCAGTAAAACCAATGCTAAAGCGCCAGAGCTGTGGCAAATGGCAGTAGATTGGTTTAGTAAAGGTGAATAGCGTTGTTCATCCATCAGTATAAGAGGCCGTCGCGACTGATATCATTTATTTGTATCAATACACAAAGTCGGTAAATGCGCTTTTATTACTTAGCATTGTTTGTTTTTTCTGCTTCTATCCGCTTCTTTAGGGCAGAATACAGTGACGGCTGCATATTATGAATATTGCCTATCATCCATTTAACATAGCTGATAGGCACCTCTTTGATTGGCTTACCTTTATGCTTGCCAAATGGCATCTTGCTCACAGGCGTCGCTTTATTTGAGATAGCATGTGCTGCTGCAAAATCGGTCGGCGCAATCTCTAAACGCTCGCAGCAGGCTTGGTAAAGTAGATAACACATCCGTGCATCCCCTAGCGCGTCATGAGCGGCAATCGTCATCGTGCTCGCCTCGCCCTTACCCAATAATTGCTCGATACACTTAGACTGACCATAAGCGCGCCACTCTGGAAAGGCAGCACGCGCGAGTCTCACAGTACAAATCAGCTTAGCAGAAGGGCTGCCAATCACTCGCCAATCAAAGCGTACATTATGACCAATCAAATACTCTGGCAGCTCAAACTGATCCAACTCAAAACGCTCAAGACCAGCCACGTCAGCATCAGTAATACCATGCACCTTGATGACGGCAGGGGATATAGAGCGGCCGCTATTGAAGTACTTCATCCATTCAAATCCAGTTGCCACGTTGATCGTCGCCACTTGAATGGGTCTCGGATCACGGCCTTGATCGGTTTCAGTATCGATGACAAGCGCTGTTTCAGCCATAGTAGCCGTATCTGTCATGTCAGCGGTGTTCAAAGCATCATTCATAAAAAATTAACCATCCATAGCACCATCATCGCTCAACCGAAGCGTTAAGTAGATAAAGTTATATTTGCTGTGCTTGTATTTAACCCCACCTGTATTTATGGGGATAAAAGCCATAGATAACAATGCTATACATACCTTAGCAGATAGGGCTTTTATAATATTAGTTCATATAATATAAAACAGATAAGAGACATCAATGCTAGCAGATGGAAAAAACCAACCACCGAAGCCTTCTTTGGTCAGCCGCATATTGAGCGTTCTGATTAGGGCAGTTGTATTGATAGGATTCTTATTTGTCTTTGATAAGCTGCTACCCAGCATTAGCGAGCAGACCCAATCATTTGTGGTCGCCAAGTGGCAACAGCTGAGTCTATTACAGCAAGAGCTGCCTACAGAAAACAGTCTCCCCAGTCCACTGCCAGAGAAAAACCTGACGGACACTTGGGGTGCGGCACGCAGTCAAGGGCGCTCACATGAAGGCATCGATATCTTTGCAGAACGTGGCACGCCGATACAGTCAACCACGCAGGGAATTGTGAGTAAGGTTGGTGAGAATAACTTGGGTGGGCGCGTGGTCGTCGTGGTAGGGCCTGGCGGTGCTGGTCATTATTACGCGCATCTAGAAGACTATGCCGATATTGCGCCCAATGATTGGGTCAATCAGGGCGATATTATCGGCTATGTGGGTGATAGCGGTAACGCAAAAGGGACACCGCCACATGTACATTACGGTATTTATATCAATGGCAGTGCCGTCAACCCTTACCCGCTTTTGCAAAAAGACTAGGTATACTAAATTAGTCATGCTAAATAAATCCGCATGACGAGTCTAACAATATGGGGCAATGCCTTCACTAACTTGTCGCAGCCGACCTTACATACGCGGCTGGAAATACTACGCTAAATGTCGACCCCTCTCCCTCTACTGAATCTATCTGTAGCTGCGCCTCATGCTGGTGCAAGACATGCTTTACAATAGCCAGTCCTAATCCTGTACCACCTGTGGCCCGGCTACGACCTTTGTCGATACGATAAAAGCGTTCTGTCAGACGGGTAATATGCTCTGGTGCGATACCCAGTCCATCGTCCTCGACAGCAAATCGGCACCCATCCGATGTCCGTGTCCAACTGATCGTAATATTGCCACCTTTTGGTGTATATTTAATGGCATTGATGACCAGATTGGACAGCGCACTGATCAAGTACACCTCTGACCCATATAACCCATCATAAGTATCGATGTGCAAATGAATGGTGTGCTTGTATGCTTGGTTATAGGCCTGCGCATCGTCATAGATATTGGTGAGCAGTTTGGTCATATCGACATCATTGAACTCATGCGTCTCTTCGATTTCAATCTTGGAGAGCAGCAGTAAGTCATTTACGATTCGATTCATACGCGCTGTTTGCTGGGTCATCAGCTCAAAACCGCGACGCCACTGCGGCGGCATGTCTGGTTGGTGAGAGAAGTTCTCCAAATAGCCCATCATCACTGTCAGCGGTGTGCGTAGCTCATGAGAGACATTCGCCACGAAGTCTTGGCGCATTTGCTCTAAATGCTGTACGCGGGTCACATCATAAATAAACAATAGCTTCTCGTCACCAAAAGGCGTGAGCTCACACTTTAGATAACGACTGGGATCGCGCCACGATTCTATATGGACACCATCATTCGGCAGGGTGGTGTTTTGATAGTACTGGCGAAACTCGGGCACAATGATAAAGTCAAACACACTTTGGCCTTTGTCAGCTGGCTGCAGTGACAAGAGATCCTGCGCCGCCTGATTCCACCACTCTAACCCATCATCTTCATTCAGTAAGATGACCGCATCTCGCAATGCTCGCAGCGCACTTCTGATTTTCTCTAATTGCTCCGCCGCATTTTGGCTAGCGATTTGTGCTGGCGCATCTTGCTGGTCATTATTATAGTTATGGTCTTTTTTCTTTTTTGCTGGCGCTATCTTGTTCATCTCTTATCCTTACCACTATCCGCTATTTTATTTATTGTTATGGTGGCATTGTTCATACAAGATCAAGTTATCAAAAATCAACTTATATAAGATTAGCTTGGCTCAATAAGACTAGAGAACCGATAACCTGTACCGCGCACCGTTTGTATCAATGTATCACAATCATAAGGGCGCAATAGTTTACGTAGACGCTTGATATGTACATCAATGGTTCGATCTTCGATATAAACGTTACCGCCCCAAACCTGATCGAGCAGCTGCGTTCTTGTGTAAGCGCGCTCTGGGTGACTCATAAAAAATGCTAATAAGCGATATTCTGTTGGGCCGACCTCGATGACTTTTCCTGCGGCTGTCACGCGCTGGCTTTTGGTATCGAGACTCAGCTGACCAATTTCGATAGGCTTGTCGCTACTCATCGCGCTACTACGGCGCAAGACCGCTTTGATTCTGGAAATCAGCTCGCGCGTCGAAAAAGGCTTGGTCATGTAATCATCTGCACCTGCATCGAGGCCGTGAACCTTGCTGTCTTCTTCGCTTTTGGCCGTTAGCATAATGACGGGTATCTCAGAGAGCATCTCATCGCTTTTGAGCATACGACAAAAATCAACACCGCTCTTGTCTCCGGGCAACATCCAATCTAATAATATTAATGACGGTCTATGATCGACCACTTGCTGATGCGCTTCTGATACGTCAGCCGCTTGTAGGCTATCAAACCCAGCCATTTCTAGCGTCATCACAACCATTTCACGAATCGCAGGTTCATCTTCAACAATCAAAATTTTCTCATTATACATAGGACATTCTCGGTGTTAGCGGACAAAATCTAGCATATAAAAAGGCGATAAATACTCACCAGTCTCTATCTATTAAACGGATTAATTATGACAGCCTGATGACACTCTGGTGTCAGATCTCCAATAGAAAATTAAGTGGTCCATCATTGATGCTTTCAACTTGCATATCAGCGCCAAACTGACCAGTGGCTACATTTGAATACTGGGTTTTGGCATAGTCGATGAGTTGCTCGAACAGCGCTTGGGCCGCATCAGGTGCCATCGCGCCACCAAAGTCAGGGCGGCGACCTTTATCCGTTTTTGCCATCAGCGTAAATTGTGACACTAATAACAATCCGCCGCCGACTTGCTGGACGTTTTTATCCAGTTTACCAAACTTGGCAGGATCGTCGTCATTTTCAAAAATGCGATAGGTCAATATTTTGTCAATCATTCGCTTGGCGGCGGCGAAATCATCATCATGACCCAACCCAATATAGGCCAATATCCCATGATCAATTTTGCCAACACAATGCTCATCGATAGTGACGCTGGCACGGCTCACTCGTTGTATCAGTGCTTTCATTTACGACCTTCTTTATTTATAAATGGCTTACAGTTTATGGTCAGACAATAATACGCTGTCCATGATAAAATATGGCCATTAACTTGCCTATGCAATAATGACATCACATCCTATTTTGGTAGCCTTATTATGAATGTATTTACCACCTTACAACAGCTGGTACCGCAGCAAAAGCTCAGTAAAGTCGCTGGACGTTTGGCCGCCAGTCGTCATCCTTATGTCAAACGCACCTTTATCCGTGGTTTTGCCAAAGCTTATAATATCAGCCTAGATGAGTATGAGCGCCAGAGCTTCAACGCTTATGAGAGTTTTAATGACTTTTTTACCCGTGAGCTAAAAGAAGATGCTCGCACCATCGATACCACCGCAAACGGCATCGTTAGTCCTGCTGACGGTATCATCTCTCAGCTTGGGCAAATTAAAGATCATAAAATGCTACAAGCCAAAGGTCGTCACTATGACGTTGGCCAATTGCTTGCTGATAGCGAAGATGGCCGTTATTTTGCCGATGGTAGTTTTGCGACAATCTACCTAGCCCCTAGCAATTATCACCGTGTTCATATGCCATTTACTGGTACGCTGACCAAGACTCGCTATGTCCCTGGTACGCTATTTTCCGTCAACAATACCACGGCAGCTAATGTGCCGGACTTGTTTGCGCGTAATGAGCGTTTGGTCTGCATGTTTGATACCAAGTATGGCAAAGCGGCCGTTGTCATGGTAGGCGCTATGATTGTCGCTGGTATCGAAACCGTCGCCACTGGCAAAATTACCCGCACGGATGATATACAAGAAGCGGATCACGATATGCAGTTTGCGGCAGGCGAAGAGCTTGGTCGTTTTTATTTAGGATCAACGGCTATCGTAGTGTTGCCAAAAGCAGCAAAAGCCGACTGGCAAGAGACCATGAAAGCCAATAGTTTTGTAAAAATGGGTCAATTACTGGGTGTCACGAAACCGTAATTTATTTCTAATATAATAAAAAATAAAAGCCCAGTGAAGCGTATATCACAATGCTCAACTGGGCTTTTTTATACCTAGCGTTTTTATAGATTTACGCGTCGATCAACCATCCTTGCTGGGTCGCATAGTCAATATTGTGTGATAGCCATTTATGAATAGGAGCAAAGCTGTCTTGAATAAACGCATGTGCACCTGCGACTTGACTACGTGTCACTCCAAGCTCACGCCACGTTTTGCCTTCAGTATTTAAGTTGAGCAAAAATGGCAATAAGCGATCAACCACTCTGAGCAGCTGAGCCTCTTTACTACTACCCGTTTCTTGCTCCTCCCAAACCTCACTCAAATTGCCAATCCCATTGCCGCGTTCGCCTTGCAATCTGGCGATACCCGCTCGCTCCTCAACATGTGCATCATGACGCGAGTCGGCGTACAAAAACGTATCGCCCGCATCAATCTCGCCCAAATCATGTACCAGTGCCATCTTTAGCAATTGTTCATGATTGACATCCAGCTCAAACAACTCAGCGATCGACCAGCATGCCATTGCTAAGTGCCAAGAATGTTCGGCAGAGTTTTCTCTGCGATCAGTCTCAGTCACGTAACTACGGCGATTCACGCGTTTGAGCGCATCTAGCTCTAGTAAGAAATGAGTGACGTCCTCTATGTCGATAGTTGCAACGGATTTTTGATCGGTCAATGACGTCAGTGTGTTTGAAGACATATTTCTCTCTGATTTTTTGATAATTTTACACATTACGGTGTGGCTAACAACAAAATAGCGCTGATGTTATCAAGCGCTATCTCTTATAAGTCATTGGGTCAAATGACTGAGCACCCTATTATATAACCATCTATTTAATCAAATTCAGAATGGTTTTGAAGGCAGGATCTTCACTGCTACGGCACAACTCAAACAAAATGGTTTCCACTGTCGAGATTATCCCACCTGCACGGCGAATACGGCGAATGGCTTGTTTTTTGTCGTATGGAAAACGCGAGCCAACGGCATCGCCAATAATGACCGGTTGCATGCCATTGTCTAGCAAATCAAGCGCGGTCTGTAGCACACAGACGTGTGCCTCAACTCCGATAAGCAATACGGTACTACGGTTTTGCTGCGCTAAATGATGCCATGTGTCATTGTTATCGCAGGCACTAAATGTGACTTTTTCAAAGCTCTTTGCATTGTCGCCCTCCAGCACATCACGAAGCTCTGGCAAGCTATCGCCCAATCCTTTTTTATACTGCTCGTTGAGCATGATGGGGATACCAAGCGCTTGCAGTCCTTTGATTATGGTCACTGTTTTTTTGACGATATTTTCGTGATCATAAATGTACGGCGTGAGGCGTTCTTGTACATCGATAATCATCGCTTGGGTGTTTTCACGAGCAATTCGGTAAGTACGATCAGTAATCATGGTAGACATAGTACACTCCTTTTACGGCTGATATTTATTATAAAAAGCTATTTTAGAATGGTCATTATTAGAGTTGTCATCAATAACATCTTAGCTCAGCTCACCCTTATTTAGTCACAGTTTCTTGAATGCGTCAATGGAGATAATTTTCATACGTACCTGTGTGCTCTTTACTACGCCAAGCATTAACTCGCTCATTATATTCACAAAAAACCCCCAGCCATCACGGCTAGGGGTCATTATTAGAATATTTTTAATCAACAAATGTTACAAACTGGTTGCCGATTTTAAAATTAAACCCGCTCAATAATAGTGGCGATACCTTGACCAAGACCGATACACATCGTCGCTAGACCGATTTCGGTATCTGACTGCTCCATTGCATTGAGCAATGTCACTGTGATACGAGCACCTGAACATCCTAGTGGATGACCTAGAGCAATCGCGCCACCGTTGATGTTAACGATATCTTGCTTATCAGATAAATTTAGACCTTTTAATACCGATAGACCTTGAGCAGCAAAGGCTTCGTTTAGCTCGATGGTTTGCATGTCACCGATACTCATGCCAGCACGTTTCAGTGCTTTGTTGGTAGCAGGTACAGGACCATAGCCCATGATGGCTGCGTCACAACCAGCAACGGCCATACTACGGATACGGGCGCGCGGCTTGAGACCTAGATCTTTCGCTTTTTGAGCACTCATGACCAGCATCGCTGATGCACCGTCAGATAGTGCAGATGACGTTGCCGCTGTGACGGTACCGCCTTTTGGATCAAACGCTGGACGTAGTTTTTGCATTTGCTCCATGGTTGCATCTGGACGGATGACTTCATCCACGGTACATAGTTGCAAGCGACCATCAGCATCATGACCTTCGATACCGATGATTTCATTGTCAAAACGACCCTCAGTGGTTGCTGCCCATGCACGGCGATGTGACTCAAGACCAAAAGCATCTTGCTCTTCACGCGTAATGCCATTCATACGGCCTAGCATCTCAGCGGTCAAGCCCATCATATTTGAGGCTTTTGCATAGTGCTTAGAAGCGGCAGGGTTTAGATCAATACCATGCATCATGCCGACGTGACCCATGTGCTCAACGCCGCCAATGATAAACACATCACCTTGGTTGGTCATGATTTGTGCAGCTGCGGTATGTAGTGCCTGCATAGATGAGCCGCACAGACGGTTAACCGTTTGTCCACCAGCAGTCTTTGGAATACCTGCCAATAGGCCAATGTTACGACCGATGTTCATGCCTTGCTCTAAGGTCTGGTTGACACAGCCCCAGATAATATCTTCGATGTCATTGGTATCGAAGTCGTTACGTTCTACTAGCGCGCGTACCAGTTCAGCGGATATGGTATCCGCACGTACATGACGGAACATACCGTTTTTAGTTTTACCCATTGCCGAGCGCACGCCATCTACGATGACCACATCTTTTGGACTTAAAGTTGTCATACTATCTTCCTTTTCAATTTTTATTGTCAGTGTAAGTGTAGGTGGTTCACGCCAGCGTTATGATGGGATTCTCTTTCGCAAAGCATTGTGTGTTATACGCGCTGCGATTCAATGCCATGTATCACGCTGTCGTAAACCAGCTAAAACCGTACGTCCGTCATCAAAGTCTATCAACACATCCATGATTGTCTTTGTGTTGGCGGACGCACCACACTTATCCTAATACGGTATGTTCATTACTCGACTGAGTAAAAAGTCTCGCCTGCGGCTGCCATATCGCGAATCTTCTGCGGGGCTTCATAAGCTTTGCCAAGATGAGCGTACTTTTCACATAGTGCCAAGTAGTTATCTAGACCCATTTGGTCGATATAACGACAAGGACCACCGCGGAATGGCGGGAAACCGACACCCATAATCATCGCCATGTCGGCCTCGGCAGGCGTGCTCACGATGTTGTCTTCTAGGCAGCGAACGGTTTCGTTGCAGAAAGCCAGCATAGTGCGATCGATGATCGCTTGATCGTCGAATTCTTGCTTCTCACTGTCAGTCGTGGCTTTTAGTAACTCGTAAGTGGCTTCATCGGCAACTTTCTTTGGCTTACCGCGCTTGTCAGTTTCATACTTATAGAAACCTACACCGTTTTTCTGACCGAGACGCTCATTCTCATATAGATGCTGAATCGCCCCTTTATAATCAGGCTTCATGCGGTCAGGGAAACCATCCGCCATCACTTCTGCGCCATGTACACCTGTATCTAGACCGACCACGTCGATTAGGTATGCAGGGCCCATTGGCCAGCCGAATTTTTCCATGACTTTATCAACATGAGCAAAGTCAGCACCTTGCTTGAGCAATAAATCAAACGCGCCAAAGTATGGGAACAAGACACGGTTGACCAAGAAACCTGGGCAGTCATTGACCACAACAGGCACTTTGCCCATTTTGGAGGCGAGTGCTACGGTAGTCGCGATGGCTTCTTCAGAAGATTTTTCACCGCGGATAACTTCAACGAGTGGCATGCGATGTACTGGGTTGAAGAAATGCATACCCACGAAGTTTTCTGGACGCTCAAGCGCTTCTGCTAGGAACGTAATAGAGATAGTCGAGGTGTTTGATGCTAGGATGCAATCGTCTTTTACTAGCCCTTCTACTTCTTTTAGAACTGCACGCTTCACATTTGGATTTTCTACGACCGCTTCGATAACGATATCAGTCTCGCTAAAGTCACCATAGTTCAAAGTAGGACGGATGCGGCTTAAGGTTTCACCCATTTTCGCTGGGGTCATCTTCTTACGTTCAACCATTTTACCAAGCAGTTTGCTGGCTTCGCCCATACCAAGATCTAATTGCTCAGACTTGATATCTTTCATGATAATTGGCAAGCCTTTGCTGGCCGCTTGATACGCGATACCGCCACCCATGATACCAGCGCCTAGCACAGCGGCTTCATTGATATCATGTGCAAGCTTGCTGTGTTTTTTGGCCAGTTTTTTGACTAGCTGATCGTTTAAGAATAGACCAACCAAGCTCTCTGCTTGTGGCGTTTTGGCCGCTTTGGCAAAGCCAGCAGCTTCTACTTCAATCGCTTTGTCACGTGGTAGGTTGACGTGCTTTTCAATCGCTTCAATAGCAAGAGCTGGTGCTGGGTACTGCTTAGGATTGGCTTTAGCGAAAATAGCACCTTTGGCACTATTAAATGCCATAGCTTGCTCAAGCTGGTTTAGCTTAACAGGAGCCAGTTTTTCTTCACGTTTTGCTTGCCAATCAAGCTCACCTGAGATACATTTTTTGACCAAATCAATGGCTGCATCTTGCAAGTCGTCAGCTGGTACGGTTGCATCAACCAAGCCGAGTTTTAGCGCATCAAGTGGTTTTTTTGGTGTGCCAGTGGCGATAAGCTCAAGCGCGTTATCGATACCAATGATACGCGTACTACGAACCGTACCACCGAAGCCTGGGAAGATACCTAGCTGAGTTTCTGGTAGACCGATAATCGCTTTGTCACTCATGACGCGGTATTCACAAACCAAGGTCATCTCACAGCCGCCGCCCATTGCCGCGCCATTGATGGCAGCCACTTTCGGGAATGGCAAATCTTCAAAACGATTGAAAGCGTCATTGACATGAACGACCCAATCTTTGATCTCGCTTTCTGATTTTTTGAAAGAAGCCACAAACTCTGTGATATCAGCCCCAGCGATAAATACGCCTTTGCCTGAAGTGACGATAAGACCTTTGACGTCGTCCGCTTTTTCTAAAGCAGTAACGGCTTCACCAAACTGCTTGTTGGTTTCGGCATCAAATTTGTTCACGCTCTCATTTTCGGCGTTGTAGTGCATGTTGGCGATGCCATCCTCTAGCATTGTCACCGTGATGCGATTTCCTTGGTATACCATTTGAAACTCCTTTCTATATAACGAAAGCTACGTTTTGAATTAAAATAAATAGCCAGTTACTGTTAGTAAAATGGGTAATAGCACTGTGCGCCGCCTTCAAGACAAACATCGTCATAAAGACAAACACATAGAGGGCGCATCAGTGAAGGTGTCTTTATTATCCAGCGCACATGATTTGATACTTATTTTGACGTCTCTTGTACCCCATCACACGGCGCTTCATTTATATGTTGCAAATACCGCTATTAAAATACTGACTGAGACATGGTCTAACACTGACAATTGCTGAATTAATACGCTCAGTAAAAACCCATTACGGTCAACATCAGACCATTTTCACGTCAATTAGTGTAGGGGATTATGCCCCCAACTGTCACAAGCTAATGCCATACTCGCAAGTCACTCTTAAATCACCTGTAGGCATTTACCTTATGCGCAAAGTGTTTTAGTGAATACTTGTATACTGAGCTGCTATTTTGAATGTATTCCGTCTTGCTCGTCTTTACGGTCTACCATCTCAAGTGTGATAAACCGTTGGTGTAGCCCAATTAATATAACTTACTTAGCTTGCGCTTTTATCAGACCATATTCAACCAGCAAGTGACATCAGCGATGCGTAACCAAGACTTGTTGTAAGATTACGATTGTACTGCCTCGTTTTTGGATAAATCAGAGCTATAAAATGCAAAAAACAAACGATTGATACCGTGTCTCACACGAGCAATATGGCCTATCATGCTACACTAATACCGTTTTTACCTTGTCCTTAATAAGTTTTCATTGTATCCCTGATAAATGGTTGGATTATGACGGTTTCCCTTACTTCTAGCGCTACCTCTTCTGGCTTTGCCCCTTTTAACGCTATTTCTTTTCAAAGCACTGAGCAATTTCATGGTGCTGTGCGCGCGCAACTGGCAAAAGATATTGAGGTCTTATTTGCTTATGCCAAGCTGCCTAGTCCACTGGTAGATGCCTGTCGTTATGTCATGACTGGACAAGGTAAATTGGTGCGCCCATTGATGGTCGCCAGTGCTTTTGCCAGTATTAATAGCGGTAATAGTGAACGTACAGACGAGCGCAATGACGACATCGACATGCTCAATGCTGATCTAGACTCATTGCTAGAAAATGACTCAGACTATGATATGTCGCGCCGTGCTGCATTGGCCGTAGAGCTACTACATACCTATTCGTTGGTGCATGATGATTTGCCATGTATGGATGATGACGAGCTGCGCCGTGGGCAACCGACTGCTCATATTGCCTTTGATGAAGCGACGGCACTGCTAGCAGGAGATGTATTGCAGACGCTCGCGTTTGAAGTATTGACCGCGGAAATGCCAACCTTTGCGCCATTCGATGCGCATATTGCAAGTCAGCTATTGGCCATATTTGCCCCGCGCGCACGTCGCATGGTATCTGGGCAAATGCTGGATCTCAATGCCGAAGCCAGTGCCAGTATCGCGCAGGATGATTTAGAAGCCATCCACCGTGATAAAACAGGGGCATTGATAGAAGCGGCGATGCTCATGGGCGGCGTCTGTGCCGGCGCAACGGCGCCACAGCGCATGGCATTGCAAGAGTGCGCCCAATATATCGGTCTTGCCTTTCAAGTCCAAGACGACGTGCTAGACGTCACCATGACGACTGATACGCTTGGCAAGCCTGCTGGCAGCGATGAAAAACTAGACAAATCTACCTATGTCAAACTGATGGGGGTCGATGAGGCAACGAGCTACGCCCAGTCTTTATTCATTGAGGGACGCGCGGCCATCTCTCGTGAGCTGATCCGTGCTGAGCCAAGCGATGATGAGATACCTAGTAGCACTGACGATAATGTCGATACCCATAACGATGCACTACTGGCACTAATTGAATGGCTCTGGTCGCGTAAAAAATAGCGCAGCAAAATTTATCTTTTAAACGGCAGTGAGTGGTCAACATGGACAGTAACCCTACCCCGCGCATTTACCTCGGCACTGGTGGCTATAGCGACACTGACTTGCTCGGTACGCTGTACCCACAAGGCACCAAAAAGACCGACTTTTTACGTGAGTACGCTAAG
>NZ_LNDJ01000079.1 GCF_001444505.1 Psychrobacter piscatorii | reverse complement strand
AACGCTTTTATAGTGGATTGACTATAGACCATTAAAACCTGTCAAGGAAGCTTATATGAGTAACACTCTCGATACCAGTAATGATAACATTCTCTCCTCCGACAACACTCACTACTTACACCACAACTTTTTTGAGCCAAGTGACAAAAATGTTGCCATCAGCGCGACGCTATTGATTGTGCATGGGATGGCAGAGCACAGTGGTCGCTATGCAGATTTTGCACAGTTCTTGGCGGACAATGGCATCGCTGTCGCAACCTATGATCATCTTGGTCATGGTCAAACCATCAAAACCGAAGCGGATTTAGGGTTTTTTGGTGAAGAGCATCCAGTACAGTCGCTGCTAAAAGATGTGATTGTCATGGCAGATAGCCTAAAAGCACGTCACCCCGATGTACCGCATTTTGTGATGGGCCACTCCATGGGCTCGTTTATTGTACGTAACGTACTTAAGCATCATGCGCATAATTTCACTGGAGCGATATTGATGGGTTCAGCAGACGTCAATCCATTGACCAAAGTTTTGCTACCTATCAATAAAGTATTGGCAAAAGTAGCACCTAGACAGCCGAACTCAGTACTTGCCAATACCATGAATAAGGTATTGAACAGTCAACTAAAGGATCGCACCGCATCATCGAAGTTTGCTTGGTTGAGTGAAAATACTGCAAATATTGAAGCCTATGAAGCTGATCCAAAGACTGGTTTTGACTTTACCAATAATGGCTTTATGACATTATTTACTTTGATGGATACTGGACTAAATAAAGGCTGGGCCACCACCATTGCCAAAAACTTCCCAATGCTATTTATTAGCGGTGAAGATGATCCTATTGGTAACATGGGACGCGGTATTCGCCGCGTGGTCAAACGCCTACATAAACAAAAATTTAACCATGTTGACATTCAACTGTATCCCAATATGCGCCATGAAGTATTGCACGAGACAGACAATCAAACGGTTCATCAAGACATTTTAGCGTGGATAAAAAACATTGCACCAGACGCTTAAAGCACGATAAACAATTCATCTTGAGCAGTCTTGTGAGCGCTTCTTCTCGAGCACTGCCATAATGAAATACTGAACTTGTTTGCTAAAAGTGGTCAAATTAGCGACAATATGGCAAGCAAGTTTTTTGGCCCAGTTATCTTGTACAATCGTCCATATTTTACAAGTATTGTATTTTAAGCCGGTCCGCCCAAGTTATGTCACTATAAATACGAGTCACCTCTCCCTTTTACTTATTTTAGGAATCTTTATGTCATTACAACAAACCATCGAACAAGCTTTTGAAAACCGCAACGAATACAGCCCAAGCAACATGCCACAAGACGTGCGCGACGCGATTGAGCAAGTACTCGAGCAGCTAGATAATGGCAGCCTACGCGTTGCCGAAAAGAAAGATGGCGAATGGGTCGTCAATCAGTGGGCCAAAAAAGCGGTACTGCTATCGTTCCGTTTGAACGACAACTACGTTCAAGCAGCGGGCGAGCATGTACAGTTTTATGACAAAGTGCCAACGAAATTTGCAGATTGGACTGAAGCACAGTTCAAAGAAGCAGGCGTCCGTGTGGTACCACCAGCCGTTGCTCGCAAAGGTTCATATATCGCAGCGGGTGCGGTATTGATGCCTTCTTATGTCAACATCGGTGCGTATGTCGATCAAGGCGCGATGGTTGATACGTGGGCGACCGTTGGCTCATGTGCTCAAATCGGCAAAAACGTGCATCTATCAGGCGGTGTTGGCATTGGCGGTGTTTTAGAGCCATTACAAGCCAACCCAACCATCATCGAAGACAACTGCTTTATCGGTGCGCGCTCTGAAATCGTTGAAGGCGTGATCGTCGAAGAAGGCGCTGTCATCTCTATGGGTGTCTATATCGGTCAATCTACACGCATCTATGACCGTGAGACTGGCGAGATCCATCGCGGCCGTGTACCAGCAGGCTCTGTTGTCGTACCAGGTAGCTTACCATCAGAAGACGGCACACACAGCTTGTACGCTGCTATCATCGTGAAAAAGGTAGACGCACAAACGCGTGCTAAAACCGCTGTGAATGAGCTATTACGTTTAGACTAGTATTTTTAATATTTATAGCCTCGTACCCGAACGGTACGGACGTCGATAAATCATAGTTACTAAAGACGCTGAAGAAAACTTCAGCGTCTTTTTTGCACCCTAATGCAGAGCGTTGCGTTATAATCCGTTTTTTGGTTTTGTTTTATCCAAACATAAAACGACAAATACCACAGCCTGCCTTCTTCTTTATTACGATTGATAACCGCTTGATCGCCTTATCAACCTTTAACTGTATTTGACATATTATGAGTGAATCACTATTGCGCACCGCCGCTATCCCCGTCACTGACCCTGAAGCGGGGTTACGTTTGACTGAGATTTTCTATTCCCTACAAGGTGAGGCCCTGACTTCTGGCTTGCCGACGATATTTGTACGTCTAACGGGCTGTCCGCTGCGCTGCGTCTACTGTGATACCGAATATGCCTTTACGGGCGGCGAGCGTCAGTCATTAGAAACCATCATAGACACGATCAAAAACTATCCATGTAAGCGCATTTGCCTGACTGGCGGTGAGCCATTAGCACAGCCAAATGCGATTGAGTTGATGAAACGCTTGCTCAGCGATGGCTATGAGATATCCCTTGAGACAGCGGGCGCGCTCTCGGTGCAAAATGTACCACCAGCCGTCAGCAAAGTGATGGATCTCAAAACACCAAGCTCAGGCGAAGTGGACAAAAACTTATGGTCAAATCTCGATCATCTCACCGAGCACGACCAAATCAAGTTTGTCATCATGAATCGCACAGATTACGACTGGGCAAAAGAAACGTTGAACCAGCATCAGCTAAATAAACTGGTCGGCACCGTTTGGTTTTCGCCAATGTTCAATGTGGCAGACGATATTGATGAAGCGCTTAGCCCTGACGTGCCTGTCTTGGCAAGAGAGCTTGCTGAATGGATATTGGCAGATGCCCTACCTGTTCGTTTTCAGCTGCAACTACACAAAATTATTTGGGCAGATGCCAAAGGCAAATAAAAAGACAAACCATACGCTAGTCACTGATAGAACATCCATTTAGAACAATAAATATAAATACAAATCCATATACAGGCACGTACTTTCAAGGAGGAAACATGATTCGGCTGATCTTGCTAGGACTACTGTCAGGTGCGTTTTTTAGCTCAACCTTTGTATTAAATGAGCTGATGAGCGCTGCTGGTGGGCATTGGTTTTGGTCAGCGAGCTTGCGCTACGTATTTATGCTACTACTACTGACGGCAATGATTGCTGTTCAACACGGTATGGGACGCATCAAAGAGCTTTGGGCGATTTTTCGTCAACATATAGGCTTCTGGTGCATTACTGGTAGTATTGGCTTCGGCGTGTTTTATACTGGCATTTGTTATGCAGGTGATCACGCCAGTGGTTGGGTTGTGGCGGCGACCTTTATGTTTACCGTCGTGACCAGTTTGCTTGTCTTACTGGCATTCGGACAACGCTTTGACAAAAAATTCATTTTTTATGCCCTGATTGTCTTCGTAGGCGTGGTACTGGTCAACGTCAGTGAAGGTTTGCACGCGCCTAGTGATGCCAATGCCATACCGCTGACGCAAATGCTACTGTATGGCGCGCTGCCAGCACTGATCGCGGCGTTTAGCTACCCTATTGGCAATCAGTTGGTTTGGCAGGCCTCTTACAATGCGAAACAGCATAAAGCTAGACACCAAGATAGGCATCAAGATAGTGAGCACCACTCGCAGCCGATGCGTGCCGAAACAGCGCTATTGGCCAGCGCGCATGATACTGTTGATACGCATAATGCCAGCCACGCTACGGCAAATACCTCTACGCTACAAGCGCTCATCGGACGTATTCCTGTTATTGAGACGGACTTACTACAAAACGCCTTTAACAAAGTGTGGTTGATGACCGTAGGGAGTTTGCCATTTTGGCTCGTTTTAGGCATCATGGTGCGCCCTAAGTTACCTGGCAGCGCGCAGGTATTTAACACGCTACTGGTCGCCTTGTTATCAGGGGTGGCCGCGACCAGTCTGTTTTTATATGCGCGTGAGCACGCGGTGACCTCAAGTGAGGTCGCGGGCGTTGACTCGACCCAAGCCAGTGAAATCATTTTTGCTTTGATTGGTGGTATGATCCTGCTGGGAAATCCACTGCCCTCAGCCTTAGGTCTGGTCGGTATTGTACTGATTATCATCGGCTTGATACTGTTTGCAAAAGACGGCTAGACGACAATTTAACAATGGGCTGATTTTGTTTGGCTCATCTACAAAACACCCATTTAAAACGAGAATACCCATCATTTTTTATGATCAAGAATTGGCAATATAAGTATGGTTAATGATTTAATTTTTCCTGATATTCTATTATATTTATTGGACATGGTGGGTATCATCGCCTGCGCAATTGCAGGGACATTGCTCGCTCAGCACAAAGGCTTTGATATTGCTGGCTGCATCTTGGTTTCGATGGTCAATGCCATCGGCGGCGGTACGCTACGTGACATGGCACTAGATCGTCACCCACTATTTTGGATGACGGATCTCAACTATGTGATCGTCATTACCGTGACATCCCTTATATTACAAATATTCTTTCATCTATATCACAAGATCGACAATGCGCTTAAGCTTTTCGATGCCATTGGTCTCGCGGCATTTAGCGTGATTGGCTTTAAGGTCGCATTGACCCAAGGCATGTCACCTCTTATTGCTATCATGATGGGCGTCTGGACAGCCATTATTGGTGGGATGCTCCGTGATATTATCTGTAATGAGATACCGCTCGTATTACAGCGTGAGATTTATATCACGGCCAGTATCGCAGGATCTGTAACGTATTTATGCCTACAGTATGTCGGTGTCAGCGCTGGTATCAATGAGTTTATTATGCTCTTTGTCATTTTTGCCGTGCGTATGCTAGCGCTTAGATTCGACTGGCATTTGCCCTCTATCCGTTTGGTTGCTTAAATAGCTGATCAAAAATGCAATGCTTTTTGTACATAAAAGCTGACAATCATCAAAAATAGTGAGAATGGCTTATGTTGGCTATCGTATTGGATCCTGCTGTCCTAATCACGACCTTTGATCCGCGCTCTTTGATCTATTTTTTTGATATGATTGGGATTATCGCCTGTAGCGTTTCAGGGACGATACTAGCCAAGCATAAGAACTTTGATGTCTTTGGTTGCTTGCTGGTCTCTATCGTCACAGCCATCGGTGGCGGCACCGTACGCGATGTGATTTTGGATCGTCATCCGCTGTTTTGGATGGTAGATATGAGCTATCTGACGCTCATTACGCTCTCTTCGCTTGTGATGCAGATATTTTTTCATCCAAATTCAAGACGCGTTGATAAGTTTCTTAAGCTCTCCGATACCATCGGTCTATCCGCCTTTACGCTCATCGGTATCAAAGTCGCTGATAGCATGGGTACCAATGTACCAGTGGCACTGTTGTTGGGGGTGATTACCATCATCGTTGGTGGCATCATTCGCGATATGATTTGTAATGAGATTCCACTGGTATTGCAGCAAGAGATTTATATCACCGCAGCCTTGACCGGCGGCGTTCTCTATTTTGCCCTACGCAATTTGGGCGTTACCGATTGGGTTGCTGATATCTCTGCGATGAGTACGATTTTTACCTTGCGTATGCTGGCTATTCGTTATGATTGGCAGTTCCCCACTCTTGAGTGGAAGTACTGATGTTAAGTCAAAAAGTAGCAAATAGTATCAGTACACTCAAACTTGACTGTACTGATAGCATTTAAGCCTTAACCCTGCTCTACCACAGCCAAGTCTTTTACCATCAGCTGTAAGCTTTGTTTGCCATTCCATTCATTGATATCTAGCTGAAATAGTAAATGCACTTTTTTGGCACGGTAATCCCAAGCGTCATTGTCAAAGTTAAAACAGATTGCCTCGATTGGATATTGGACGTCTGGATAACGCAGCGATAGTTTAAGATGCTTGTCTTTTAATATCTTAAAACTCAATACCTCAAACACACCGTCAAATATCGGCGGTGCAAATCCATGACCCCAAATGCTAGCATCTGCTAAATGTTCAGCAAACCACAAGCTAAAATCTCCCGCTTGCAAAGGTCCATCAGTGAATTTCTGCTCTGCAAACACGTCATCATCCATTTGTGCCATAACTTCGTTAAACGCGGCGACAAATGGCTCAAAATTGCGACGCTTTAGGGTCAGACCTGCTGCCATCGCGTGACCACCAAAATGACTGATGAGATCAGGCTGACGCTCAGCGACTTGCTCAATCGCATCACGAATATGCACGCCAGCAATTGACCGTGCTGATCCCTTAATCGCATCGTCTTCACCAGTCTGCTCTGTATCTGCTGGCGCAAAAACAATGCTAGGTAGGTAATGACTTTCTTTTAAACGTCCAGCGACAATACCAATCACGCCTTGATGCCAATCATCCTGATACAGAACGATACTACGAGTGTCTGTATGGCTTGTCTTATGAGTAGTGGCGAATTGAGTATTAACTTCTTGAGTAATGAGGTCATCGCCACTGTCGCTTGTATTTTCATCGACCTCAATATCAGTTTCAGTAGCCAATGTCTGTACGATACTATCTGCCTGCGCACGCATCTCGCCTTCTACATGACGGCGTGTACGGTTTAGTTGCTCAAGCTCTTGCGCCAAACGCTGGGCGGTGCTCCAGTCTTCGGTCAATAGGCACTCAATCCCGATACGCATATTATCCATACGTCCAGCCGCATTGATACGTGGCCCTAACACAAAGCCAAAATCCTGTGCGTGTAATTGCTTGGGGTCACGGCCTGCTTGCTCAAGTAACGCTAAAATACCCATACAACAGCGACCTTGACGAATAGCAGATAGCCCGTGATGTACTAAGATACGATTGTTTTTATCGAGTACGCCGACATCTGCGATCGTACCAAGCGCTACCAAATCTAAATACTGACTAACCTGTACCGTAGACTTGCCAGCGTCGCGGCGCAGCTTTGCCAATCGTCCGAGCACATAAAACGCGACCCCTACCCCGACCAGTGCTTTACTGGTGAAAGTGCAATCAAGCTGATTGGGATTGACGACGGCTTCAGCGGGTGGCGTCTCTTTGGTCGTGAGATGGTGGTCCGTGATAATTACCGTAATACCATCCGCTTGGGCGCGCGCCACACCTTCATGACTGGAGATACCGTTATCGACCGTCACGATCATGTCTGGCTGATAGGTTGCAATGCCCAATTCGACAATCTCTGGCGTTAGCCCATAACCATATTTAAAACGATCGGGTACCAAAAAATCGACGACTGCCCCCATCTTTGTGAGTGCGCGCATCATCAGTGCGGTACTGGTTGCGCCATCACAGTCAAAGTCACCAACGATCAGGATACGCTGACCGTCATCGATAGCGATGTCCAATAGATGCACGGCTTCAGTGATACCGTGCAGCATGTCAGCAGGCAACAGGCCAGACAAACCAGTCTCCAGCTCATCAGGCGCAGTGATACCTCGGCCTGCATATAAGCGAGCAAGCGTCAATGATTGGGCTGCAAGTGGTTGCAACGCGGCGGGCAACTCGTCAATGCGAGTGCTGGTATTACGGGGGGTTAAATTTAGCATGAGCGTATTTTACTGCCTTTAAGGCAGGGTCACAACGACAATTTATAGCGTCTCTGTACACTAGCTAATATTGCATTTATTTACCAAAGATGTTGGCTTAAATGGTAATTTGGAAAAAGGATTTATTCAGTGAACACGTATCGCATGTGGCTCTTCATTTACAAAAAGGATGCATAGTGACCGTACTTTTCTGCATTTTGCTACAAAGCAATGATTGTATGGCGCCTATAAATTCATAGAATAGTAAACAACTGAGAGACTTGCTAATTATTGACGGTTACATCATCAATATTTTAACTATTTATAAGGATACTTTATGAAAACCACACCAGCTGCTGAAAAATTACCAAATACGATCGATCCTAGCTTAGATCTTGATAAAGTCAAAAAAGAGTGCCTTGACATGGTCGAAAAACGTGCCAGAGTTTCTGCTGGTGTTGCCATCGTTCCTGTACCGTTCTTTGATGTGGCGGTTGATGCTGGTATGCTGACGCAATTGCTTCCTGAGATCAGCGAACGCTTTGGTTTGATTGAAGACCGTCAGTCAGCAATCGATCTTCAGTCACGTGAAGTTCATTGGAGTGCTGTCAAAGATCGCACTGTAGATTTTGCAGGGTTGATGGCAACGCGTGGTATCGTTAAGAAAACCATTCAAGGCTTTGGTGGTCGTATCGCAGCCAAACAAGTCACCAAATTTATCCCATTAGGCGGTCAATTGGTTGCTGCGACCATGGGTTATACGATTTTTAAGAAAATCGCCACTGATCACATCAACGAATGCTATAAGCTTGCAAAAGACATTCAGCAAAAACAACACGGTAAGAATGTCTAATAAACATTAGGCAACGCCATATCTACAAAGCCAGCTATGAGATTTTTTAGCTGGCTTTTTTGTGAGTAAGCGCATTGCAGACTGTCTCAGGCGACGGGTTAATGATGCCATTACCATGTTTTACTGATAATATACCACTTTAGAGATTATCAAATACTTTCAAGGATTCACTTATGAAAAAACTTTTGGCATCGACCGTTATGCTGGCTACTGTCGCGCTAGCAGGCTGCACCACGACAGGTGCTACAAATAACGGCACAGGCACAGCAATTGGTACCGCAAATGAGATTGGCATGAATGTCTTTAGAGCGGCGATCGACAACCAATGCCGTAGCCAAATTGAAAAACAAACCGCTTGGCGTGTTGCAAGCGTCGCCATGACGGAAGCGCAGCAAGAGTCTGTTAAAAGTAACGTTTGTGGTTGCGTGAGTGAGCAAGCCCCGCAGCAAGTGACCATCGTTGAATTGGGTAATGCCGCTATCGATTCTCAGTATCGCGCTCAACTGGTCACTAGAGTTGTCGCCAAATCGCTTCAAAGCTGCTATGCTAGTTTTGTCAAATAGAGCACAATATTAATAAATAAAAAACGTCACAAAAAAAGGGGTGCGCTACCAATAGCACACCCCTTTTTTTGACGCTTTCTACTATTTACTTACGTTATCGCATTTGCCTAAAATTTGTTTGAATCAGCTGGGTTTTGGGATAGAGCAGCTGTAAAAGGCAATGTCTGGCTGCGTCGGAAATACTTAGAAGAGCCATCAATAATTTTATCCACCTCTTTTACTAATTCGGTAATAACATCATCATAAATACCATGATACAGCTCTTTTTCAAATGCGGTAAAAGGATGCTTGCGTGACGCTGAACCAACCTCAGTTACCCCTTCCTTGCTATAAAAAATATCTACACGCCCATCACTATTTAACACACAGTTTAGTTGACCACCTTCAAGCTCCATCTCTACCCGCTCAGGCATAAAAATATAATCGTCCACGTTGATAAGCTTTTTTTCTACTTCCCGCTTAAAAAACGACTTGATATCAAACATAAGTACTTCCCTAACTTTATAATTATAAAATACATGAGCATGCCTACTTCTACAACACAGCTTTTATCTATGTGCTGAGCAGATCATGCTTTATACGGCTATTCTATAAGATAGAGAGAAATTTTTTAAGGTGCGATATGTAAAACTGCGTTTGATGTTGGTAAGAACGTGCTGTCAATATCCGTTCTCTTTGTAGATATCAGGCGCTGTCTCAAATACAAGCCAGCCTTTCTTCATCCATTGCTCTATAACTCCTTTTGTTACGATATGAATCAAATTAGCTAATGGTTCATGTGCATCTCCTTCATAACACATAACCCTAAGCCTACAGTTCGGGCTACGTTCATTCTTATTTAGTGCGAAGATTGCTCTAATATACTCTGCGTCAGAGTCAGCTAGAGAATGTCCCCAAACAATAACCTCATAAGATGTTTCAGATAGGGATTCTCCCTTAATGCTATTGATATTCAGGTCTTCATGGTCAAGAAATTGATAATCAGTACTATTGAGCAATTTTTGATGGGTTTTCACAAACCCATATACCTTATAACCTCTAAGGCGTTCATCTTCTAAATCGCTTATACCTAATACAATTTTACGACTATCAGTATTGCCATGAACATACTGAACATTGTTAATGCTTAATAACTCTATATCAGGGTATAGGCGTTCAAAAGAACTGGAGTAGTTAAAAGTAAATACTGCCTCTAAATTCTCATTTAAGTCACCAAACCTTGCAAACTTACTTTTTGGCTCAAGCCTATTTACTATTTGCTCAATATATAGTTTGAAAATATCATTGAATTCATTTAAATGATTTAAAAGTATTTTAAGAATTTTTGGCTCATCAAGTCCTAAATATTGTCCTGAATACTTCCTTAATAGTTTAGTATCTACAACTCTTTCATACCTATCTTTAACCAATCTTTTTGGATAGCTTGAAACACTTTCTTGTAAAGAACTATATTCTTGTTTGCTTACTCTTTCATATTTTACTTCTCGATGCCTACCTAGGTCGTCACACTCTTGTGTAGCAATCACATATAAATTTTGTAATATATCAAAATATCTTAAGGTATTACTAAAATACCCTTCTTTCAATCGGAGATTTCTAAGAAAATTCTCATTGATCTGTCTTTCATTCTCAAACAATACCTTTCTTGCACTCATTTTCAAACAATGGTCAGCATCGAGTGAACTTGAGTATTTAGATTCATTTATATCCCAATAACCAACCGTGTTTTCATTAAACTCAAAATCAAACAAATCACATACTGATATTAATAATTTTTGAATTTCATTCTCAAAATCAATCCAAGTATCTACATCAGTCAAATGATGTTTAAAGTGTTGAAACCACCCATTGCTCTTTAAATTTCCTCTTAACTCTTTAACTTTATCAGGTGATAACTGTAAATCATCTGTCTTGTATAGCTTTTTAGTCTTCTGAAAGAACTCCTTATCTATCTCTGAACAATCACCTGAGATGTATTTGTGAAATAAATTATCAAATCCCAGCTCCGCGTTTTCCTCACTACCCTCTACCATTCTCATGGCATCCATGAAATGTACATAAGCAGTTGGTAAATAATGAGCCAAATCAAAACCATTGCCTAATACAAATATTTTTTTGGTATCCAAGGCGTAGACTCCTGTAGTTTTTATTATCAAACATTAATAATGCTATAGCACTATTGTAGAGTGTTCTAGTCATAACAATAGAGAGTTTAGCGTATAGATCACAAAAAAAGCAGGTCAACGAATTCTCGACCTGCTCCATTATTATTAACTTCTAAATACCAAACCTTATCTGTTAAATCAAATGCGCTTTTAATTCTAGCACCTTATCACGCGTTTTTGCCGCTTCCTCAAACTTCAAATCACGCGACATTTGCTGCATTTGCTTCTCAAGACGTTTGATTTCTTTGGCCAATAAATCAGGACTACGCAAGATATTGATATCGACATCAGGCAAATTGCTCTTGACTGGGATGGCCTGATTGTCATTGGCATCTAGGCTTTCGCCTGTATCAATCTTATCAGTGATGCTACGGCGCGCGCCTTTTGGCGTAATATTATGCTCAAGGTTAAAAGCAATCTGTTTGTCGCGGCGACGTTCTGTCTCATCTATCGCCTTTTGCATACTTGGAGTAATGCGATCTGCATAGAGAATGGCCTTGCCGTTCAAATGACGTGCTGCACGACCAATGGTCTGAATAAGTGAACGCTCAGAGCGCAAAAACCCTTCTTTATCTGCGTCGAATATCGCCACTAATGAGACCTCAGGCATATCCAAGCCTTCACGCAGCAAGTTGATACCGACTAGCACGTCATGCACGCCAGTACGTAGCTCATGAATGATCTCCATGCGTTCTACCGTGTCGATATCTGAATGCAAATAGGCAACCTTAACACCATATTCTTTTAGATAGCTGGTCAAATCTTCTGACATACGCTTAGTCAATGTGGTAATCAATACACGCTCGTCTTTTTCACGGCGTTTGGTAATCTCAGATAGCACATCATCGACCTGCGTTAAGACAGGGCGTATCTCAATATCAGGGTCAATCAAACCCGTTGGACGTACAACCTGCTCTACCACCTGCTCACTGTGTTCAAGCTCATACAGCGCTGGCGTGGCACTGACGTAAATCGTCTTAGGCTTGATGCGCTCCCACTCTTCAAACTTCATTGGGCGATTATTCATCGCACTTGGCAGACGAAAGCCATAGTTGACCAAGTTTTCTTTGCGTGATCTATCCCCTTTATACATCGCGCCGATCTGAGAGACGGTCACGTGTGACTCATCGAGGAACAGCAGAGCATCTTCTGGAATGTAATCAAACAACGTCGGCGGCGCTTCTCCTGATGGACGACCAGAGAGATGCTGCGAGTAGTTTTCGATACCGTTACAGTAGCCGAGCTGCTGAATCATCTCAAGATCATACTGGGTACGCTCTTTGAGACGCTGTGCTTCAATCAGCTTATTGTTTTCACGAAAGTACTCCAACCGCGGCTCCAGCTCAGCGCGTATGGTTTCACTGGCCGCTTCTAACTTATTGCGCGGCGTTACATAATGTGATTTTGGATAAATGGTAATACGTGGCACGCTGCGTACGGTCTTGCCCGTCAAAGGATCAAACCACGTGATTTTCTCCACTTCATTGTCAAACAAATGCACACGTACCGCCAGCTGCTCAGACTCAGCAGGATAGATATCTAGCAGCTCACCACGCAAACGATAAGTACCACGGCCAAAATCTAACTCGTTACGGGTGTATTGCATCTCGACCAAACGCTTAATAGTTGCGGTACGATCTATCTGATCACCAACCACCACATGCAATAGCATTTTTAAATAACTTTCTGGATCACCCAAGCCATAAATACACGATACCGATGCAACGATAATCGCATCACGACGCTCAAGTAGTGCACGAGTGGCAGACAGACGCATCTGATCAATGTGATCATTGATGGCGCTGTCCTTTTCGATAAAGGTATCGCTAGCAGCGACATAGGCCTCTGGCTGATAGTAGTCATAGTAACTGACAAAATACTCAACCGCATTGTTCGGGAAAAACGACTTAAACTCGCCATATAGCTGCGCGGCAAGGGTCTTATTATGCGCCATGATGATGGTTGGACGCTGACACTCTGAGATAACCTTAGCCATGGTATAAGTTTTACCAGAGCCCGTCACACCTAGCAATAGCTGTTCATCCATACCAGAGTCAATACCTTTGACCAGCTTTTCGATGGCTTGCGGCTGATCGCCTGCTGGCTCAAAATCGGTGACCATCTCAAAGGCACGGCTGGATATTTTCGTCCCAGACGCATTGACACCACTGATTTCAGCTTCGCCTTGGAGCTGAGTGGCCAATTGGTTTAACTGACGCGATGAGCGCGGTTCAGGCATTCTCATAGTAATTTTCTTCTTATTAAAGTTTATAACAATATGGAGTCTGAGCAGCGGTTTTTAAAGGCTTTTTAACGGATAATGACGAGTCTTATCTTATACATATTGCCATATCGCACTACACAAAATATAAGTCTGTAAAGATACTATTTATCGATAAATAAACCTGCCGTTGTTATAAAAAACGCACACAGATTTTGATAAATTTACAAAGATTTTCACGGTTAACAAACCCATTACACGACCACCTAACAAAGCCTAACACTTAGGGGTTCCAACATCGATTTAAGCTGCTATTATCGATCATGAATTAACAAGTAGGTGACTTATCAGCCGATTGATAGAGATATTTCTGATATTTATTTTGGACTGATTGTCATCAGGTAAGAGTAAAACACTAATAACAATACATTGAGATTTTCATTCAATATAATAATTTTAAATAAATAACGGAGTAAGATATGAGAGAACGTTACGCAAGTGGAATTTCAGACGATACCGCAAAAAAAATGATTGATTTGTTAAATGCTAACTTAGCAAACGTTATTGATCTAACCCTAGATGGCAAACAGTGTCATTGGAACCTACAAGGTACTGGTTTCATCGGTGTGCATCAGTTGTTAGACGAAACATCAGATCGTATCCTTGAAGTATCAGATACTATCGCTGAGCGCATTGTGATTTTGGGTGGTCAACCAAACGGTCTGGCAAGTCGTGTGGTAAAAGAGTCTATCTTAGATGATTACCCAACTGATATTACTGAAGTAGATCAACACGTACGCGAGCTAACTAACCGCTACAAAAAAGTAGCAGAGGCATTAAGAGAAGCCATTGCTACTGCTGGCGACGCCGGTGATGAAGATACCGCTGACCTATTCACTGAAGCTAGTCGCATCATCGATAAAGATGCTTGGTTCATCGGTGCGAATGCGCCAAAGAAATAAGTATCCGTGAATTAATGGGTATTTTAGACTCATAATTACGAATAAAAAAAGCCGTCATTACTGACGGCTTTTTTGTGTCTTACACAATGAATGACGTATCGAATATTTAACAATCTACCTGCTGTCAATGAATCCGTCTACTGTATTCTCTTTTATTGACTTGCTGTATAGCTCAAATATCTTCTAATTTCAGAATATCAGCATTTGGTGCCGATAGTGTCAAAATTGCCTCTTGGAATACAGGGTTATCTCGGAACAAGTTTTCAATCTCCTCAAACTTTTGAGCGACATGTTCTTCTTTCTGATTGCCTGCGATATCCACTGCGGCGACCATAAAGATCTTTTTAGGACCAACCCACTCTAAGTGTAGATAGGACACACTATCGATATCTGGATGATTGAGTAATTCGCTCAAGACGTATTCGTGCATACGGTCAGTGACTCTATACCCCACCAAAAAATCACGGTTACGGCTAATCAAAAATATCGCGACCACCCCCAGTAACAAGCCTACAATGATAGAACCAAGCGCATCCCAATAAGCCTCTCCAGTATAGGCATGCATGCCCATAGCGGCGGCGGCAACCACCAAGCCAATAACGGCAGCTAAATCCTCAAAAAACACACCGCGCAAGGTAGGATTAGAGGTATCTACCACATAGCCAAGCGCGCTAATATCGAGCGCCTCACCATGCTTTTTACTTTGTCTATATGCTTGAATCAATGAAAATCCTTCAAGTACAAACGCTACCGCTAAAACGATAAAAGCAATCGTATAGTTGGTCTCAGATTCAGTAGCATTCCACTCTTTAATACCCGTATAAATAGACACAATCGAGCCTGCCGTAAATACACCAAAAGCAGCAATCATTGACCAGACATAGGATTCTTTGCCATAGCCTAATGGATGGCTCTTATCAGCAGGTTTAACAGATTTTTTTTCTGCGACAATCAGCAACGTACCATTGCCCGCATCCGCCCATGAATGAGCTGCTTCAGCAATCATGGAAGCAGATCCTGTTATAAAAGCGGCCACTGTTTTTGCAATGGCGATAATGAGATTGGCACCAACGGCAATCAACACCGTAATGAGCGAGCCTGAGTGCTCATCGTTGGTTTCAGGACTTTGGTTAAGGGTATGCTTTAATTCAGGATCATTGAAGGTTGTCAGGTTGCCAACTCCACGCGCACGATGACTCGGCACTTTAGAAGAAGCTGACGAATGATGTTGGGGATTACCAACGGATGGCTTTAGACTCATACTAAACTCACTGGAATAACATGTTGATAGTGAATATATTCACCATGGACGAATGGCTTGAAATACCTATCAGCTTAAAGTAAGCGCTTTACAATATCAGTGTCTTTTTAGTGAGTCGTTGTATAAGGTGTTGGTTATTAGTCAGCTAAAAGTTGATAATTAAAATTGCTAGCTTATTTAGCAATATCTTCAACTTCATCAAACTTGCTATTCATTGTTTCGAGGTCACAGCTGGGACGATGTGCGCTTTCCATACGCAGTTTTTTTCGCTCTTTTGCAGCATCGGCTCGGCATTGCTGTAATTTATTTTTGATGACAAGCGGAGGGACAGGAGTTGGCTTGCCATTATCATCGATAGCAACCATTGTAAAATAGCAGCTATTGGTATGGCGCACGGTACGAGCACGCACATCTTCTGCCTCAACACGAATGCCAATCTCCATTGAGGTATTTCCCACATGATTGACACTGGCTGCAAAGGTTACTAATTCGCCCACATAAATAGGCTCACGAAACATAACTTGGTCCACGGACAATGTCACGACATAGCTACCACTATAACGACTGGCACAAGCGTAAGCGACCTGATCGAGCATCTTTAGCAAATCACCGCCATGGACATTACCGATAAAATTTGCCATATCAGGCGTCATCAATATCGACATATATAGTTCATGTTTCAGTGGGGCTTTTTTGGCAGTCGAGCTGGTATTGTATTGCGACATAACGTTCCTTAAATGGTTTGACACTTATTTGTTGTGCCTACCATTTATACAGTAGGACACCAAATAGCGCAAACAGCCCTATGTCTCTAATCGGTCTAGGTTATGTAAATCAAAGCTATATAAGGCCAGCTTTTATGAATAAGGGCGATCTTGGTTAGCTCAACCAATGAAAACGATAAGCCAGCCAAGCGACAATCGCGCTGACCGAACCGGTCAAAACACCGCCCCATACAAAGTCAACGAGTGCGGTATCTAACGTAAAGCCCTTGTATAGTGCCAAGCTAGTAAAGTCATATGTACCGTAGGCCATTAGACCAATCAAACCACCAAGTAAGAAAATATGACCAACTGTTGCACCTGCTTTGATTTGTGGATATAGAATCAATATGCAGAGTGCCAAGATATAAAACATATAAAAGATACCAGCGGCTACCATATTTGGCTCATCCGCCAATAGATGACCGATGCGCGACTCATAAAAAGCCCCTTTCATGGTCGTCAGCCAAACAGCATCCACTCCTAGAAAGATAACCACAGCGGCGAGATAAATAAAAACATAACCCATGATAATGCCCCTTATAAAATGAATAAAAACGGATAAAACTTATAATGTCAGTCGTGGCTGAATAAAATCTAGAAATGCTAAAATACGCGATGATACGGCACTGTTTTTGTAATAGACCGCCTGTATGGATTCGCGATTGTTTGGTGTTACTATCGCCTCAGGCAACACCTCAACCAATCGTCCAGATTTCAAATCGTCACCAATCATAAAATGTGACAGTAAAGCGATACCTTGATGATTTAAACACAGCTGACGCAAGGTCTCGCCGCTACTGCCAGTCATATGAAAATTCAGTTTCACTGGTGTTTTTAGTGGCCAGCTATTTAGCTTTGACGCATCGTTAAAGCCAATTAATTTATGAGTGCTTAAATCATTAATATGAGCTACTTCATTATGCTGATATAAATATTCAGGACTGGCTACTAGCCGCAGCTGACTTTTACCCAATAGACGCGCATGCAAGTTTGAGTCTTTTAAATCGCCAATTCTGATAGCCAGATCCGTCTTGTGCTCAAGCAAGTCGATGATATTGTCATGCGAGGTCAAATCAAGCGTAATATGCGGATACTGCTGCACAAACTCACCAACCAAAGCCGTCAGCTGATGCAATACAAACGGACTCGCAGCGTCAATTCGTAGATGCCCACTCGGCGCTTGTTTTAACAGCTTAATTGCCTCTTCACCGGTATATAACGTATTTAAACTCTCACGCGCATATATAATAAAGACATGCCCTTCCTCCGTCAGCTCTAAGCGCCGTGTCGTTCTATTTAATAGCGTGCATTGCAGCGTATCTTCGAGTCTGGACACCGCACGAGATATTTTAGCGACTTGCTGATTCAGCAAGTTGGCAGCGCCAGTAAAACTGCCCGTATCCACTACGGTCAAAAATATCTCTATATCTTCTGTTTTAGCATGTCCCATCATCATGATGACCTTTACAAAATTAACAAAGGTATTTTGTCATTTGTGCTGTTTTTTGCAAACTATAAATCGGTCAAACTACGCGCATCATTTAATTATTAGGATGTCGTTATGCCACTCGCTTTATGGGCGCTTACTCTAAGCGCATTTGCAATTGGGACAACCGAATTTGTCATTGTTGGATTAGTACCAACTATTGCCACCGATTTGGGCGTGAGCTTGCCTTCAGCAGGGTTGCTCGTCAGCCTATATGCCGTTGGTGTCGCTATCGGTGCCCCTATCCTTACTGCACTCACTGGTCTCTGGAATCGTAAAATAGTACTGATGAGCCTAATGGGTCTGTTTGTCATCGGCAACTTGCTGGCTTGGCAAGCACCCAGTTATGAAACCTTAATACTTGCCCGTATCTTGACTGGTCTGGCACATGGTGTGTTTTTCTCTATTGGTTCCATGATTGCTACTAGCCTTGTCAGTAAAGAAAAAGAAGCCAGTGCAATTGCCATTATGTTTACCGGACTCACTGTGGCGCTCGTCACTGGTGTCCCCCTTGGTACATGGATTGGACAGCATTTCGGTTGGCGCGCTACGTTTTTGGTCGTCTCAGCACTGGGTTTAATCGCTTTAATTGGTAGCGCGATATTAGTACCAAAAAACCTAAAAAAATCTATCCCTGCAACCTTCAAAGAGCAATTACAAGTCATTGTAAAACCGCAATTACTACTGGTCTATCTAATGACTATTCTCGGCTATGGCGGTACGTTTACGGCATTTACCTACCTAGCACCTATCTTAGAACAGCAAACCAAATTTGCGCCATCAGCCATCGGTCTTATCATGCTCGTATATGGCGTGTCCGTTGCTATCGGTAATATCTGGGGCGGCAAACTTGCAGATAAACGTGGCCCTATTAGTGCGCTTAGCATTATATTTAGCGCCTTAAGTGTCATTCTTTTATTATTCACCTTTACTATGCAATCCAAGATCGCTGCTGTACTCACTATTTTGGTATGGGGTGCTTTTGCCTTTGGTAATGTACCGGGCCTACAAATCTACGTGGTCAAACAAGCTGAAAAATATACACCGAACGCTGTCGATGTCGCTTCTGGATTGAACATTGCTGCATTTAATATCGGTATTGCACTGGGCTCAGTCATCGGTGGTAGCGTGGTTGAAAATATGTCACTGCAAGATACAGCTTGGATCGGTGCTGTTATCTCTTTAATGGCATTAGCGGTAACACGCTATTCAGGTCTACTTGATAAGCGTGCCCTGCAAACATCATAGAACCTTTCAATGTAAAACTTTTCAATATACAACCTCTCAACATAAGGGTCTCAAACTGTCTATACAGTATGAGACCATATAAGTGTTATGAAAAAGCCGTATCTATATCACTTAACTTATACTGTCGCTGTGTCTGCCATATCTGCGTCATTAAAGACCGTCTCATCGTTCGAAACCGTTTCGTTTTTTAAGACCGCACTTGGTAAATCGGAAAAATGCAGTGTGTCAATATTGTTAGGCTTCACCGCAGTGACTTGAACCACACCGATGGTACGCTCCAAGAATCCCCCTTCGCAGTAACAAAAATAAAACGCCCATAGGCGGATAAAGGCATCGTCATAGCCAAGCGCTTGAATCTCTGCACGCTGTGCCATAAATGCAGCTCGCCAATCACGCAGCGTATATGCATAATCAAAGCCATAATCATGTAGTTGCTTGATGACCATGTCCGTCTGCTCAGTAAACTGTGTCGTCAGCTCTTGGTTGGATAGCAGACAGCCCCCTGGGAATATATGTGTCTGGATAAAATCGACCGAATCGATATAGTCTTGATAATTCTGATCATTAAAAGTGATGGCCTGCAATACCATAAGACCCGTTGGTTTGAGCAAGCTATTGCACTTGGCAAAGAATGTTGGTAAGTACTCATGTCCCACCGCCTCAATCATCTCGATACTGACCAGTTTGTCGTACTCTCCCGTCAGCTCACGATAGTCTTGCTTAAGAAGCGTGATCTTATCAGACAATCCTGCCGCTTCGACTCGTCGCTTCGCTTCATCATACTGGGCATCAGAGATAGTCGTGGTGGTCACATGGCAGCCATAATGAGTAGCTGCATAGATAGCGAATCCGCCCCACCCTGTACCAATTTCAATCACACGATCGTCTGCATCGAGTTGCAGGCGTTGGCAGATTAGCGACAGCTTGTGCTGCTGAGCATCGCTAAGCGTCACATCAGGCGTCAGATATACGGCTGACGAGTACATCATCGTATCATCCAAAAAACGCTGATACATATCATTGCCCAAGTCATAATGCGCTAGGATATTGGATTTAGAACCAGATTTGTCATTACCACGTAGCTGATGCTTTGCTTTCTCAAATGCTTTACTAACGCCCGCAAAACGGTTTTCTACTTTATTAAGCACTTCCAAGTTACGCGCCGCCAAACGGATCAGGCCCGTCAAATCATCCGTGTCCCATTCGCCATCGATATAACTGTCTGCCAAAGCGATAGAGCCACCAAGCAGCAGTTGACGATAAACCGCACTATCATGAATCTCTAACGTGACGTTTAGAGAATGTCGACCTACTGCTGAACTACTTGCTACCTGAGGAGCGACTTTGCCAAAGCTAGTTGTCTTTGCTGTTTGCTCACCAAAGGTCTCAATCAAAGTAAGACTGCCAAACTGGATGTGCTGTAATGCACGAAATATCAGTTTACGAGCAATATGATTCACGCCGTCACTTACTGGTTGTAGTACGGCACTTTCGTTAATCACTCTACTCATTCGAGCAGTTAATTTCTCTAATTTTGTCACTGGTGCTCGGTCGGTCGGTCGTACTGACATCGTATGGTTGTCCTTGTCTAGGTTCTTTTATTTTGAAATTGACTATATAAAATGTGTTGCTGATTTTTGCATTTCTAGATTATCAATCGTTTAAAGTTTCGCTTTTTAAAGAGGTAGATGTTTTCTGATCACTGTCGGCTAGCTTTTCATCATAATTGATATAAGGCACCTTTTTGATCGCATAGAGTTTAAAGGCTTGCCCATAAATACGTGCTAACGAGGTCATGTTCATCAGTGGGTTTTTTCGTAAGCTATTGCGAACGGTGGTTTCTGTCAGCGGCACCCCTGATATCTTTATACCCGTTTTTAGGACCTCCCCACGCTCATCACTGATATCAATAGCGATACGAACTTGCAAGCCCGTATTTGATTGATTATCTATCGTATGTTGTTGTGTACGTTTTATCGTCACCTGCCAGCGGTATAGCTGATCGATAGGATTAAAAGGTGACACATGAAAGTCTTTATCATGACAAAACTCAGTCTCCTCTCCTTCTAGCAAAAACCCATAGTAATGACGCTTATCCCAAGGTGTATTGGATACTTCAGCCAATAAGTGCGTAGGCGTCTGCTGCTCATTAAACCCTAGGTAAAAATTAACTGGGCTAAAATACATACCTGCATTACGGCAGACAAGTAATCCCAACATATCTCCTGTAGGACTGCTACCTGCATGTTTGATAAATGCTTGGCTCAGACGCTGCTTTAGCGCTTGATTAGACGGTAGGTCATTATCAATATCTTCGTTGCTATTTATGCTCTCATTGTCACTTATGTTCTCATTGTCATTTAGGCTTTCATTGCTACTTAGGCTATTGAAACCCTCTAGATAATCATTAGGGCAAAATTGTTGTAGCGCCTTTGTCTTGGCTGAAAATAAAGGCAATCCCTTTGCCAATAACTTCTTTGGTAATACCTTGCTCAAGTGTGATACGCCTAAAACCTTATGGTCACTCAAAGCTGCCGTGTTTACTTCTGGCAGTGCCTGTCCTGCCGCCAATGCACTGATATTGATGCCCCAATAGCGATACGGATAAACAAACTTATTCACACTAGGTAGCAACCGGCTATGCCATGTCGTGCCCTCAAGCAATTGATGCGCTAATGCAGTAGTATCACAAGCTAGCTCAAGACGTAACATATCATTAGTAGGTTTGGTGGACACGGTCATAGACACTCTCTTCGGTAAAGGCACATGATGATAGAACAATTTGCAATATTGCTCGCAAGGCTATTTGGCTTTACGGCGAGCAAATAAACCACGTTTTTTATTTTGGTTATTATCATCAGCCGCACTCTGTAAGCGCTCAGCATACTCAACCAGCTCCTGATTAGTAGTCGCAGTGATAATCTGACACTTATCAAGGGTACGTGCCTTTGTGTCAGCCTTTACTGGCAAGTCTTTATAACGAAACGGCGTATGTGCGCTATCCGCAGCAGGCAAATGCGCTGGATCAACTTCATCTTTTATATCGATATCATGACCGAGCGCCTGACACACACGTAGACCGCTGCGTACGCCATCTTCATGAAAGCCATTAAACCAATATGCTCCGCAAAAATGCGTATGCAACCCAATGCCAGAGATACTTGACCATTTGGTTTGCGCCTCAATCATCTTTAGATCGAACACTGGATGGCTATAATCAATACTTTTAACGATTTGCTGATCATCTATCTCATGATTCAATGTGACCAAATAATTATGCTTCTTGGTCAGACGTTGCAAGATATTCATATGATACGTTAGCACGGGTTTTGCAGGTGTTTGTGTATTTACGCCAGCTTGATTCTTGTCTGTCACATTGTCTGAAGGTTTTTCATCAATAAGGTAATTCCAGCTTGCCCATGCCAGTGGCTTCTTGGGTAAGACGCTCGTATCGGTATGCAATACAGCCGTGTTTTTGGTAAAGCGGAAATGGCTCAGCACCTTGGACTCATCGGTACTGGCATCTGTTAGAATCTTCAGTGCGGTGTCTGCATGGCAGGCAAAAATGACTTCATCGAATACAAGGTTTTCGCTACGATTGTCAGCGTTACCTTTATCCTGCACTGTCAAAGCATTCTGTACTGTCAAAGTCACTTGCTCACCATCACGTGTCACAGACTGTACTGGACTATTGACTCGCACTTTGCCACCTGCTTTGATAAAGCGTGGAATCAGTTTATTAACGTACTCTTTTGAGCCACCCTTGACCGTAAACCATTGCGGACGATTAACCACATCAAGTAAGCCGTGATTGTCAAAGAACTGTGCAAAAAACACGAGTGGGAAATCTTGCACTTCATCCAGACTGGTTGACCAAATGGCTGAGACCATTGGCAGCAGATAGTTATCAGTAAACAGCTGACCATAGTTTTTTTGTGCTAGATAACCACCGAGTGTCTGCTCAGTAAGTCCGCTAATGTCTTGCCCCGCAGCACGCGCACTATCATACTCTTGACGTAGCTGCTTGATGTGCTTATTAAACTGCAAGACATCTTTGATAAATTGCCAGAACTTCGGATTAAGTACGTTTTTGCGCTGCGATAATAAGGTGTTGAGCGTATGCCCATTGTATTCAAAACGACGTGCGGTATTTTTGACAGAAAAGCTCATATCCGTCGCCTGAAATGGCACTTGCAGATCGTGGAGCAAACGGAAGAAATTGGGATAACTACGCTCATTAAAAACAATAAAACCGGTATCTATGGCGCTGCTCTCTACGTTACTACTCTTTGCTTTTTTGCCGTCCTGTAGTGCCACATCAATGGTATTTACATGCCCGCCGATATAGTCATTAGCCTCAAAAACGGTCACCTCATGTTGCGCGCCTAAGTAATGCGCACAAGTCAGCCCTGACACACCCGAACCAATAATGGCGATACGTTTTTGCGCTGCCTGATGGTCAGCATTTTTGGCATCATTGCTGTCCGTAGTTTTTTGGTTATTTGCACGCTTGAAACGAATAAACGGCATAAAGGCATTCCCTGTTATATTTTTGCGGTTGTTATCGTGGATGATCTGCTTATCAGTAAGTTATTTCTTATTGAGTTTCTCACTCACTTGCTGCCAGACCAAATCAGGTAGTGTGCCCAATGCTTTTAGTGGCATCGTTAGTTTTTTGGGAAACTCGATGACCTCGTGCCCGCTTTCTATGCCATCACGGATGGCTTGACTGGCCTGCTTTGGTGTCTGGATAAACGGCATAGGAAAATCATTTTGCTCAGTCATCGGCGTCTCGACAAAACCCGGTACGACCAAGCTGACCGACACATCGTGTGGTGCAAGGCTAATCTGTAATGTTTTCATCAGATAATGGATAGCAGCTTTTGAGCTACCATAAGCTTCAGCACGGGCAAACGGCACGTAAGCAGACGCTGAACCGATACCGACTAGGCGACCTTTAGACGCAATAAGTTTAGGTAGCACGCCTTCGATGGCATGAGACAACGTACCCATATTGACTGACATCACTTTCATAAATACTTCGCTATCGAAGTTTGGCATATCTAAATACTCACACATGCCAGCACCGCAAATCGCCAAATCAATGGTATCGACCTCTTCAAACGCTGCAATGACTTTTTCACGATCCATCAGGTCCAAATCAATCGTCTCTGCGCCGAGCGATTTTAGCTCAGCCAGCGCCTCGTCATCACGGCCGACAGCATACACGGTATAGCCCTCTAGTAGATAATCCTTGGTCAATTGATTGCCAATACCAGAGGTCGCACCAGTAATAAGAATGTGTTGTTTTTCAGCAGAATCTGTCATCGTGAATATCCTTTTTAAATGTTCTTATAATATGAAAAGCGTATCGCTCAACAAAGAGCTGAATAGATCTGTCTTTAAATTCGGATGCAAGCTTGCATCTGAGCGTATTTGTGCTCTGTTATATGGCTTGTTTTTATTAACCTATACGCCATCTTATTTAACAAACCTAAATAGTTATAGTGGTCGGCTATAGGTTTATTGTTGTGTCTTCGCAATTGCCACAACAAAAGCATCTTATCTTTACTGTGGTCTTCATATTTATACAGTGAGTCATACTGCAAGACGGTCCGCAATGTTTTGTTATCGGGGTAATAAGACAGCGCTATATCAGCATGCTACAATATTAAAATAGCCGCGCAGACATGGATGAGCGTCTCATTTATGATCGAATTGTGGCTATCTTCACGATAAAATGAGGTGATTGTCTAAAATGCCTGATATCTTGTCCTGATAGTGATAAAAGCGTTATATAATTAATATCGATTTTTACCAATCCCACTCCCATATAAAAAAGGATCTCTCATGAGCGAGTTGCAACTGTCTGACCGCGTCAATAGCATCAAACCCTCTCCTACGCTAGCGATTACCAATAAAGCAAAAGAACTAAAAGCAGCTGGCAAAGATATTATCGGTTTGGGCGCAGGCGAGCCTGATTTTGATACCCCTGACCACATCAAAAAAGCAGCAATCGATGCCATTAATGAGGGCTTCACCAAATACACCGCTGTTGATGGTACGCCAGAGCTAAAAACCGCCATCATAGAGAAATTCAAGCGCGACAATGACATCAGCTACGAGCCAAACGAAATCCTAGTATCGGTCGGTGGTAAGCAGTCATTCTTTAACCTTGCCCAAGCATTTATCAACCCTGGCGACGAAGTCATCATCCCAGCACCATACTGGGTGAGCTATCCTGATATGGTTATCATCGCAGAAGGCGTGCCAGTCATCGTAAAATGCCCCGCTGAACAAGACTTCAAAATCACCGCTGAGCAGCTAGAAGACGCCATCACTGAAAAAACCAAACTGTTGGTATTGAACAGCCCTTCTAACCCGACTGGTATGATTTATACCTTGGACGAGCTAAAAGCCATCGCTGAAGTATTGAAAAAGCATCCACACGTGTATGTGGCATCAGACGACATGTACGAGCACATCCGCTGGACGGGTGATAAGTTCTACAATATCCTCAATGCCGCGCCTGAGCTAAAAGACCGTGCCATTATCCTAAACGGTGTGTCTAAAGCTTATGCGATGACAGGCTGGCGTATTGGCTACGCTGGCGGCCCTGCCAAACTCATCGGCGCGATGAAAAAAGTACAGTCACAGTCTACTTCATGCCCAACCTCCATCAGCCAAGTCGCTGCAGAAGCAGCCATCAGTGGCGATCAGAGCGTACTTGAGCCAATGGTAGCGGCATTTGAGAAGCGCTGCGACCTAGTTGTTAATGGTCTAAACGCCATTAAAGGGATCACTTGCTTGCGCCCTGATGGTGCATTCTATGTGTATCCTGAAATCAAGCCACTCATCAAAGCCGCTGGCCTATCATCATGTACTGAGTTTTCAGAGTGGTTGCTAGAAAAAGTCGGTGTCGCAGTCGTACCTGGTGATGCTTTCGGTCTTGGTGGCTATATGCGTATCTCTTACGCGACTGATGAAGCCACATTGCAAGATGCCTTGTCACGTATCGAAAAAGCCGTTGCTGACTTGGACGTTGCCAAATAAGTCACACAGCATCGTTAGTTTTATAATTGCTTTAACAAAAAAGACGCCGCGTAGTTTCTATGCGGCGTCTTTTTTATGGTTGTTTTTGCTATTTATCCGTAAAAGCCCTCTCTCTCATCATTAAAATGATATTTTTTACGAATTATGAAAAAAAACGCTTGACGTATTTTTTATCTTTGCTAGAATACGCCCCACTTAGCAAGAACTCGTTAGAGACTTCTAAGGCTCGTTGTAAGCGATTAGTTACTTACAACCTATTCTCCAATAGCTCAGTTGGTAGAG
>NZ_LNDJ01000078.1 GCF_001444505.1 Psychrobacter piscatorii | reverse complement strand
ATTTATACGCTTTGTTGATTTTCATAACGCCGATTCATTTTTTTTGATATAATATAAACTCTAAAGTTTACAATAATTTATTTCAATATATTATTTGTGTAAAGATATAATATAATAAACGAAACGCTAGGCGAAATTCAATTCCACCCTAACATCAGGTGGAGTCCTTTTTCACGTTTTGATAAGCAATAATTCTGTTTTGGTCTGTCTTGAATTTATATTTATATTGATAAATCATGAACCATTTCAATAAGTCTAAGCCAATATAGTAGTCGGAGATAAAATGAGAGGTTCGTGATAAGGCGACTTCTTTGCTATTTCATTTCTTATTTTAGTTCAATTTTTTAACCCACTCATCCATTAGGAGCTTTTCATGGCTAACGAACGTACTTTATCTATCATCAAACCTGACGCAGTTGCTGGCAACCACATTGGTGCTATCTATGATCGTTTTGAGCAAGCTGGTCTAAAAATTGTTGCCGCTAAAATGCTACAACTTGATGACGAAAAAGCAGGCGGTTTCTACGCTGAGCACGCTGAGCGTCCATTTTACAACGACCTAGTATCATTCATGACTTCAGGTCCAGTATTGGTATCAGTACTAGAAGGCGAAAATGCTATCGCTAAGCACCGTGAAATCATGGGCGCAACCAATCCTAAAGAAGCTGCTGAAGGCACTATCCGTGCTGACTTCGCTAGCAGCATCGATGAAAACGCGGTACATGGTTCAGATTCAGCTGAATCAGCGGCACGTGAAATCAGCTACTTCTTCAATGAAGACGAAGTTTGTGCACGTACGCGTTAATAGCAGCTATTATTTGCAATATTGATTGTTAATAAATAGTATCGCGAGACGGCTTATATCTTATGGGTATAAGCCGTTTTAGCTGTTATATGTAATAACAGTGTCGTTGCTTATTGAAATTCATAGGCGCTTGCCTCATTATTAGATTTACTAGCGTTATCAATCCTTTATCAGCACATTGTCAATATAGATAATTATTTGCATTCTATATAGGACAAATTTTGCGCTCATAACGGATTGCTCAATGCATCATTTAATTGTATAACGACGTTCATGGCTTATGCCAAAAGGTTACCTATTATGTCCACTGTTCAATCACCGATCCAACACACACCCACTAACAAGACGGCTAGTATCAAGATAGTAGATGAGGCGCAGGCCAAGACCAATCTATTAGGGATGACGCAGTCGCAACTTGCCGATTACTTTAAAAGTATCGGTGAAAAGCCATTTCGCTCGACGCAAGTGATTAAATGGATATATCAGCACGGAGTCACTGACTTTGAGCAGATGACCAATCTGAGCAAATCATTGCGGGATAAGTTATCAGCCAATGCCTGCGTTACGCCACCAAAAGTGATTCATCGTCAATATAGTGATGATGGTACGCGTAAATGGGTGTTTGAAGTGACGGGCGGCTCATTGGTTGAGACGGTATTGATTCCAGCGGATGACAGTAAATTAAATGGTCGTAAGACTTTGTGTGTGTCTTCACAAGTGGGCTGTGCGCTAGATTGTAGTTTTTGCAGTACTGGTAAGCAGGGCTTTGAGCGTGATTTAAGCGCTGCTGAGATTATCGGTCAGCTGTGGGTGGCCAATGCCTCTTATATGACTGATAACAATGATAGTCTAGAACACGTTGATCATAGCCTGTGGGAAAACAATGTCACCAACGTGGTCATGATGGGCATGGGTGAACCATTATTAAACTATAAACCAGTGGTTGGCTCAATGGAGCTGATGCTGAGCGATCACGCTTATGGACTATCAAAACGTCGAGTGACCTTGTCAACCTCAGGCGTGGTACCTAAAATGTACCAACTAGCACAAGATATCGATGTAGCACTGGCTATCTCACTGCATGCCCCCAATGATGAACTGCGTAATGAGCTGGTGCCAATTAATAAAAAGTACCCGCTAGAAGAGCTGATTGCCGCTGCAAAAAACTACGTCTATGATGTCAATCCGCGTCATAAAAAGCACGTCACGATTGAGTATGTGATGCTTGATGGTGTCAATGATAGCAATGAGCATGCTCATCAGTTGGTCGCGCTATTAGAAGGGCTACCAAGTAAGATAAATCTTATTCCGTTCAATCCGTTCCCACATGCGTCGTACGATAAGTCAAGCAACAACCGCATTCATGCGTTTAGCAATATACTGAGTGAAGCTGGGTTTGTTTGCACCATTCGTCAAACACGCGGTGATGATATTGATGCCGCTTGTGGTCAATTGGTCGGACAAGTGGCTGACCGTACCAGACGCTCGGCTGCATGGCAACAAAGCATCAAAGATCGTGAAAATGTTTGATACGTTTTGCATATGACAGGATAAATATCCGTCTGTTCTAAAAGAAGCTTAGCTGTCTTTTATCTGTCGCAACGGTAATGAAAATGTATCAATAACGGTCAAGATTGAAGAACATAGCAATTAATAACAACTAAATTGTACTTATAGGGGCTAAATCTATTAAACTGATGCCTCGAAGATCGAATGCATTGAACCACAGTTTTATGATGGCGGCTATGATGACTTCTAAAAATTTTTATCAGTTGGTAGAGCAAAAACCATTTTTTAACCTTTATAAAAAGGCAAGTGTGGTGACGAACCGAATCACTGCACCGAAGTGCGCATTACTGGCTGCCGCACTCGCAGGATTATTGCTAAGTGGCTGTCAGAGTACACCAAACAATGACTTGTCAGGCATTGCGCCTTATCAGACATCCACGAGGCCGAGCGGTAACCGCAACTTAGATCAGCAAGAAATTGCTCGTGTACGTACCTCCCTTGCTGCACAATATATCCGCAAAAATGAGCTCGATACAGCTCAGCGTCAACTCGAAAAAGCCTTTTCTGCTGATAGCCGTTACGCGCCAGCCTATGATATGATGGGCGTTTTGTTGCAGCAAGAAGGCAGCCGCATTAATCTTGCAAAAGCCGATCAGTACTTTAAAAAAGCCATCGCGCTGGATAAAGACTTTGTGCAAGCACACAATAATTACGGTGTTTATTTATCACAGATGAAGCGCTATCGTGAGGCGGCAGAGCAGTTTGAGATTGCAGGCGCCTCATTAGGTTACGAAGGCCGTATCGGTGCGTTAGAGAATTTAGGGCGTACATACCTTCAGTTGGGTGACAATAGTGCCGCTGCCAAAGCATTTTTGCGGGCCCTAGATGGCAATCGCAATAGTATTATTGCTCATATCGAGCTGGTAGATTTATTGCTTGAGCAGCAGCGTGTACCGCAGGCTCAGCGCTTGTATGACGAGACCTTGATATTGGTACAAGGGCAGGGCATCAGTCCTAGATTGCTCCTCCAAGGTATCAAACTTGCGGCAGCACAAAACAACATTACAACTCGCCAGCAATTGGCACAGCAGCTTTTGTCCGCTTATCCATTGAGCGACGAAGCGAAACAACTTAAGACTTGGCTTAACAATCCAGAGGCACCATGGAAATGATCACCCCATCATCAAACACTCAATCTAACGCTCAGGGATCATTTGGTGCCACGTTGCAGCAAGCCCGTAAAACGAAGCAAGTCAGTTTAGAAGAGGCAGCCGCCGAGTTATTTATCTTAAAACGTCATCTAGAAGCACTAGAGAGCGAAAACTTTGCTGAACTACCGCAAGCGGCCTTTGCTCGTGGCTTTGCTATTAACTATGCCAAATATTTGGGCCTAGACTCAGCCAAAATCGCGAGTAGTTTTGATGCCGCTTACCCCAGTGAACTCAAAGCCAAATCGGTCAATAATACTGATACACCATTGCAACCAATGGGCACGCTGCAACGCGATACACACAATCGCATTCGTTTTAATCCGCTATTGATCATCGGTGTGATTGGACTCATTATCTTGGCAGTATTTTTATTCCGTATGGTGAGTAATGCGAGTAAAGAAAATAGCCAAGAGCCTGTCTCTACTGTTGAAGATGTATCTGCTATTGAGCAAGCGCAAGGGGCTGCGATTAGCAATGATGCAAGTGATGTCGGTGCGTCTGGCTCTGCGTTGAATTTAGGTGCTGCCAGTGCAGATACGGCTTTTTTAAACGTGAAGTTGACCGGTGATGCTGTGGTTAGCATCACGGATGCATCGGGTAATAGTCTCATCAGCGGTTCACAAACGGCAGGTGACTATGACCTATCAGGTGTGCCACCATTTAGTGTACAAATTGATAATATCGATAATGTTAGCTTGATGCTCAATCAAGAAACGGTTGCTTTAGATACTTATGCAACGGATAAGCAAGCTACCTTTGAGCTAGTACCTTAGTCATCATTGGCCTCTTATCGAGCATGATTACTAGCGTTTAATAAAACTACTATACGTCTAAGCTCATTTATATATACAAGCCTGTGGTTTTTCTATTTTTGATTTAAGGATTTATCTATGTCAATGCCATCGCCTATTAACCGCCGTTTGACCAAAAAAATCTATGTCGGCGATGTTGCGATTGGTGGTGATGCGCCAATTAGCGTACAGAGCATGACCAACACTGACACTTGTGATGTGGCGGCAACCGTCGCGCAAATCGAGCGCTGCGTAGAAGCAGGTGCTGATTTGATGCGCGTATCAACGCCGACGATGGATACCGTCAAAGCCTTTGGTGAGATTCGTAAACTGGTAAGCGTACCTTTGGTTGCAGACGTGCATTTTGATCATAAGATTGCCTTAGCAGTGGCTGAAGCCGGCGCTGACTGTTTGCGTATCAATCCTGGTAACATCGGTAGCGATGCCAAGGTGCGTGAAGTGGTTGCTTGTGCTAAGTATCACAATATTCCTATTCGTATCGGCGTCAACGCAGGCTCTTTAGAAAAAGACATTCAACGTAAGTATACTGAGCCGACTGGGGAGGCGATGCTTGAGTCAGCAATGCGTCATATCGACATTTTAGAGCGTCTTAATTTTGACCAATACAAAGTATCTGTCAAAGCCAGTAATGTGTTTTTGACATTGGATGCGTATCGCCTGCTATCAGCGCAGATTGATAACCCACTACATTTAGGCGTCACTGAAGCAGGTGTCTACCGTACTGGTGCTGTCAAATCTGCCATTGCGCTTGGTGGTCTGTTATTAGACGGTATTGGCGATACGATTCGTATCTCCTTAGCGGCTGAGCCTGAAGAAGAGATTAAGATTGGCTTTGATATTTTAAAATCGCTCAACATACGTTCGAACGGTGTTAATTTTATCGCTTGCCCAAGCTGCTCGCGTCAAGAGTTTGACGTGATTAAAGTGATGACGGCGCTAGAATCACGTTTGGAAGACATCCGTGAACCAATGGATTTATCTGTGATTGGCTGTAAAGTGAATGGTCCAGGCGAAGCAAAAGAAGCAGATATCGGTATCGTTGGCGCCGCACCAAGATCACTGGTATACCGTATGGGTCAAAAAAGTCATCTTATCGATACCGACAATTTAGTCGATGAAATAGAAAGTATGGTTCGCGCCCATGCAGAAGATTTGGCGAAAAAACGCGAGAACGAGATTATTCGCGTAAAATAAGTCGCAATGCAAGTATCTGCTTTTTGCTTTGTAAACAAAGGGTAGGCAGCACATTTTTTATGTTAATACGTAGATAATAACAATAGACATAACTGTTAAATTTTAAGGACATGACCGTATCATGATTAAAGCTATTAAAGGGTTTAATGATATTTTGCCTGATCAATCAGCAAAGTGGCTGCATCTAGAAGCGATATTGGCTGATGTACTTGGTAGATATGGTTATGAGCATATTCGCTTGCCTATCGTTGAGCAAACTGATCTGTTTGCCCGTGCTATTGGCGGTGCGACAGATATCGTTGAAAAAGAGATGTACAGCTTCACTGATAAATCTGAGCCACCGACGCCTTTGACCTTGCGTCCTGAGGGCACAGCAGGGGCAGTACGTGCCGTTATCGAGCATAACTTATTGCGTGGGGACACGCCGAAGCTTTGGTACGTTGGCCCAATGTTCCGCTATGAGCGTCCGCAAAAAGGCCGCTATCGTCAGTTTCATCAGCTAGGTGTCGAAAGCTTTGGCAGTGCGCTACCAGACGCTGATGCTGAGCTGATTGCAATGACGCATCTGATGTGGCAAGAACTGGGCCTAAAAGATGAGATGCACTTACAGTTAAACAGCCTAGGTGAGCTTGATGAACGCCATGCCTATCGCAAAGCGCTGGTTGCCTATTTGACGGACAAAAAAGATCAATTAGATGAAGACAGCAAACGTCGCTTGACGACCAACCCATTACGTATCTTAGATAGTAAAGAAGCGAGTACGCAGGCAGTATTAGCAGACGCACCAAAGCTTGCTGACTTCTTGGGTACAGAGAGTGTGGCGCATTTTGAACAAGTTCAAGCTTATCTGACGGCGCTTGGTATCGATTTTGAGATCAATCCACATCTGGTGCGCGGTCTTGATTATTATAATAAAACGGTCTTTGAGTGGGTAACGGACAAGCTGGGCAGTCAAGCGACGGTATGCGCTGGTGGTCGCTATGACGGTCTGGTTGGACAATTAAAGTCCATAGGTACAAACGATGATAAGTCAGATAAAAAACCTGTAAAATCTGAACCGGCTATTGGTTTTGCGATGGGGCTCGAGCGCTTATTGCTACTGATAGAAGCCGTGGCACCGATTGCTGACACACCTGTTTGTGATGTCTTTGTCGTGGCGCATCCTGACGTTTATAGTGCAGGTATCAGCTACGCACAAAACCTACGCTATAGTCGTCCAGATGTACGCGTGAAGATGGCAAGTGCAACGAGTCTAAAAGCGCAAATGAAAAAGGCAGATAAGTCAGGCGCAGCATTGACAGTCATCATCGCACAGCAAGAGCTGGATGATAATACCGTCAGTATCAAAGACATGCAGACGGGTGAGCAGCAGACTGTCACACAAGACTGGCTATCGAGTAAAGATAACTTTTCTCGTAAATAATCGTCTTGCAACGCCGCAGTTTTGATTTTGGCATCAGCAATTTAATGTACATTTTATCAGGTAAATATATATGGATCTGACCCCCAATTCGCCGAATGCAGACAACTCCATGCAAGCGTTAAAGCAGTATGGTAGTTATATTGTCACTGCGATTTTGTTGGCACTGGCTGCTTATTTTGGCTGGACATACTGGCAGAACAACCATGCGCGAGTAGATACTGTCGCCGCTGATCAATATGCCGATATCCAGCGATTGAATGAAGAAGTCAGCTTGGCTTCGCAAAATCCAGATCTAGAAGCCGACGCGCAAGAGTCGCTTGTACAGAGCCGTATACAGTTAGACAAAGATATTGATGCTTTAGTCAGTACGCATGGTGAATCAGTATACGCATGGCAAGCGCTGATGATAAAAGCTCGCCAACAGGTCGATAATGATGATTTTACGGCGGCAGCTGAGACATTTAAGCAAGCGCTGGCGATCGATCTGGGTGATGCCGGTCTAAAGGCAATCACTCAGCTGCGTTATGCCAAGACGTTACTGGCGACAGGCGATGCAGATGCGGCCTTGTCAGAAGCCAACAACGATATGCCAAGCTCTTTTGAAGCCAGTCAGCAAGAGCTGCTGGGTGATATCTACTTGGCACAAGACAACAAAGAATCAGCGATTAAGTCTTACAATAATGCTTGGGAGCTATTACGTAGCCGCCAAGAAACGCGTGCAGTATTGGCCTTAAAGATGGAAAGCTTGGGTATCACTCCTGAGCCAATTGCTGAGCCCACCAGTCTTATCCAAGAATCAGCTACTCCTGAGCAGCCATTGGTGGTTGAAAACTCAGAAAATACGAGCGTTGAAGCTGCTCAGTAAGTCAATAAGTTCGGTAAATTACTAAGCTCAGTAAGTCACTAAGATAGTATTGAGCAGTAGCAATCGACTAAATGCTTTTTGATACGACGTCATAATGACTAATGTGCTGTTGGCCAATGTACTAATTAATAATAATTCATTTGTAGTGAGAACATATAATGACTCAATCTATTCGCTCTAGCAAAATGTTAAAAACTACGTTGAGTAGTCAGACTATCAAGAAGACAGTCATGCATGTGGCAGTACTTGCCGTAATGAGCACTGCAGTGATTGGGTGTAACCGCGGCATCAAGCCAGTGGTTAATGACCCAGTAAAATTGGTACAAATTGCGCAACCGATCAGCGTGCTCCAGCCAGTGTTTAGCACCGATGTAGGTAACAAAAAAGCCAGTAAGAAAGACCCTCTAGATTTGCAAGTTGGTTATGCTAATGGGCAAATCGTTACGGCATCACGTGGTGGTGATCTGATAGGGTTTAATCAGGCAGGCGAGCGCTTATGGTCGATTAACGTCGGTGATCAGATCACAGGCGGCGTGGCGTTGGATGCGCTGAGTCAGACAGCGGTTGTGAGTACTCGCAATGGTCAAGTGATGGCGTTTGATACTACGACTGGCGCAAAACGCTGGCAGCAGCAGTTGTCAGGGTCGGTTTTATCCCCAGCGCTTATCAGTAATAATCGTGTGGTATTATCAGCGAATGATGGCTTCTTGCATGGCTTATCACTACAGACTGGTGAATCAGTGTGGCAGTTTGCGACGCAAGTACCAGCGATCAGCGTGCGCGGTAGTGCGGCACCAACTTTGCTAGATAATGAAACGGCGTTGTTGGCGACTGCTGATGGTCGTTTGCATGCAGTCACCGTTGATAATGGCTTACCAAAGTGGTCAAGACGTGTTGGCATTGGGTCTGGAAGCAGCGAAGTTGAGCGCATGAGCGATGTCGATGGCAAGCCTATCGTGGATAAAAATCAGCTGTTTGCGATTAGTTATAGTGGTCAGCTATTAGGTATTGATTTGGCCTCACGTCAAGTGATGTTCGTCAATGAGCTTGCTAGTTTAAAAGCACTTGCCGTCAACCCTCAGCAAGTCGTTGCTACTAGCCTAGATGGTAAAGTAGTAGCCTATGATCGCAATAGTGGCGAGACATTGTGGGAAAGTGAGGCACTGGCTTATCGTAACCTAACCAATCCTGTCATGATTGGCAATTATATTGCAGTCGGTGATTTTGACGGCGTGGTACATTTATTTGACCCTGCTACTGGCAATATTGTTAGCCGCGTGCAGACAAAAGGGGCGTTGACGAACTTGCAAGTTCAAGGCAATCGCCTGATGACTCAAAGCACGTCAGGACAAGTTGCTATCTGGCAGCTAACGCGCTGATAAGCAAGTACACGGGTTTTTATCTATAAAACACAAACGCTGCTTAGTCAGCGTTTAGTGCCTTGTGTAAATCGCTTGTTTAAGTACAGGCTTTCGCGTACTCTATGCGACCGATGTGATAACCATATATACTATATATAATTTAGTCGTCCCAATTATTTTTTAGCTAAAAAATAGCTAGCTACTATTTTTGCTATTGTTTTATCATTCATTTTAATTTGCGGTTAAGTGCAGACCTATTCGTTACTATTGTTATATCAGTGGTCATAAGAATAATTGTACTGTCCGTCATTGTGCCTTTCACTGAGAGTAACCCATGAGTATCAAGCCTGTGGTCGCCTTAATTGGTCGTCCAAACGTCGGTAAATCCACCTTATTCAATCAGTTCACAAAAAGTCGGCAGGCATTGGTTGCTGATTTGTCGGGATTGACTCGTGACCGTCAATACGGTGATGCAACTTATGAAGATAAGTCATTCATCGTTGTGGATACTGGTGGTATTGGTGAAGCAGATGACGGCAGCGGTAATATCGATGATTATATGTCTGAGCAGTCGCATACCGCGATTCACGAAGCAGATATCATTGTATTTGTCGTTGATGCTCGTGCTGGTATGATCGGTGCTGATGCTGAGATTGGCAAGTTTTTGCATACCCTAGGCAAACCAGTCTATGTCGTTGCCAATAAAGTTGATGGCGTCCATGATTCAGCGCCAGCAGAGTTCTATGCACTAGGATTAGGCGAGCCGTATCCGATGGCAGCCAGCCATGGTCGCGGTGTAGGCAACTTGCTTGAAGTACTAACGGCTGATATGCCTGAGCAAGAGAATATAGTAGAGCCAAGAGGGTTGAAGCTTGCCATCATTGGTCGTCCAAACGTTGGTAAATCAACACTGGTTAACCGTCTGTTGGGTGAAGATCGCGTGGTGGTATTCGATATGCCTGGCACGACGCGTGATAGTATTTATATCCCTTATCAGCGTGAGGGCAGAGATTACGTATTGATTGATACGGCTGGTGTACGTCGCCGCGGTAAAATCGATGAAAAAGTAGAAAAATTCTCTGTTATCAAAACCTTGCAAGCGATTGAAGACTCTAATGTAACCGTCATTGTCATTGATGCGCACGAAGGTATTGTTGACCAAGATTTGCACATGATTGGCTATGCGCTTGATGCTGGTCGTGCTCTAGTCGTCGCGATCAACAAATGGGATGGTTTGACGCCAGATCAAAGAGACTATATTAAGCTTGAGATGGATCGTCGTTTTAACTTTATCCCATATGTAAAAGTACATTTGATATCAGCACTACATGGGACTGGTGTGGGTAATTTATATCCATCTATCTTGCGTGCTTACAAGTCTTCAATGTTTGAAGTCTCTACCAATCGCTTGACGCAAATCTTGCAAGATGCTGTCACTGCCAATCCGCCACCAACTATTGCTGGTCGCCGTATTAAGCTACGTTATGCACATATCGGTGGTCATAACCCACCTGTTATCGTAATCCATGGCAATCAAACCAGCGCGCTTCCTAAGAGCTATCAGCGTTACTTAGAGAACCAGTTCCGTCAAGTATTTAAGCTTGAAGGTACGCCGCTCAATGTCATCTTTAAACAAAATGACAACCCATACGCCAATAAGAGCGACACGCCAACCAAGGCAAAAACACAGCAATTGCGTCAGCGTGAGCGCAATCGTGCGAAGAAATTCACTACCAAAGATAAAAAGTCTCGTTAATCACATGATTTGCTATGACTTATTTTATCGTGCAGCTCAGCACGGTAAAATAAAAAAGCACTATAATCATATAGTGCTTTTTTTGGCAGTTCAGTATACTCGTTAATTACCTCAATCTTTCGCTTATCACATCTCTCAAATACCTGTAATATAAGTAAAACTTTTCTTGACTCAGTAGAGTGATATGAACAATCGTTCGTCTCAAACCATTTCTATACTCATTTGGCGCTCTGTTGGCCAGGCCGTAATTTGGGCTCTGCTGGCAGGCTTTGTATTGCCTTTTATTTATGGTTTGGTGCATCACTACCAAGAAAAACATCAGCATATACAGCAGTTAGCCTCGTTACTAACAACCAGTGCATCGACACCAGATGGTGCTGACGTCGTCGCTGAGCAAGTGAATGTTTTATTAGAAAATGAGCCGAGCATTCAGAGTATTGTGTTTTATTCCACATCCCAGCCTATCAACGATATCAGCCAATCACTAGATGACTGGAAAAATGCTTTATTTGCCGATACGGTCAGCTTCAACCATCCTGTCGTTAGTAAGTACGAAGATTTTGAGAGTGTCAGACCCAATAAGCCCACATCTAATCAGCAGTTAGCGACAGATCTGTCTGAGAGTATGAGCACATCATCAGTTACGGATGAATCGATCCGTAACACGAATAGGAATAACACGCTGATTGGCTATATCAACATCACCATGGATGTGAAAGTACTGCGTTCACATTGGTTTCGTAGCATTATTCCGTTGTGGCTGACCACATTACTATTGACTATTATTTCAGGTATATATATTTTCCGAAAGCTGAATTGGCCGGTCAAAGATATCGAAGCGTTAAATGGTGTTTGCGGTATTATCATCAAAAACGCAGAGCTAGAGCAGCTACCTATTATTCCGCAGCGCTTTAACTTTCAAGAGCTAACAAAAATAAAAAAAGCCTTGGCTATCTTGTTTAGTCGACTGCAAGAAGCCAAGCAAGGATATGATACGCTTGCTGCCTTTGAGCAGCAACTACATAACAAAGATGTCTCGCTTGATGTGCAGTTGCATAATTTTCAAAGCATGATTACCCATGAACTAAAAACATCGCTCAATGCTATCGTGGGCGGGCTACAGTTATTGGACTACGAAACCTTAACTAGAGAGCAAAAAGACGCTGTCGAAATTATCAGCAACGGCAGTGATAAGTTGGTGCTGTCACTGGATCATATTATTCAATTAAATCAGATACAAAAAGGACAAATAAAAATTCATAACAATGAATTTAATCCACTACAGTTGATATCTGATCTTTTGATAAAGTTTGAACCTATAGCCAATCAACAAGGCTTAGCGTTAACCAGTAATATTCATCATGTAGATTACAGTCTTTATGGCGACTCAGCAAAAATCCAACAAATATTATCCATATTAGTCAGTAATGCCATTAAATTTACTCCTACTGGACAGGTAGTGATCACGTCACAACTGACGCATTTTGATAAAAGTAATCGTTGGAAAATCAGTGTCAAAGATACGGGCATCGGTATTGATAGCAATCATATTGATGATATTTTCAATCCTTTCTTTCAGGTGGATTCGTCACAAACGCGCCAGTATGAAGGCTCAGGTGTGGGCTTGCCTGTGGTTAAGCAAATGGTGCAGCTCATGGGGGCGACCATCGAAGTTGATAGTACCTTGGGATCAGGGACGCAGTTTACGTTGACGTTAGTAATGCCAAACCAACAACAATCTCGCCAGCAGCGGCTCTTAAATGGGCTAACGATTATTTATTATTATGATCAAGAGACAGGTACTTTATTCAATGAGCTAGAGTATCTGGGCGCTACGGTGATCTGTCACCAGGACGTACAGCAAGTGATGAATGAGATAAGAACACAGAAGGTCGATATGGTGATGTTCGCTGAGGACGTGCTCGCGGATAAAGCTGAACTATTAGCAAAACTTATTCGCCAACATGAAAACGAAGAAAGCGTGCAACGTGCGTTATTGATATATTGGTATCCCCAACATCAAGCGCGTTATGTCGATAATTTCGAGTATGGTTTAAAAGCAGCTGGCATCGATTACTGTCATAGCACGACTTATGAGCACAAGGCTTTGAGTGACTTGTTAAAACGTTGGTTAGTATGGATCTAAAACACGCTCAAAAAATACGTTTGGCTTTTTAAAATCGCCTAGCCCGTTAGATGTAATTTCCTGATAAAAAGCATGAACAAGCCAAGATTTTTTTACAACAAATAAAAAAGACGCCCAATTTTAAGGCGTCTTTTTTATTATATAATTTTCTTATGATGAGAGTCTTTGCTCTAGCCCTCTATCTATAAAAATAGAGCAGTTCTTAGAACAGATTCTGCGCCCAGCGTACAATATGTTGCCAAGTACGGCTCAAGAATCCTGACTGTGCGACATCATTAGTGGCAATAATAGGGACAGATGCGACAGCTTTACCATCAATAACGGCCATCATCTTGCCGATTTCTTGACCTTTCTTAATCGGCGCTTCTAGGCTGTCAGGAATATCAACCACGGTCGTGATTTTATTCTTCTGCGTTTTACTGGTTAGGATTTGTAAGTTATCACCCGTTGCCAGCTCTACCTCATCGGCTTCTCCGAACCATACTGGAACTTTGCTAACGAACTGACCAGCAGGTGCTTTGGTCACTGTGGTGAAGTGGCCAAAGCCCCAGTTGAGTAGTTCACGCGACTGATCAGCACGAGCCTGCTGGCTCTTGGTGCCCATGATGACAGAGATGAGGCGCATACCATCACGGCTACTCGAAGCGACTAAGCAATAACCTGCCGCATCAGTATGACCGGTTTTTAGACCATCAACGGTAGGATCGGTTGCGAGTAGGGCGTTGCGGTTGCCCTGAGTGATACCATTATAGGTAAACTCTTTTTCGGAATAAATACTGTAGTAATCACCGCTGTTTTTGACAATAGCGCGAGCAAGTTTGGCCAGATCCAGCGCTGATGCCTGATGCCCTTCAGCAGGCATGCCAGTAGAGTTGACGAAATGAGAGTTTTCCATACCAAGCTTTTGCGCTTGCTCATTCATCAATATTGCAAATGATGCTTCGCTACCCGCGATATGCTCAGCCATGGCTTTTGACGCATCATTACCTGATTGAATAATAATACCGCGTAGCATATCGATGACACTAGCGGTCTTATTGACTGGCACATACATGCAAGACTGACTGCTGCTACCACGGCACCATGCATTTTGGCTCATGAGTACTTGGTCGTCTTCTTTGAGGTCGCCTGATGCTAAGCGCTGTTCGATGATATAACTGGTCATCATTTTTGTCAGAGACGCTGGCGGTAATGACTCATTCGCATTTTTTTGAGCCAAGATCTCACCAGTATTATAGTCCATCAATACATAGGCGGTATTATCCATCTCAGGTGGTTGTATGGCTGCGTTTGCCATCACTGCACTCATTGAGATACTTACACCAACTACCAGCTGTACTAGCTGATTTTTTACACGCTTTACTGTCATATATCATTACACCGCATCATGGAACCAAATGTATCTATCGCTTGTATTCACTGTCAATTTTCATACATTATTTTAAGCAGCATGCCTTAAACATCATGTCTAAAATAATGTATTAATCAAAACAAGAACGACTGTACGATAGACATAAAATTAACGCCTTATCTTAGCAAAATGCCAACCGATGGGGAATCGATAAATGCAAAAAAGTCAGACGCCAATGAAAAGAAAAGCGAGTAGGTATTAAGTGTTTGCTTTTACTAACCTATAGATAGCTTTTGATCAGCATAAATCCAACGACCACAAAAAAGCCTGCTGTACCGCTTGTGGTTTATAAGCGGAATGACAGCAAGCTTTTTTGTTCATTAAACTTAATGGGTAAGTGTAGAGTATTGTTCTTAACGATGATGAGAGTAGAGCTCCAGAAAGAACAAGGCCATTGTTTATTGTCGTTAATTATGACTGGCTTTTCTAGCGCTCAAGACAGATCTCTACGCTTACACGCTTTTTAGCGATTAATATTCTGCGTTCGCCAAATCTTCGCATAGTGCTTTATTTTCTTGCTTTGAAAAGCCCATTGTCCAGCTACGAATACCTTGCAGTATCTGACGATAGTCTTGCTGCGTTGACAGATATTGAATCGCTGCTTTTGGATCTTCTAACGAAGGCATCAGCTCATGCAATTGCACGGTATAAGACTTATAAAAACGTTGTTTTTGATTGCCGTTCAGCATTGATGGACAGATCTCTGATAGTACCTGCATCACAGCAATTTCATGCTTTGTGATATTAATGCCAGACATATCTAGCGGAATAGTAGTCGCAGGATTGTTTGCAGCATTAGACGCTTGAGACAGCATGGCAACAGACGTTATCAGTCCTGCCAGCCCGATTTTTGAGGCGGTCTTTGCTATCACAGAAGCTATAGATAATATCGATTGATTCTTCATTCAGTATTACACTCGCTTATCTTTATTTGATGGTGATATGTTAATGGGTAAAAAAACAAAAGTCACATAAAATATTGATTTATGTGTAGATATCTTGTGAGCCAAAGGCATTTTACAGCAACATATCAGTAGCATATACCAATGAAGTCACATCAGTATAAACGCATCAGTTTGTATTGTTGTATGATGTTGCATATTGTAACGCGTTGCCTTATTTCTCTCATTTCGACTCCGTTTGAGGCAAATAATATAACAATAGACAAAAATGCCAGACAGTTCTTGGTCAAAGACTGGGTTCGAGATTATCTATTGTTCAGGTATAATCGCTCGGACTATCAAGATAATTTAGTTTTAATGTACTGATATCACAAGGCTTTCAAGAGTAATCGCCAAATTTTTTATTTTATATACTAGCCTTTGGTTGCTATTTTTATGCGAATAAAGATATGGTACGGTAGCAAAAATTTCTACTAGAAAGACGGTTTGACACAAACATACTGAGCTGACATGAAGATTTTAATTAGTAATGATGATGGGGTGTATGCGCCAGGATTATTGGCACTGTCTCAAGCACTATCGACCATCGGTGAGGTAGTGGTAGTCGCACCAAACGAGGAGCAGAGTGGCTATGCTAGTGCATTGAGTGTATCAAAGCCATTGCATACGCATCAATTACCATCGGGATTTATAGCGGTTAATGGTTCACCAGCTGATTGTGTCCATCTGGCGCTGCATGAGCTATACCGTGACGTGGATTTTGACTGTGTTATTACAGGTATCAATTCAGGTGCAAACTTAGGACAGGACGTGATGTTTTCTGGTACCTTTGGCGCGGCATTGACCGCGCAGTTATTGGGCATACCTGCTATTGCCACGTCTTTGGTAGGTGGCGGCGTAAAAAATGGCGGACAAGAATCAGCCAGTGATTATCAAGTGGCGGCAAATGAAATTGTCAAATTGCTCACTGATACCTCGATTTTAGAGTTTCTCAAAAGTTTGCCCTATCATGTATTAAACGTTAATATTCCTGATATGGATAGCAACAGTGATATCAAAGGGCGAAAGGTTACCTCGTTGGGACACAAGCAGATCGCTGAGCCCGTGCGTCATATGATTGACCCGCGCGGCCGAGATGCGTATTGGCTGTCTCTACGAAAATGTAAAAACAGCAAGCACAAAAATGAGCGACCCTTAGACAGTTCAGCTAAATCAACCAATCAAAAAAATGTTGTATTAACATCGGGCATGACGGATGATCAAGCAGTGGCGGCAGGATACATCAGTTTGTCGCCAGTACGTCTACATCATACCCCAGCGGGGGCATTGGATAAGCTTTTGGCACTAGATTTATAAGTTCGATAGGATATGATTATCAATGACATAGGTGATAATCACCATATCGCTTGCTGTACGAGTGATATAAATCATCTGCTGGATCGCTAATTGTAGTAACAATATCTAGAGGCTTTTGAGTGATATCAAGCGCTTTTGGATGATAAAACAATAGATAAGCAACACAAAGAACAGGAACCTTGTATGAAAAGAATCATGACCGGATCGCACCTTGCTAAGGCGGCGTTGATTGGCACTATGGCAGTTGCTACCTTGTCTGTAGTCGGCTGTGCAACCAAGCCTACTTATCAATCACCAAACCAAGCAGGTCCTAAGATTATTACCAACGCACAAGGCGTCCCTAACTACCATCGCGTACAGCGTGGCGATACGGTCAGCCAAATTGCGGCGCGCTACCGTCTTAACTATCGTCAGATTGGCGCACTAAATAATCTGGACAGTAAATATACGATTTATAGTGGGCAATGGCTCAAACTATGGCAGGGCGGTGCAGCGACCACAGCGAGTAATAACAGCTATAGTAGACCAGCACAGCCACAACCAACTTATACCCCACCTGTAACCCAGTCTCGAACGCCAGCATACGAGGCAACGGCCAATTCGACCTCTGGTTATGATTATCCTACTCGCAATCCAGTGACGCGTAACTTTGATCCAGCGGCGGGTAATATGGGCATGTGGTTTGCTGGCAATGTCGGTGATCCAGTACTTGCTAGCCAATCAGGAACGGTGCTTTACTCAGGTAACGGCCTACCAGAATATGGCAACTTGATTATGATCCGCCATAGTGATGACTACATCACAGCCTACGCACACAATAGCCAATTGCTTGTAAAAGAAGGGGATACGGTACAGCGTGGCCAACGTATCGCGACGATGGGTAGCAGTGGTCAGACCAATCAAGTAGGGCTGGAGTTCCAAGTTCGCTTGAATGGTAATCCGATTGATCCACGTACAGTACTTGGGCGTTAGTACTGAGGCATGTCGCTGATGGCTGGGCGGCTTTGGTCCATTTTATTTATTTATGTTTGAGACTTTTTATGAGATTAAAAAAACAATACCTCACTCTTATGCCGGCATTAGTGATGGTCGGGTGTACAAGTCAGCAAGCCATGCAAAAAAAGCCTGTCCGTCAAGGTGGCGTTGAGATTACTCAAACCCAAACCGTGCAGGTCAAGCCAACACCAGCGCCAGTTATTAAGCCGCAGCCCGCCCCAAAGCCAAGCTATAGCAGCTTTTCTGATTGGAAGTCAGACTTTTCTATGCGTGCAATATCTTCAGGCTATGATGCGGGAGTCATTCGCCGATTACTCGATTCCGCTTATCTGAATCAGCAAGTTATCTCATTAGACTCAGGACAGCCTGAGTTTTCTAAGATGCCATGGGAGTATGTGGACTCTGCTGTCTCTAGTGGGCGTGTGAGCGTAGGTAAGCGCAAGTTTGCAGAGCAGCGTGCGTTTTTGTCTCAATTAGAATCGCAGCATGGTGTTGATGCAGAGATTGTCGCAGCGATATGGGGTATGGAGTCGTCATATGGCGCGGTCACAGGTAACAGTGATTTGCCAAGCTCGCTTGCCAGTCTGGCCTACGATGGTCGTCGTCAAGAATTTGCAGAAGCTCAGCTATTATCCTTAGCGACGCTACTCCAGCGTGGCGACGTATCATGGTCGCAATTAGATGGTTCTTGGGCAGGCGGCATGGGACAAACGCAGTTTATTCCTGAGACTTGGCTCAAGCAAGGCGTTGATGGTGATGGCAACGGTCACCGTAACCCTTGGGCCACAGGTGATGCACTCGCTTCTACTGCCAACTATCTGAGCAACTCAGGCTGGGTGCGCGGTCTAGCACCTTTTTATGAGGCGACTGTACCTGCTTCGTTTGATTATTCACTGATGGGGAGTAAGCAACCTGCAGCCAGATGGGCGGCGATGGGTGTCGATACGATAGATGACGTCTATTTAGATGCCAATACTCAGATGGAGCTATGGTTGCCAGCTGGTAAAGATGGTCCCGTATTGCTGCTAAGCCCAAACTTTGATGTTATCAAGGTTTACAATAACTCGTCGAGTTATGCGCTAGGGGTGAGCCTGTTGGGCAAAACGATTGATGGACAAAGTGGTCTGCGAAAATCATGGCCCCGCTATGAGCGTCCGTTATCAACCACGCAAGTGACCAACTTACAGCGCCGTCTGACGAGCATGGGTTACGATACCAAAGGGGCTGATGGCATTGTAGGTACCAACACGCGCATGGCATTTCAGCGCTGGCAGGCGGATAATGGGCAAACGCCAGATGGATTCATCACTCAAAATAGCGCCTCTTCATTGGCTGGCTGGTGAGGTAAGCTGACGGTATTTATACACCGTATGAAGGTCACGATTCATAATCGCTTTTAGCTATTATAAATCAGTCATTAATCATCAATTAAGCATGTTACCTTGCTCTACAAAAAGCACCTTGCCAAGGTGCTTTTTTTGCCTCAGGCTATGCCTTATTTTGCTGAAATTTATTGAATGAATAAATATTGTGATAATCATCAAATATTTGAGTTGGCTTGATCTCGCAATCTTCAAAACTTATCAGAACAAGGTTAATACAACAAAATCGATACTGTGAATGATAGACTCTAAGGACAGCTTTTAATAATAAAGATTCAATCACAAATAATGAGAACGATCAAAAGAGCATACTTTTATGATTACCATGGAAGAATTACAAGCGGCAATAAAGCTGCGTATCAATGATTATAATGATGTGGATTTTCCGCTTCACAACAGAGCCATCAATACCTGTAATCTATTAGACAGTCGTAACCACATACTCGCGCAAGATATTGCATCACCTTTTGATGTGCCAAGACAGAATCTATCTGCTATGGATGGTTATGCCATTGCAAAAGGAAGTGAGCTGTCAGAAGGCAAGACGATTGAAATCATTGGTGAGTCTCAAGCAGGCAGTGCCTATGCTGGTGAGACAAAAGCAGGGCAGGGTGTGCGTATTTTTACTGGCGCGGTCGTCCCTGACTGTTGTGATACGGTCATCATGCAAGAGAATACCAACTTTGCTGATATCAAAGCGACCATTGATAAGACTCAGCCGTACAGCATCACTCTCACGCAAACGGCCGAAACCAACGATAATATCCGTGCGCAAGGCGAAGAGGTTGAGTCTGGCGAAGCTGTGCTAAAGATAGGAAAACGAATTAATCCTGCCGATATCAGCTTGCTGGCAAATTTAGGTATCAGCGAAGTGAGCGTGTTTCAACCACTCGTCGTCGGTGTGCTCGCGACAGGCGATGAGCTCGTCGCTATAGGCGATGAGCTGGAACATCTAGCCCAAATATATAATTCAAACACCCCAACGCTCAAAAGCTTACTGTCGGATTTACCTATAATCATTCGTGACTATGGCATCATTCCTGATGATTTGGATAAGACGACAGCTGCGGTCAACGAAGCCATGCAAGACTGTGATGTGCTCATATCGACAGCAGGCGTCTCAGTCGGCGATTATGATTTTCTGACGACGGTGATCGAAACGCTTGGGCAAATCAACCACTATAAAGTGGCGATGAAACCTGGTAAGCCTTTCGTATTTGGCGAGTTAAATAAAAATCTCGATAAGCCCGTGTTGTATTTTGGTCTACCGGGTAATCCGCTCTCCACAGTTGTGGGCGCGCTACAGTTTGTGATACCCGCATTATGGCAGATGTCAGGTGCGAGTGTGTCCGAGCAGCCGATGCCGCTAACGATCAACGCTAAACTCACAAATGACATCAAAAAGTTCCCTGGCCGCAAAGACTTTCAGCGCGGCGTATTGTCACAAGATGAGGCGGGTCATTACCAAGTTGAATGCTTTTCAAGTCAACAATCACACAGAATAAAACAGCTGAGCCGCGCCAATTGCTTTATTGTATTAGACAAAGACAGTGGCAACGTAGTATCTGGTGGTGAGGTTACCGTACAGCCGTTTCCTTGGTTGCATCGCTAATTCACCGTTTGCCAATCTGCTATAAAACGATGGAACGAAATTAAAAAGCAATCTAGCAATGGGATGCTAAACACGAATAATAAAGTAACGCTTATGGCAAGCAATACTGATGGCAGTAATATATGAATGACAACAATATCAAAATAGACAGCCCAAAACTGTATTCTCCTGCGTCAGCACCTGTGCTGTCTGACAGCTATATACCGTCTAATTTAGTGATGCCGATTGATCAGGCAACCCAAATCCATCAGCCTTTAACTGATGGGTTTGCACGGCGTCTGACGTATCTGCGCCTATCTATTACGGATTTTTGTAATTTTCGCTGTGAGTACTGTTTGCCAAATGGCTATCAAGGCAAACGTCCTGATGATGAGTTGAGCGTTTCTGAAATTGCGACATTGGTGCGCGGCTTTGCCCAAGTAGGTACCAAAAAAGTGAGAATTACGGGCGGTGAGCCATCCATTCGCCGTGATGTTGTCGAAATTATCGACACGATCAAGCAAACGGACGGTATTGAAACAGTAGCGATGACCAGCAATGCTTATAAGTTGGGTAAACACTTAGCCAGCTGGCAAGCGGCTGGACTTGGTCAGCTCAATATCAGTATGGACAGTTTTGATGCGGCCACTTTTCACAAAATGACAGGTTTTGATACTTTACCGCAGATACTGGCAGATATGGATACCTTGCTAGAAACGACGGATATCAAACTAAAAATAAACAGCGTCTTGATGGCAGAGACTGCCTTTGAAAACTTGATCGCCGCGATCGACTACGTCAAAGACAGGCAAGTAACGTATCGTTTTATTGAGTTTATGCAGACCAGTGACAATAGCGACTTATTTTTTGCCCAGCATGCTCAGTCTGATATCATCACGGATTATTTGTTAGAGCATGGTTGGCAGCCACACGAGCGTGGCAGTGCCGATGGTCCAGCGGTCGAGTACAGTCACCCTGATTATGTCGGCCGTATTGGTATGATTGCCCCTTATGCGGCGCACTTTTGTGATACTTGTAACCGCTTGCGAGTCAGTAGTCAGGGCAAGGTGCATCTGTGCTTATTTGACCAAGGTAATTACGATATTCGTCCATACTTACAACAAAACGATATCCAAGGGCTGGTAAACACTTTACATAGCTTTATGCCGATTAAGCCTGAGCATCATCATCTGCATGACTCGAACAGTGGCATCATGCACAATCTCTCGATCATCGGTGGTTAAGGCATTTTAAGACTTCAACTGTGATGCTAACTGATGCTGTTTTTGCTATCGCTTTTCTGACATAAGCTTTTTTTAATACATTTATAAAATTATATCTATAAAGGATCTTTTATGAGTAAGCCTGCTGCATCATTTACCCCTCTTAATATTGCGGTATTGACTGTTTCTGATAGCCGTACGCTGGCAGAAGACACGTCAGGTCAATATCTAGCCGATAGCTTGACCGAGGCTGGACATCATTTGGCAGACCGTCAGCTGATCACTGATGATATCTATCAGATTAGAGCGGTCATTAGTGGCTGGATTGCCAGTCCAGACGTGCACGCGGTCATCACAACGGGTGGTACAGGGTTCTTTATTAGAGATAGCATGCCAGAAGCTGTCAGCGTACTATTTGATAAGTCGATTGATGGTTTTGGTGAGATGTTCCGTTTGATCTCAAAAGACGAGATTGGTATGTCTACGGTGCAGTCGCGGGCAGTGGCTGGTATGGCCAATGGTACCGGTATATTTTGCCTACCAGGTTCATCTGGCGCGTGCCGTACAGGGTGGGAAAATATCCTAAAAGAGCAGTTTGATAGCCGTACTCGTCCATGTAACTTTGTGCCGCATTTTTTGGCACAAAACCCCAGTCATGACTGATTTATAAATAATTGATGATAAATGATTAAGCCATAACGGCTATTTAACCAAAAATGACAGGCAATGGCATCATGACAGCGTGCTCAAATAGTTCGGACAATTTGGCAGGTATAGTTATTTTAGCTGGCGGAGCATCCAAACGTATGGGAACACCAAAGGCGACGCTCACTCTGCCGACAGGTGAGCAGCTGCTAAATTATCATGTTCGTCATGCCAGCGAGTTGCAAGTTCCTATTTTGATTGCGGATAATGGGCGCGGCTTTTATGTTGATTCAGATGCTACTTTGAACAAACCCAGTTCGCCCGTTATGCCTATTGCTGACTACGTTTTTGATTTTGACGCGGATAATGATGAGCAGATTCGTACAGGCGGTGCGTTGGTTGCTATCGAATCAGCATTGCAAACATTGACTGGCTCGAATAATCTGTTTACAACTAACAATCAGCGCGCATCGTGGCTACTGGTGATGAGTTGTGACAGCTTAATACCCGCCACTGATCTATGGCAGAAATTGCAACAAGCGATTAATACAGCGGCTAATAAGCGCGTCATTTGCTTAAAAGATGACAGTCATTTATATCCGTTACTAGGGCTGTATCATTTAGCTATTGAACCCGATTTGAAAGCTTATATTGATAGTGATCAGCGCCGAGTCATGCACTTTATTCAGCCGATGGTAAAAACCGTGCCATTTACTCAGGACTGGCAGCATTTGACCAATTTTAATATGCCTCAAGAGTTTGAACAGGCGTGTGCCGCGCTACCAAAATAATAAAAATACTAATAAAGAGATTACTAAGAAAAGGCGATATCAATGAGTAACAGCGTTCAGACAAATCATCAATCTGCTTTATCACACTTAGATGGTAATGGTGACATCACGATGGTTGATGTCAGTGGCAAGACCGCAACGACGCGAGAAGCGAACGCGACTGGGCAAGTTCGTTTTCCGAGCGAGATTTATGCGCAGATCAAAGCGGCTGATGGGATGACCAAAAAAGGCAGCATTACGCAAACGGCACATATTGCCGGTATTATGGCTGCCAAACGCACGCATGATATGATACCGCTTTGTCATCCGCTGCCGCTAGATAAGATCGGCCTCACCTTTGTGTATAATGATGCGCTGAGCAGTATCACCGTCAGTGCTGTAGTCAAAGTCACGCACAAAACGGGGGTTGAGATGGAAGCGCTAACCGCCGTGAGCGTTGCCTGCTTGACCATCTATGATATGACTAAAGCACTATCACATGACATCGTTATAAATGATATTCACCTGATTAAAAAAACAGGTGGCAAGTCAGATTATCGCCATGCTTAGCGTAAAAAGTATCATTAAAGTACAGAGATATATCGCATATTAAGCAAGGACGCTTGCAAAAAAAGGAGAAGTTTATGAGTGCTATTGAGACAAAAGCTGATATCGAATTAACGATGGACATTAATGTCATGTATTTCGCCAGTTTGGCAGATGAGGCTAACTGTCAGCAAGAGACTGTCAAACTACCCCAAGACACCTCATTGACTGAACTATATGAACAGCTTAGCCAAAAGCATCGTTTTAGCCGTCCGCAAGCAGAGCTACGGGTGGCAGTGAACGATTATTTTGCTAAATGGACCGATCAAATCAATGACGGCGATAGCGTAGTATTTATCACGCCAGTCGCTGGTGGTTAGGTATATATTTATAAGCGGCTATAGCGCCACAATTAGTGTAAATAGAGAAAAAAATGACAGATAACATCCATAACCATTCAATGACCATCAAACGTAGTACCGATGAAGCGTATCTTATTGCTGAGCGCGACGGTTTTGCGTTACTCGATATTGCAATTGACGAAAATAAGCTCAAAAGTACGTTAGACAATGACAGCTGCGGTGCGTTTGTTTGCTTTGAAGGGCGAGTGCGCAACCATAACAATGCCACGAGCGTTGATCGTCTTACGTATTACGGTTATGAAGACTTAGCAATCAACCAAGGTCGCGCCATTATAGAAGAGGCTAAAAAGCGCTTTGAGATCACTCATGCTATTGCTATACATCGCATCGGAGCGCTAGAAATTGGTGATGTGGCTGTGTGGGTGGGGGTAGTGTCGGCGCATCGCTATCCAGCATTTGATGCGTGCCGCTGGATACTAGATACCATCAAAGCCGACATTCCTGTGTGGAAGCAAGAGTATTACGAAGACGACTCGTCTAAATGGCTCAGTAATAATGGGTAGGTCACTAGCTGCTATTAGTACCTCTGCGTGTTTGCTACTGGCATTAAATGCTTGTACAGCAGATAACAGTACGAATGCAGAACCGGCGACTGCTACAACTGAGCACCAAACACTACGTATCGCTGCGGCAGCTAACTTATCTGATGTCCTACCTAATATCATTGATAGCTATCAAACAGATAGCAATATGTCGAATCAAGATAACTTAGATATCGAAGTCACTTACGCGTCTTCTGGCAAGCTATATGCTCAAATCAAGGCAGGAGCCCCTTATGATATATTCTTGTCTGCCAATCAAGAGTTTCCGGCAAAGCTGTCTGATGACAAGCGTGATAAATCTGTACAACCGTTTACCTATACCAGAGGTCAGCTTGCACTCTATAGTGTCACAAAACCTTTGAATGATTTTACGCCAGCATCGCTTCTTGACGCGTTTACAAGTGCTAGTTTCACAGATGATAGCAAGATTTCTATTGCCAATCCTGAACTCGCTCCTTATGGGGCATCTGCAAAATCCTATCTGCAATCACAAAAGCTATATGACAAATTAAATGCACAGAAAAGCCTGATACAGGCAGAAAATATTGGTCAAGTATTTCAGTACGCCCATACAGGTAGCGTGGATTATGGGTTTGTGGCGCAGTCTCAACTCGTTGCGATAAAAGCCAAACCTGAGCAGTTTATTACTGTGCCAAAAGCATCCTATCCAGCCATCTTACAAGATGGTATCGTTATCAATAATACAGTCCCAGCAGCGGCGTTTACTGATTACTTGCGCTCGGATGCAGGACAACAGCACTTCGCGCAAGCAGGCTACCTGCCCATTCCGTAATCCGTTAGCCTAGACACGCTACCTATAAAACGAGCCGTGACATTATATGATCGATCAGTCTCTTATGTCAGATATGCTCAGTCCATTTTGGGTGAGTATTAAGCTCGCTTCTGTCACAACCTTATGCTTACTGTTGTTTGCGACCCCTGTTGCTTATTGGCTTGCCAAACCAAGTCAAAAGAAGGCAGTTGGGCGTTTCAAAATTCTGCTTATGGGTATTATTGCTATGCCTCTGGTGCTCCCGCCTACGGTTATTGGCTTTTATTTATTATTACTGCTAAGTCCAAGTATGGGTATCGGTCAATGGCTGATTGAGCACAATATTAGTCCGCTTATTTTTACTTTTGAAGGTCTAGTGGTTGGGTCTATTATTTACTCACTGCCTTTTTATATACAGCCAGTGTATGCACAGTTTTTGCGTATTCCGCAAAGTGTCACGGAAGTCGCGCATCTTTTAGAACCCAGTCGTCTGCGCCGCTTCGTCAAGGTAGCCTTACCGCAAGCGCGCGTGGGTATTATTTTAGGTGGTTTGATAAGTTTTGCTCATACCATTGGTGAGTTTGGTGTGGTGTTAATGATAGGGGGGAGTATCTCAGGTGAGACTAAGGTGGTATCGATTGCGATATACGAGCAAGTAGAAGCGCTCAACTATGAGGCGGCGCACATGATGTCTGGTATTTTGATTATCATGGGCGTAGTAATGGTGGCGTTGATTGCTAGTGTGAGTCGCATGAGTCAGCGTCCATAGTACTAAAATACCTGCACGTCCGTTGGATGATTATAACTATTGCGAATACAAAATAGATGCTTATCGAGAGGTAGTTATATTAGAAGGAACATAGACAAAAAACGCAGACACAAAAAAACCTCAAACAATCT
>NZ_LNDJ01000077.1 GCF_001444505.1 Psychrobacter piscatorii | reverse complement strand
ATGAATTTTGCGCAGCCTCTGGGAACGCAGCACGCAAGTAAAATTTATACCAGTAGCGCGTTTAAATCCATAACAGTTTTACATTCAGCTAACTATAGCTAATGAAGCTTACCTGACAGTCTCAAGTCTAATAGCTTCTAAACCAAAGAAAACCGCTAAGAATATAATGGATGTTATAGTGAAACCATTATAAAAATGGTATAGCAAGATTAAACGCTATTTTTCGCAGCCTCTGGAGACGCAGTCACAGCAAGCAAGAAAAGTAGCATTTTATAACAGATTACTAAACTAAGCGTGATTTTCAATATTAAGCAATATCATATCGTTCTTAGTCTTCATATTTCAAACACACCAATCCAAATCTTCAAAATAACCCTTTATAAAGAAAACAAAGTCCCACTACGAATAACAATACCGAAAAGCACTTCTTTAACAGTGGCGGTGAGAGCATATGAGCGACTTTTGCCCCAACTTTAGCGGTAAAAAAGCTCATACTCGCAATGCCCAAAAAGGCATAAATATGCACAAAGCCAATGGTATTGGGTGCATCAACTTGCTGCTGCATACCAAAGAACATAAAGCCGAGCGCACCAGCAATGGCAATAGGCAAACCACATGCCGCTGACGTACCTACCGCCTTTTGCATGACCACATTATAACGGGTGAGATATGGCACCGTTAAGCTGCCACCGCCAATACCAAAAATGGCCGAAGCCACACCAATAACACCACCTGCCGCAAGTTGCTTGGGTTTAGACGGTAATAACACAGGCGTATGACTCGCATCACTCATATGTGTACGTCTTTTACCAGCGGTAAACATTCTATAAGCGACCCACAGTAAAAACACCCCGACGATAAGCTGCAGATATAACCCTGATATTTGCCCTGCTATCCCTGCTCCCAAAAAACACCCTAGCGCCAAACCAGGTGCTAGATTTTTAAAGACCGGCCACATGACGCCACCCTTTTTATTATGCGCCATTAGCGAGCTGATCGAAGTGACGATGATGGTCGCAAGCGACGTCCCCAAAGCCAGATGCATAATGGTATCGGCATCGTAGCCCATTTGGGTAAAGACGATAAATAACAGCGGTACGATAATGGTGCCACCGCCCACGCCGAAAAGCCCGGCCGCAAACCCTGCTAGTGCACCTATGATTAAAAAAATGAGTAGTTCCACGGGATAGTGTCTTCTTATATAGATTTATTTTCTGAGCAAGTGCTCTATATTAATGCCAGTTATGACTTATACAAGCTCAACTTGACCGACGTAATGATAAGCACGGTTAAAATACACTAAACTCTCATCTTGCCCGCTTGGGGATTCTGGAGGTTTGATAGCGACCACTCGGCACATCAGCACACTATGCGTACCCACTTCTTGAATATGCTCAATCTCACAATCGAAGCTCACTAGCGCATCTTTCAGGATAGGCGCGCCTGTCACAAGCTCAGTCCAAACTCCTTGCTCGAAGCGCTCATCTGAGCTTAGTTTAGAAGCAAAAGCATTGGATAAGTGTTCATGCTGGGCACCAAGCACATTGACGCTCAAGACTTTATTATCCACAAAATGCCCATGTGAGCGCGCGGCTTGATTCATACATACCAGCAGTGTCGGCGGTGTATCAGTGACGCTACATACCGCCGAGGCAGTAAACCCATGAGTGCCTGACGGACCATTGGTGGTGATCACATTGACCGCCGTGGGCAATAGCGCCATGGCATCTCTAAAATCAGTGGCTTCAATCATATCTTTTATCATTACTACAATCCTGAGAAACGTTAAATCTATAAGTACCTTGTTAACTGAGGCCACTCATAAGCTTAAACAAGCCAAAACTTGTTAAGTTTTGCTAAACGCTCAGCTCTTGCCGCACGATTGCCGCACCAGCGCTCAGCGCATGTAGCTTGCCGCGTGCCACCTCACGTGGCAGCGGCGCCATACCGCAGTTGGTCGAGGGATACAGCTTGTCCGCATCGACAAATTGTAAGGCCTTGCGTAGCGTATCGGCTACCTCCTCAGGAGTTTCAATATCATTAGTGGCGACATCGATTGCACCAACCATGACCTTTTTACCGCGAATGAGCTCTATCAAATCCATGGGCACATGCGAATTTTGACATTCCAAAGATACGATATCGATCTTTGACTGCTGCAGTTTAGGAAACGCTTGCTCATACTGACGCCACTCTGAACCCAGCGTTTTTTTCCAGTCGTTATTGGCTTTGATGCCGTAGCCATAGCAAATATGTACCGCCGTTTCGCATTTTAAGCCTTCGATAGCGCGCTCTAACGTAGCGATACCCCAATCATTGACGTCATCGAAGAATACATTAAACGCCGGCTCATCGAACTGAATGATATCCACACCAGCCGCTTCCAATTCTTTGGCTTCCTGATTAAGAATCGTCGCAAACTCCCATGCCAGCTTTTCGCGACTTTTATAATGATCGTCATACAGCGTATCAATCATGGTCATCGGCCCAGGCAATGCCCATTTGATCGGCTTGTCAGTATGCTTACGTAAAAACTTGGCATCTTCTACAAACACAGGTTTTTGGCGGCTCACGGCACCCACCACTGACGGTACGCTGGCATCATATCGATTGCGGATACGCACGGTTTCGCGCTGGTTAAAATCCACGCCGTCTAAGTGCTCAATAAAGGTAGTGACAAAGTGCTGACGGGTCTGCTCACCGTCACTGACGATATCGACGCCTGCTTGCACTTGCTCTTGTAGCGATACTAGCAGCGCATCCTGTTTTGCCTGAAGCAATTCTTCACCGTCAAGTTGCCACGGCGACCAAATTTTTTCAGGTTCTGCCAACCAGGAGGGTTTTGGCAAGCTGCCAGCGGTCGATGTTGGTAATAATAAAGTCATGTCGTATTATCTTCTCTATTTCAGATGTCTCTATTTTAGGTGTTATAGCGTGCGCTTTTATATTTGGATTTTTTAAGCGACGTTCTCGTTTACAGCGTAATTGGCCGCCCATGCTTCAAGAATATCTTGGTAAGGCTTGATAAAATGCGTTTCGGTAAATTTGCCTTGTTTGACCGCCATTTGGCTACGCTCTTCACGGTCATAAACAATCTGCGTCAGCGAGTAGTCTTGGTATTTTAGGCTTGGCTGATAGACCTGACCTGCGCTTGAATTGGCATTATAAATCTCAGGACGATAAATCTTTTGGAACGTCTCCATGGTGCTGATTGCGCTGATCAGCTCAAGATCGGTGTAGTCGCTGGTCAAATCACCCGCAAAATAAAACGCTAATGGTGCAGCGCTGCCCTCAGGCTTAAAATAGCGCACGGTTAAGCCCATTTTGTGAAAATAGTCGTCGGTTAAGGAGTACTCGTTTTGCTGATACTCAACGCCCAGCACAGGGTGCACATTGGTGGTGCGGTAATAGGTCTTGCTGGTTGAGACACTCAAGCAAATCACAGGCTGTTTGTTAAAGTTGGCTTTGTAGGCCTCTGAGTTCAATAAATATTGAAACAATTTGCCGTGTAAGTCGCCAAAGTCGTCAGGCGCTTTGGCATTTGGATTTTTGTTAAAGTGCTCTAGCAGTACCACGCTAAAATCATAATCACGCACATAAGAAGAAAAGCTGTTGCCGACCATACCATTGATGCGCTTGTTTTCTTTGTGGTCCACGATGGTGGTTTGCAGCATCTCAATCACAGGGAACGCATCGCCATTGCCTTCGATATCCATGTTGGCAGACACGATGTCCACTTCGACCGAATAACGATCGGCATTGGGGTTATCCCAATGTGCCAGCGCGTTAAAGCGGTTGTTAATCATGGTCAACGCTTTACGCAGATTGTCTTCACGCTGCTCGCCGCGCGCCAGATTGGCAAAGTTGGTCGTCATGCGCGTGCTGCTGGCAGGCTGATAGTTTTCATCAAAACGAATGTGCTTGATTGAACATGCAAAAGGCTTAGTCATGGTGATTCCTACCCTACAAATTGAGATAACACTGAATGTCTGTATGGGTGTATTTAAGCAAATCTTTAACATGAATAAAAACGATATAAACTTAGTATAAGATGAATTTTATTCATGTTAAGAAAATGACCTGCTTGTTTTTTTGAATAAAGTACATCTCTATATATAAGAAACCCCAAGATAACAGCACTGCTATCTTGAGGCTTAAGTCTTTACGTATGAAAACGCTCAAATATATCGGTCACTAAAAACCTTGCTCTTCGCTACACCCCAAACCCACAGGTAATGCTGTTGTCTTTTTTATCAAAGGTTAAATGCTTGTAGCCCTCGCCCGTCACTTGATAGCCACTACTGTCGTTTTTGGTTACGGTGTTAATATCATGTTTATCAACAGGCAGCGTGAATTCACTGCGTAGCGACTGTGGGTTATTGGCAAAATACAGCTTTAAATGCGACCATTCAAAACCGCTGAGATATTCAATTTTTGAGAGCTGTTTACCAAAGGCGGTCGCGTTATTTAGCGTGTAAGTGGTGATGGTTTCGTCCAAATGCTCCAGTTGCTCCTCATCAGACGAATTGTAAGGTTTGATACGTGTATCGGTATCGATAATCGATTGCTGATAAGGTATGGGTAAGCTGCTGGTTGTCGGGTTAGGATAATCACAGCCTTTTTGCATGGATTTGAGATATGGGGTCCAGTCGGTACTGGCTGCCTGCCGCGTTGCACAACTGGTTAGTGATAAGGCGGCGACCATACTGAAAATGATGGCAGTTAGCGTCATGAGTGCCTCCTAACGACAAATCATAAGATATTGTTTGATAATGTCATTACTATAACGCATTGATATATCAGACAATTAAACGATAAGTAAAAAGACATACACGTTCTATAGCAGTTTGGTTGTGAGATGTATCAAAAAACCCCATACGTGGTAGTCACGTATGGGGTGTATTATCATCATGATGACTGTGTATTGCAGTATGTTAAATATGTGGGCTTCTCTTCTTCCCATGTGGCACCAGCCATTTGGCAAACCATCCTGACACATCGTCCATCAACGTATAAACAACTGGAATGACCACCAGACTGAGTAGCGTTGAGGTCACCAGCCCGCCCAATACGGCGGCCGCCATCGGTCGCCTAAACGTAGGATCGGCATCACCCCAACCAAAGACCAGGGGTAACATGCCTGCACCCATCGCAATGGTGGTCATGATGATAGGCCGCGCACGCTTGCGACAGGCATCCATAATGGCCTCAAAACGCGCCAGCCCGCGGCGCTGAGCAATCAGCGCGTAATCGACGAGTAGGATTGAGTTTTTGGTTGCGATACCCATAAGCATAATAAAGCCAATCATCGACGGCATCGACAGACTACTATTGGTAATGACCAAACCCACAAACGCGCCGCCTATCGATAACGGCAGTGCCATCAAAATGGTAAATGGCTGTAATAAACGGCCAAATAATAAAATAAGAACGCCTAAGATACAGACCACACCCACCGACATCGCAATGATAAACCCACTAAACAGCTCCGCCATATTTTCGGCTTGACCTTGATCAATGATGGTAATCGAAGGCGGTAATTGCTGCATCGTTGGCACGGATTTGACCGCTTGTACTAGATCACCTAGCTCGCCATCTGCTGGTTGCACTGTGATGCTAATCGCACGCTCCCGATCCAGCCTGCTGATCTGCGCAGGCCCTGTCCCAAAGTCTAGCGCCGCCACTTCGCCCACCCGTACCCCTTGCCCAGCAGGTAGGGTACTTGGCACATATAAGCCTTCTAACTGACTGACGTTTTGCTTGGCGACATCGGGTAGACGCACCACGATAGGAATCTGACGCGTATCAAGATTGAGCTTAGATAAACGCTGCTCATAGTCGCCAACAGTCGCCACACGCAACGTGGTCGCAATGTCTTGCGTCGTCACCCCTTTGTCAGCCATTGCTAGTCTATCTGGCGTCACCGTGAGCTCTTGACGCGGCAAACTGCGATCACTGGTCACCGCGCCTGCACTTGGCAAACCTCGTATCTCAGTCATGATTTTTTGTGCAGTCTGCTCGAGCAATTGGGGATTGGTACTGGTTAATGAAAAATTATAACCACTCTCCCCGCCGCTCGATAGTCCAACGGTAAAGCGAGCACCGGGTACTTCGGTCATGAGCTGGCTAATTTTACGTTCGATCTCTTGCTTGGTACCTCGTTCTGCACGTGGGGCAAGTACGATATCTAAGCCCGCGATGTTTTCAGCTTTACCGCCACCACCGTCCGACGCACCCATCGACGCCTGCGCCTCTCCGACTGAGGTAAAAATATTCGTCACCTCAGGCATGGCTAGGATCCGCTCACGGGCAAGCGCAGCCACTCGCTCTGTATCTGCTAATGCCACATCAGGCGTCAGCTCAATCGCCACGCGTGTCTGATCGATATCGTTATCAGGGATAAAAGAAGTTGGCAGCAGCTTGACCAGCCCTAATGAGGCCACAAACAATACCAGCGTTGCCCCCATCGTTAGCCAGCGGTGACGCAATGTCCACGAAACAATCTTAAGATAGTATCCCATCATCGCGCTTTGTTTTTCGACGTGGTTTTTTTCAGGTCGAAGCACATATGCCGCCATCATCGGCGTGATCAAACGCGCCACCATGAGTGAGGCAAAAATGGATAATGCTGCCGTCCAACCAAACTGTCGGAAAAATTGTCCAACGATACCGCCCATAAAGGCTGTCGGCAAAAACACCGCAATCAAAGTAAAGGTCGTGGCAACCACCGCCAGACCAATCTCATCAGCCGCCTCCATCGCCGCTTCATAAGGGGTTTTGCCCATACGCAAATGTCGTATGATGTTTTCGACCTCAACGATCGCATCATCGACCAGTACGCCAATGACGAGTGATAAGGCCAGTAAGGAGATAATATTGAGGCTAAAGCCAAAGAGATACATGCCCAAAAAGGTAGGAATCACCGATAAAGGTAAAGCAACAGCGGCAACAATCGTCGCTCGAATATTACGCAGGAATAAAAATACGACGACGACCGCTAAAATACCACCTTCGATCAACATCCGTAGAGAGGCTTCATAATCCTCAGCAATGGGTGTCGCTCGATCATAGACTTTTTCGATACTAATATTGCCAGTATCAGCGGTCAGCTTGGCAAGCTCATCATCAACCAGCGCCATGACATCGACTTCACTGGCACCGCGCGAGCGAGTGATGTTAAATGCCACTACTGTTTTACCGTCAAGCTTAGCAATAGAGCTTGGGTCGGCGGCGCCATCGGTGATCTTTGCCATCCGTCCGAGCGCTTGCGTCCCGCCAGTAGGCACCGCCACCTGCAAATTATTCAGCTCACGGGCCCGCTCCACCGCGCCAAGCACACGGATCGTCTGCGTCGTATTTCCGACTTCTGCCTCACCGCCAGAGCTGTCTTGCTGGATACCCGCGATTTGCTGCGAAAGCTGAGAGATGGGTAATTTCAAACCACTTAGCGCAATCGGATCAGCAGCAACGGTAATCTCACGCTGAAGCCCGCCAACACGGCTGACGGTACTAACACCTGGTATGTCAGAGAGCTGCTTGGTGACCGTATCATCCACAAACCACGACAGATCCTCTACGCTCATATTGTCAGAAGCCACAGAGTACGTGACTACTGGGAACCCTGCGGTAGATACCTTGGTAATAATAGGATCATTAGCAGCAGCGGGTAGATCGCCACGTACTTCACCCACCGCCGAGCGTACATCGTCGACGGCTTCTTGAATGTCTTTTTCTAACACGAACTCGGTCGCCATCGTCGCAGCACCAGTCTGCAACGTGGTGCGGATATGACTTACGCCTTCGATACTGGTCAGTTTGTTTTCAATTTTCTTAGCAATATCGTTTTCAAGCTGCGAGGGCGCGGCACCCGGCAACGTGACTGTCACCACTACGGCGGGCAGGTCGATATCCGGAAACTGCTGCACCTTCATTTTCATAAAGCCATAAATACCCCCTAACGTGAGGAGTACAAATAGCAAAATTGCGACGAGCGGGTTTTTGATCGAGTAAGCGGAGACGTTTAGGCTCATGATTGTGCCTGCGCTGCTGTATTGACGGCGGTACTGGCTTGGCCCACACCATTAACGACACGCACCAAATCGCCATCATTTAAGAAACTACCGCCTTGCTGCACAATATGGCTGTCACTCGGCAATGGCTCTAGTACGGCGACGTTTTCACCAAGTCGCTCGCCCAATGTCACTCGTTGTTGTTTGATACGTCCCATTGATTTACCGTCTGTCGTGGTCAGATCAGTCACTAGCATCACATAGTCATAACCATCGTTACTGACGATAGCGCTATTAGGAATCGTCTGAGTGCTGGCACTACCGAGTAGGAACTCGCCTGTCTGATACATGCCAGCGCGAATTTTTGAATTAGCCGCGAGGCTCGCATAAATCGTGATTTGGCGATTATTATCTGCCGTCGGTGCGATACGGCTCACCTGTCCCATCACACTATCATCACCGGGTAGAGCGACTCGTACAGGTGTACCAATGTTGATATCGCCAATCAGCTTCGGATCTAACTCTGCTCGCCATTCCAATATACCGTCTTTGATAATCGTAAATAATGGATCACCACCTGCAACCTGCCCAACCTCGATCATTTTGTCACTAATAATACCGCTAACAGGGGCAACCACTGTGGCATTATCAAGGGTCAAACGCTGATTGCTTAAACGGGCTTTGGATGCTTGCAACGCTGCGCGGGCACGTACCTCAGAAGTACGGTAGCGATCGGCTTCTTGTTTACTAATGGCGTCAATATCGATGAGTGGCAATACGCGGGCCGCATCGGCGCTGGCGTTGGCAAGTGTGGCTTCTGCCTCTGCCACATCTGCCTCAGCTTGCAGCACTTGCTGCTCCATCGCATCGGTATCAAACATGGCGAGCACTTGCCCCGCTCTCACGCGGTCGCCCTCTTCGACCAATACACGCTCGATGGCCACACCACTGACTTTTGCACTGACACTAGCGATATCTTTGGCGTTGATGGTGCCATCAGCGCTAAGTGTGCGACCGATATCATCTTGGCTTGGGCTGACGGTTTCTACTGACAAGACAGACTGCTCCGTACTCGCAGTGCCGCCAACGTCATGTCCACCTGCCACACCACTAGAGGCAACCGACTCCTCTCGCACCTCGTCTGCACTACTGCCCCAATATCTACCAAGCATAACCCCGATCACAAGTACCGCAATCAATGCAGGTATGAGCCACGGGGGTAGTTTTGCAGATTTATTGGTAGAGGTAGCCTCAGCTTGACGATACGGGGGCAGCTCAGCATGTTGAGGTTGCTGAGTACCAGCTTGCGCCTCGCTAGTCAGTGCTGACTTATTATCAGGGTCTTTAAATTCGCTCATAATTGGTCTCTATAAATAAGCACAGTACTCGCTAGCGCCGTAAAAGGTATAAAGGAAACAAAGTGGGGCAGGCAGATCTTGTTGATAGTCGCTTTCAATATTGTAGACTAACGCTCAATGGGGTCAATCCTGTTAAGTATCCGCATAGTCAGCCGCCGACCCAGCATAAGATACTATTAAGATATTGAACTTCATCAAGATATTATCACTAAAAAGGATTGTGCAAGTGTTAAATAAAAGCAGATGATGTAGGTATATGACGCTATCAATTCTAGGCTTAAACGCTTCACAGCATGCTATTTCACATTTAAATCGTCAATACTCATGACCAAACATACCGTGATGATGAATGGCATGACATAAGATAACGCCTCTCAAAATCATTAGTCATAAAACCCAGCGATACAGATGCCCTACAGTTTCGGCTTGTATTTATGAGGGGATTTGTCATTATGGTTCTAAATCTATTAATAAAGGAAACCATCATGGCTAATAAATCAGAGGTGAAAAAGCTCAAACAAGAAATTAAAGACACCAAAGCAAAGATTAAGCAAAAAAATAAAGACCTCAAAGCGCTTAAGAAAGCATTGAAAAAAGCAAAAAAAATGAAATAGCTTAAACGGTGTAGCAATTGGCTGTAATAAATAGAAGGGGATAACAATGGCTGTCCTCTTTTTTACTCTCAGTATCAGGATGATCTTATGTCATTCAGTGTCATGACGAAAGCCAGCACTAACCACATAACTGATTACCTCACTGATGTATGAACTAGGCGTTGGTATAACGACTCGCCTCTGGCATCCAGCGATGAATCAATTGGCTGACATCTGCTTTTCTGGTAGGGTCTGCAATCAAGTGCTTGGCCAAGCGCTGCGCAATCGCAAATAACTGCTCATCACGTATCAAATCAGCCAAATAATAGCCAACATTGCCTGTTTGACGCTTGCCCAGTAGCTCACCTGGTCCGCGCAGCTCTAAGTCTTTTTGAGCGATAACAAAACCATCAGTGCTATCACGCAGCACGTTCAAACGCTCTGTGCCTGTTTCTGATAATGGTTTTTGGTATAACAACACACAAAAGCTCTTGGTTGAGCCGCGCCCAACGCGCCCGCGAAGCTGATGCAATTGTGAAAGCCCTAGACGCTCCGCATTTTCGATCACCATGAGTGAGGCATTAGGTACATCAACCCCCACTTCTATTACGGTTGTGGCAATTAACAAATCCAAATCACCCGCCTTGAACGCCTGCATGATGGCTTGCTTATCCGCAGACTTCATTTTGCCATGTACTAAGCCAATGCGAATGTCTAAGCGCTCATTTAAATCTTCATACGTGACTTCAGCTGCTTGTGCATCGAGCACGCTAGATGCTTCTACTAAGGAGCACACCCAATATGCTTGCCTGCCCGCTTCGCAATTCACGGCAATGCGTTCGATCACCTCATCGCGGCGATTACGATCGATGGTCACCGTGGTAATGGGGGTACGTCCCGGCGGCAGCTCATCAATGATAGAGGTATCCATATCACCGTAAACACTCATGGCAAGCGTTCGTGGAATGGGGGTAGCGGTCATGATTAGCTGATGCGGTGTGCTATTGGCAACGCCTTTATTGGTCAATGCCATACGCTGCTCAACACCAAATCGATGCTGCTCATCAATGATCACGAGGCCTAGCTTGGCAAACTGTACTTGCTCTTGAAACAAGGCATGCGTACCAACGACAATTTGTACCGTGTTCTCACTCACCGCTTCTAAGGCCTCACGGCGCTGCTTAGCGGTCTGCTTACCAGCGAGCCAACCAACACCGATACCTAGCGGCTCAAACCATTGTTTAAAATTCACGAGGTGCTGCTCTGCTAAAATCTCAGTCGGTGCCATGACTGCCACCTGCCAACCACTATCAAGCGCATAACCCGCCGCTCCTGCTGCAACCAAAGTCTTGCCAGCGCCCACATCACCTTGTACCAGTCGTAGCATTGGGATAGAGGTTGCCATATCAGTGGTGATGTCTTTCATCACTCGTTTTTGTGCACCTGTCAGATCAAACGGCAATGCACCAAACAGCTTATCAGCTAGCGGACTGTGGGTCGTACATTTGGGTGCTTTGTGCTGATGCAGCTGCTGACGACGGTACAACAGGCTGAGCTGATGGGCGGTCAACTCTTCGATAATCAAGCGCTGACAGGCAGCATGAGTACGCGCAGTCAGTTGGGTCAACAGTTTGTATTGCTGGCTTGCGCTGGTGTAGGTTGGCGGTGTATGTAGCAGTACTAGCGCTTCAAATATCGTTAAGTTATAAACATTGCTATGAGCGATGCGAGCAGCTGCGCTATGGCTATCATTATTGACGTTGTAAACGGACGCAGCAGGCCTATTCACACTATTGCCAATCACATGATCAGGCACACTTCGCGCCAATGTCGAAAAAATATCTTCTGGAAACTCTGTCTCTAGCAGTACAGATTTGGCTGGCTCGAAAGGTACTAATGGTAAGTCAGCCACAACGGCAAAATCTTCCGCTGTAAACAGCGTCATTGGTAGACCTTGACTACGAACCGTCTGCAGGGCCAGCTTAATCAAAGTGCGCAGCTTATTTTGGTGTAAGCCTTTCACACTCGGATAAATGGGCTGTAGACCCGTATCAGTCGTAGCTATATTATCTGTGATAACTTGATATTCAGGATGGTGTATTTGTTTGCCGTAACGACTGACTTTGACTTCACCAAACAGCTGTAATCGCGTCCCCAAATTCATGGTCTGCGCAAGGCCGCGATATACCTTAAAAAATCGCAGAGATATAGTGCCTGTGTCATCATCCACAGTTACGGTCATGCCGCTACGTTTAGTATCGACATGGACCACACGTCCAGTAATCATAGCCGACTGTCCGTGCGCCACTTCTGCGATTGATACCAGTCGACTGCGATCTTCATAATCACGCGGCAAATGCAGTAGCAAATCAAATATCCGCTTGATATTCAATTGTGCCAATTGCTCAGCTACCTTTGTCCCAACACCTGCCAACGCTGTCACTGGCATATCTAACGCCGAGAGTGGCAAGTCAGGCCTTATATGGTCTGCTGAATTGGCTGAAGAAACATTCATCGATACTGGCATCAAAGATCCTAACAAGGTTATTTATTATTTTTATCTATGTCATCGGCTGTTTTAAATATAACTCACCTAAGAAAGATTGTCATAAAATGACCCGTAAAAACAGCAAAATATAAACATCGAATCATCTCATTATAGCTGAACAGTCAATGACTTATGCTAAGCTATTCCGTCATGACTGCAAAACCCTTTAAGACAACTTGTTTACATCTATTATATAAATAGTAGCTGTCTTATTTTCTACAACATGGTTTTTCTGCATCATGGTTTTTATAAACTACGGTCATTTTATAAGGTGTTTTTTATGTCAGACTCTGCTCTATATCGACCGTCTCATCAAGGTTTAAGTATATTACGTCTTAGCATGCTTGCCATAGTTGGGTTATGCGTCAGTGCTTGCAGTACCCTAACACCCACTGCTCAAATACCTAAAACGCCAGAGCCTATCTCGGAGTTACCTAGCGTCGCATTGGTCTTGGGTGGCGGCGGTGCCAAAGGGTTTGCCCACGTGGGTGTGATAAAGGCATTGGAAGAGAATGGCATCAAACCTACCCTGATTGTCGGCACGAGTGTCGGCAGCTTAATCGGTAGCCTGTATGCCAGTGGATACACGCCGTTACAGCTTGAGCAGTTGGCACTGAGCACCACTGATAGCGAGTTGACAGACTTTACGTTGTCCAATCAAGGCTTTGTCGAAGGCATCAAACTCAAAAACTTTGTGAATGAAAAAGTTCGCGGACAAGTCATAGATGATTTCCCAATTGCCTTTGCCGCCATTGCAGCAGAAAAAAACACCCTAAAAAAAGCCGTCTTTATCACAGGTAACGCAGGGCTTGCTGTCCAAGCATCCTGTAGCGTGCCCAATATTTTTATTGCCCCGCGTATTCCAGAAAAAGTCGGCAAAAAATATATTGACGGTGGCGTGGTCAGCCTCGTACCCGTTGACAGCGCACGCGACTTGGGCGCTGATATTGTTATTGCTGTTGATGTGACTGCCGCTCAAGTTAATAACGCCACTGATAATAGAGCACTAACCATCAGCTCATTAAGCGACTTTTGGAGCTTTCTTGAAACCAATATCGTATCCCCTACCAATCGCTCCCCATCAATACGCCGCGAACGAGATCGCGCGGACATTGTCATTACGCCTAATGTCGGTCGTAATAGCTCAATAGATACCAGGCAGCGTCGTGCGCTGATAAAAGCAGGCGCACAAGCCACGACGCCAAAAATTAACGCCATCAAACAGCTGATTCGAGAGAAATCTTCTAGCAAATATGCGACGCTTTGATTAACTCTATTGCGTACTCGTCAAGAGATTGAAGCGACATTAGATCCAATGCATAAAAAAGCACCACCGTTATAAACGGTGGTGCTTTATCAAGAATAAATATCAATATCTGGCGAATTTTTTACTATGAAAGTCTTAGCGTTATTTAACGCGCGCGCGATATTTCACTGCAACGGTGTCGTTCAAACCAACACCTTCAAGATCCCAACGAACCGCTTTATAGTATTTTAGTGCCACATCTTGTAGTTGATTGTCTACCTTGGTACGTAGTGGCATACGGGCGAAGTTATTGCCATCAACACTACCATATGGGAACTCAGGCGCCACTGTACCAAGCAATTCTACTTGATCTGGAATACTCATGGTGACCGTCATCTTACGGACACGATCGGCATTGGTGTTGGTAAAGTAGCCTTGATACTCCAATACGTTACCTGATTGCAAACGAGTATTGGTATCGACAGGGACGAGTACTTCTTGACCATTGGCATCAACACTGACCAACGATGCTGTGATTTTACTATTGACCGCTTGAGCACTTGAGTTGCTGCTCGCATTTGTATTGGCTTGAACTGCCATTGAGCTATCAACCGCTTGCTCTGGTGTCGGCAGCATGGCAGATGCCTGCGTGACTACCATTGCACCGATGAGCGTACCGGCAACAACGTGAAATAAGCGATGACCGCTCCAAGCACTAAATGGGCTAGCAAATTGGTTACTTTTTTTCATAATTCTCATTATCCCTGATTGATATATCGGTAAAGCACAAATGGCAAAAACTGAGTTGTCTTAACACATAGTCAATAATTAAAAGAATCAGATTCATTATTTTTATTGATTATCTTCGTTCATTGACAGTAAAGCAATAGCGCTTAGCATAGCAAAAAGCATTTGTGGGTACATTAACCCCGTGTTGAGGTTGTGTATATCACCGATGGGCAATAAAAAGACCTCAACACAGCTGAAATAAAAGATAGCTCATAACCGCGTTTTTTGCTATGGTAAATCTTTAGCGTTAGGCATTTTTTTGCTACGCCCTTTTTCTTATTCTAACGACTACTGCTCCCATTATGACTACTAGTTCCATGCCACAGATTAACCCTGAATACGTCCATTGGTTCCGTAACTCTGCCCCATACATTAATACGCATCGCGGTAAGACTTTCGTGATTATGTTTGGCGGTGAAGCGGTCAATCATCCTAACTTCAGCACGCTGATTCATGACTTTGCCTTGCTCCATAGTCTGGGTATCAAGCTGGTACTGGTACACGGGGCGCGACCGCAGATCGAAAAAAACCTAAAAGACGATAATATTGAATCTCCGCTGCATCAAGACATTCGTATCACGCCGCGTGCTGCAATGCCCGCTATCCTACAAGCGGTTGGCGCAATTCGCTTACAGATCGAAGCACAGCTGTCGATGGGACTGGCCAACTCACCGATGTACGGCTCACGTATTGACGCCATCTCAGGTAATTTTGTCACGGCGCGCCCTTATGGCATTCGTGAAGGCATTGATTATCAAATGACGGGTGAAGTGCGCTCTATTGACGTTGAGGCCATCAAAAACAATCTACTGCATGACCATATCGTGATTTTAGGCTCGATGGGCTACTCTGCGACAGGTGAAGTATTTAATTTGCTCGCTGAAGACGTTGCACTTAGCGCCGCAGTAGAGCTGGGTGCTGATAAGCTGATATTTTTGGGCGAAGAAGCAGGTATCAATGATGGTGATCGTTTGCTACATGAGATGATTCCTAACGAAGTGGATCGCTTCTTACGTGACCGTGATTTGAACTGTGAAATCAATTATTTCTTGAACTGCGCAAGCTTGGCTTGCCGTCAAGGTGTCCATCGCACGCATATCATCTCCTATGCCAAAAACGGTGCACTATTAGAAGAATTATTCACTCGTGACGGTTCTGGTACGCTAATTAGCCATGATCCTTACGAAGAAATTCGCCGTGCCAATATCGATGACGTCGTTGGCCTTATCGAGCTGTTATCCCCTCTAGAAGAGCAAGGTATCTTAGTCAGCCGCTCACGTGAACGCTTAGAGCAAGAAATCGACAACTATAGCGTCATCGAACGTGATGGTATGATTTTGGGTTGTGCAGCCTTGCATACGCTAGACGCAGAGTCCGCAGAAGTCGCTTGTGTTGCCGTACGTCCTGAATATCGCAATGGTAGCCGCGGTGCTGATTTGCTGGCATTCTTAGAGCAGCAAGCACGCAGTCATGGTCTATATAAACTGTTTGTACTGACCACGCGTACCGCGCATTGGTTCGTGGAGCAAGGCTTTGCGGAAGTTGAGGCAAGTGCTTTGCCAGATGCCCGTCAAGAGCAATATCATAATGGTCGCAACTCTAAAGTCTTTCAAAAAAACCTATAATTTATAGACAAACTGATATAAAACCTCTGCGCATAAAAAAGCCTTCATAATCATTATGAAGGCTTTTTTTATAGATGAATGCTTCAGCCGCGCATTACTTTACTTTTAATAGCTCAACCGTAAAGATAAGCGTGCTATTTGGCTCGATACCAGCGTTACCCGCTTCGCCATAGGCGATGTCTGATGGGATATAGAACTCGTACTTGCCGCCCTCTTTCATCAACTGTAGACCTTCCGTCCAGCCAGCGATTACTTGGTTTAGTGGGAACTCAATTGGCTCACCACGCTCATATGAGCTGTCAAATACAGTACCATCGATCAATTTACCTTCGTAGTTCACTTCCACCACGTCAGTTGCTTTTGGCGATTTACCTGTACCTTCTTTCAATACTTTATATTGCAAGCCAGAATCCGTTTGCTTCACGCCTTCTTTTTTCGCATTTTCTGCTAAGAATGCTGTGCCAGCAGTTTTATTTTCTGTTGCTTTGGTTTGCATGTCTTTTGCGAACTGCTCTTCTTGCTCTTTTTGATACGTCATCAATACTTCTTGCATTTGCTCTTGGGTCAATGCTGAATCATTGCCTTCGTAACCATCACGGAAACCTTTTTCAAAAGTATCAAGGTTCAAATCTTTGACAGCTTCTTTATTGCCTTCTGCCATCATGAATCCTAAGCTATAGCCCACTTTTTCACTTGCTGAGCTTTGTTCAGTGATAGAAACGCTTTGAGCAGCTGTTTCTTGACTGCCGTTATTGGTGCTACAGCCTGTCATTAACAACATAGCACTAGCAAGGGCGCTAATGCTTAAAGTAGTGATTTTTTTCATAGATTACTCTCTGATTGTAAGAATAGTGGCGAGATGTCACATTGCTCTATAATAACAAATCTTAGTTTTGGGAACTACGCTTTACATGAAATTATCGGGCGAATGTACAGTCTATGTAAATATTTCCTATTATAATAACAAGTTATCACACAAATATAGTGGCAGGTAAAGCTTTCTATCTTTAAATCCATCAATACATAGGCTAAGCTAAATTGGTTAAGGAGATAAGTAATCGAATGTTGGTATTTATCATTGATATATGAGTGTCAGTAGCAAAGCGATAACTAAAAACCAGCCTGATGCTCTTGATGATCCTCTCTATTCGAAAATTATAATATCTTCGCATAACTCAATTTAAAGACACTATTTATAATAAACTATCTGTATATTTGTCTCATTCAACAGTGATTGTAATAACAATACTTTTGAGTGTTACCTATAGGATGATTCAAGGAGGATAAGATGAACCCAATGTATACATCTTTTAACGGTTATCTTGGTGGGCCTATCGGTTCTATCATTGGCGCTATCTTGATATTTATCATTGGTTGGCTGGTCGCACTTGGTATCGCAGCACTTGTGCGCGGTGTGCTCTCTAAAGTCAATCTTAATCAACGCATGAACTCTTCAACCGGTAAAACTTACGATCTTGAGGGAATTATCTCCAAGATTGTTTTTTGGTTTATCTTTATCATTGCTATTTCAGGGGCGCTTAGCCAACTAAACTTAAACTCAATTTCGGCACCATTTGCAAATATGGTTAATCAAGTATTGGCATTTATCCCTAACCTCATCGGTGCGATCGCGCTTGGTGTAATTGGTTGGGTTATCGCCACTGTCGCACGCACTGCAATCAATGCGGCGCTTTCTAAAACGACAATGGACGAGCGTCTAAGCGCACAAGCAGGCGTAAAACCGATGAGCAGCACCATCGCTGATATGGTTTACTGGTTCATCCTATTGGTTGTTTTGACCATGGTACTCGGTCAGCTAGAGCTTGATGGTTTGTTCGCACCATTGACTAATATGGTCGACAAAATCTTTAGCTTTATCCCTAACATCCTAATCGCTGGTGTGGTCTTTGTTGTTGGTTATATCATTGCCAAAGTCGTACGCGGCATTGTGACCAACCTTGTTTCTACTTTTAATGTTCAAGAGTTAGCGACGAAAGCTGGCTTAAGTGAACAAAACAGCCTACCTAATATTGCCGGTTCGCTAGCATTTTTAGTGGTTATTATCCCAACGATTATTGCTGCTTTGAACGCATTAAAAATCGACGTTATTGCTCGCCCTGCGACCAATATGTTGAATAAAATCATGGAAGCCTTGCCTAACATCTTCATGGCAGTGGCTATCTTATTTGTGACTTTTTATGTTGTGCGTATGGTTGCAAATATCGTCAAAGGATTGCTTGAAAACACTCAAATCAATCAAATGCCTGCCAAAGTTGGCTTGCAAGAGACTATGGGTGACAAGAGAATCTCTGACTTAGTTGCTTATGCGATTATCTTCTTTGCTATGCTATTTGCTGCTATCGCAGCTGCTGATTTACTAGGTTTCGAGCCTATCTCAGCTATTATTACGATGTTTATCGCATTTGGCGCTAACATCATCTTAGGTGCGATTATCCTGTTCATCGGATTTTGGCTTGCCAATATTATTGCAGGTGTTGTTGAGCGCTCTGAACAAGGTTCACAATTCTTAGCAAACATTGTCCGTGTATTGATTATGGGCCTTGTACTTGCTATGGGTCTAAAAGCAATGGGTATTGCAGATTCAATCGTGAATCTAGCATTTGGCCTAACGCTAGGTGCCGTCGCCGTCGCCTTTGCCCTATCATTTGGTCTTGGTGGTCAAGAAGCAGCCGCACGTTTCCTACGTAAAATGCAAGATAAAATGGATCGTGAGCGCGACGAAGCAAAAGCAAAATCTACGCTGCAGCCAAGCTCATCAACGCAAGAAAAAGTTGCTGATTCAGTTCGTGACAACACACCTTCAGCTGCTAGCACGTCAACGACTGATTTGCGCACTGATGTGATTGACACTCCTCGCGTAGATACTGATACCAATGATATCTATAACAGTGAGCAAATCCTTCCTGGTAATGATCTTAACGATGACATCAATAAATAAGTATCAATAATTACCTACTCTTAGATAAGAAAAAGACAGCCTAGGCTGTCTTTTTTTGTGAGTGTCAGTATAAGTTAGACTTACAGCAGCTTCTAGCAGAATACTCAGCTCGATTTTCAAAATATGTTACGTGCTTATTATTTCTTTCGCGCCGGTATAGAAAGGTTTAGACGTACTTGAGGCAACTTGTCAGATTGAGGATGACTCTCAGAGTTTTGAGCAGTTTGCTTCTCTGCCTTTTGCGTATTTTGATGCGACTTTTTGCTCTTTAATTGTTGTATTTGCTTGGTTAGCTGTCGCTCTCTTTGCGTCATCGCGTCAACTGACTGAATCCACATATTAATATCGATGAACGTTTCATTTGCCTCAGTAATAAAGTCGATACCGAGTACAACGATATGATGCAGCTCTGCTATTGGCAATCGAGTCGCAACATCCTGTGCAATTTTTGCTAGATTCGGTTGAATAGCATTTTTGCTATTCTTTGCTTGAGCGTCTTGTCCATAGAATATCAGTACATAATGCCGCCCCAAGGTTTCGTAGGAATGCTGATGTACGATATAACCATCTTGTTGCAGCGTCTTACTTTGCTTAGGATGTCTATATAGCGTACGGATCAGCTCATGACGCGAAAATAAAGACTCATCTAATAGTTGCTGCTGCCAACGAAACCCTAACGGCTCAGTTGATGATTCTTGGTCATTACTAGATGTCTGCTTATCAGCATATGCTGCTATCATTTGTGTACTGAGCTGTGACCATAGCGTGGCTGCCTGCTGCATATGCTGTTGGTACATCTGCGCAGTCGTGCTCTGATTCTTATATGCAAGCGCCATGGCCACCAACGCTGGATTAGGTTTGTCCTGAATGTCGTACTTGATAAGCGCATTGTCTACTGTGATCGCAGGTGTGAATAAAGAGGCGCTTTGCAAAAATTCAGCGACTAGCACTTCTTCTGATACAAAATTTGGGATATGGCTGATAGCCGAATATTGTAGTTGCCCTAAGTGATAATTCAAAAACCGCCATAACTCACAGGGTGTCTGTAACGCAACCAGTATTGAATGCCAGTCATGCCAGCTGAAGACTTGCAATTGCTGCCCGCCCTCACTCATGTCTACAACCAAATCCTCCAAAAAATAACGAGCACCAAAAGCATGTTGCAAGTGATTTACTTGCTTGCTGTCCTGACTATCAGTATTTTTCTTATGACCATCTACTACATCATCAGTAAGCTGAATATCAAAAACCAAAACATCATGAGTCTCTGCAACATGTTCATTTTGAGACAATGATGATTTATGCCATGCCAGCGCAGCTTTTATAGCAGTCATACGTGCTCGCTCAATATCAGCTGAGCTTGTACTCATTGGCAAGTATAATGTCAGTGCCAGCAGTTGCAGCTTGCCCGACGAGAGCTGGTAATGATACGAGCGTGCGCTATAGCGAGCATCATATTGCTGTTCAATAGTCTGCATACCAGCCAGAGCGATGTCTACCGCTGCTGTCTGTAAGTAACAGGCCAGCTCACTAGCAAGGTAGCCCCCATCGGATATTATAGTAGACGAATGAGACACAGATTCTAGCCCTTTATAATCTTATGATATGTGATGAATGACATTTTGGCTGATTAAAATGGTGGCATATTTATAAACATAGTCATCAGCATTTCAACATTTTTACGAATGTAAAATTACGCTACATAAGCACTATCAGACGCAGTCGCTTTCAACGTAATGACTTGTTATGATGATATCAAAGCAGCAATGCTTGTGCGTGGATCTTATAGTTATAAGCTGCGCTCACGTATCAATGTCAGGTACGTTTATCGAATTTTAATAAGCACTATATAATAACAAGGATTGAGCATTATGAAGCGTTTTAAAGAAAAAACCGTCATCGTTACTGGAGCAGGTTCAGGCATTGGCCGGGCAACTGCTATTCGCTTCGCCGAGGAAGGCGCGAGAGTCGTTTTGGTAGGACGTACGGCTGAAACATTAGAGCAGACAGCAGCAGAGTTTCCAGAAGATCATACATGGATTCATACCGACAACTACCTATGTGTCACTTGTGATATCAGCGTACAAAGCCAAGTACAAGGGATGATTAGCAGCGCGATTGATAAGTTCGATAAGATTGATATTTTGGTAAATAACGCAGGAAAAGCGATTCAAGGTAAAATAACAAGCCTATCCTCTGAAGATTGGCACTCGGCTATCAATATCAATTTGAATGGCACGTTTTATGTCTGCCAAGCCGCTATGCCTCATCTAATCGCCACCAAAGGCAATATCGTCAATGTCTCATCTGTCTCAGGTATGGGCGGTGATTGGAACATGGCCGCCTATAACGCTGCCAAAGCGGGCGTCACCAATTTGACGCGTACGCTAGCAATGGATCATGGTCCCGATGGTGTGCGTGTCAACGCCGTCAACCCAAGCGTGACCAAAACCAATATGACGACTGCTATTCAAGACAATGACAGTAAAATAGATAAATTTCTAGCCCGCTGTCCGCTTGGACGTTTGGCAGCACCAGAAGATATTGCCGCCGCCATTACCTTTTTAGCCAGTAATGATGCCTCTATGATTACTGGGGTAAATCTACCAGTTGATGGTGGTGTCAGCGCATCTAATGGGCAGCCACAATTCTAATATTTTGGTTTGTGAGTTGATAACAATCAACGCGACATCCTATAAAAAAAGCCTCTGATACTATCATATCAGGGGCTTTTTGTGTTTGACGTGCTACGATAAACGGTTATTTAGCGGCATTGTTGATGTCCTGTAGCGGCTGCGATAAACGCTCAGGATGACGCGGCATCACGCCTTGATACTGGGCATAAATCTTTGGCAAATCCGCTTCGATATCGCCAGTTGGATGCACCAGAGACAAAAAACGGACTTCCTTGGTATTATAATCCAGCGCAACGGGCAAGATAGGAACGCCAGCACCAAGTGCCAGATAATAAAAGCCTGTTTTCCAGCTTTCGGTATATTTGCGCGTGCCTTCTGGCGCTAACCCCAAAAATAGCGGCTTACCTATTTTAAATTTATCGATACTAGCTTGTAGAACTGAGCCTTTATCCGTGCGATTGATCGGGATAATACCCATCCAATACAGCAATTGTGACAATAGAGGCACCCTAAACAGCGTATGCTTTGCCATAATACTGATTTTCAAATCCAGCGCAAATAAGCTAGGAATAGCGTAAACCCCATCAACATTAGAGGTATGCGGTAGTGCCAATACCACGGCCTGAGAGATATTAGGTATCTCACCCACTGTCCGCCATCCTGCCGCCCTCATGAGCCACGAGCCAATAACAGGCGATACTTTATTGCCACGCCTAGGCACGTTGTCACCCACCTGTTCTCTGCTGAGATTTGGCAGTATTTTCGAACGTGCAGATGGTGTCGTATCAGACTGAGAGTGTTTAAAAACCTTTGGCATCATAGCAGCACAATATAATGAATATACCATCATCATAACATTAAGCCTATAAGACGAGGCTGATTTTTGCGTGCTTTTATTATGCGATAAAGTGCTCAACGATAAATATAAGTAATGGCCTATGTGGGCATTTTGTACGGTACGCGGTTAAAGGCCACTACATACTTTTAAGACACATCCATCCTTTTTAAGAAATATCCGCCAAGTCCCCTTTACTCTCAAGCCACGACTTGCGATCAGCGGCACGTTTTTTCGCCAGTAGCATATCCATGATGCCATTGGTCAGTACCATATCGTCCATATCAAGCTGCACCAAGCGGCGCGTATCGCGGCTCATCGTCGTCTCACGTAGCTGCTCAGCACTCATCTCACCCAGTCCTTTAAAGCGCGTGATTTGCGCTTTTTTATTGCCCGGTACCTTGGCTAATATATGCGCAAGCTCTGGCTCATCTAGCGCGTAATGCACCTCTTTACCCACATCGACACGGTACAACGGCGGCATGGCCACAAATAAATGACCGGCATCCACTAGCGCAGGGAAATGCTTCACAAATAACGCGCAGATCAGCGTCGCAATATGTAAACCATCAGAGTCCGCATCTGCCAAAATACATATCTTGTCATAGCGCAGCTCGGACAGATCATCAGAGGCAGGATCCACACCGATCGCAATAGCGATATCATGAATCTCTTGACTAGATAGTACCGTATCTGACGACACTTCCCATGTATTTAGGATCTTGCCGCGCAATGGCAATATCGCTTGATAATGACGATCACGTGCTTGCTTGGCACTGCCGCCTGCAGAGTCACCCTCTACTAAGAACAGTTCCGCGCCATCACGCAGATCACCGCGACAATCTGCCAACTTACCCGGCAACGCTGGTCCCTGAGTGATTTTCTTACGAGCGACTTTTTTGGCTGATTTTAAGCGACGTCCTGCTTTATTAATCGCCAATTCAGCAATTTGCGTACCTATATCCGCATGTTGATTTAGCCACAAACTAAACGCATCTTTTGCCAATGTCTGTACAGCGGCCGCAGCTTCGCGGCTCGATAGGCGTTCTTTAGTCTGGCCAGAGAACTGCGGCTCAGAAAACTTCAGGGATAAGATATAGTTCACGCCATCCCACACATCTTCTGCTGTTAGCTTGACACTTCGCGGTAGCAAGTTATGAATATCACAAAACTCACGCAACGCTTCTAGGATACCTGTACGCAGACCATTGACGTGCGTACCGCCCTGCGCTGTCGGGATCAGGTTCACATAGCTTTCTTGAATTGGCGTGCCACCCTCAGGCAACCAAGACAATGCAAAGGTAATAGCAGCACGTTCGCCAGCTTTCGCATCATAATTATAATAAAACGGTGCTTCAGGTAGTGTCTCAAGACCATCTAATTGCTCGCTTAGATACTCGACAACCCCATCGGTAAATTGCCAAACGACCTTTTCATCATTGATATCATCGGTGAACTCAATCGTTAGTCCCGCGGCCAAAACCGCTTTGGCTTTCAAGTTGTGCTTGAGCTGTTTAACATTAAGTTTTGGCGTATCAAAAAAGCTACCATCTGCCCAGAAGTGCACTCTGGTACCACGTTTGCGTTTGTTTGAGCTGACTGATTCCGTCAACGGCGTCACGGCTGCGCCATTTTCAAACGCCATATCAAACTGGGTACTATCACGCCATACCGTCACTTCAACGCGCGTAGATAGCGCATTGACGACAGAGATACCCACCCCATGCAGACCGCCCGATACTTCATAATTAGAAGTCGAGAACTTACCACCCGCATGCAAACGGGTCAAAATCAGCTCAATACCGGATTGACCAAACTCAGGGTGAATATCAGTCGGCATACCGCGCCCATCATCTTCGACAGACAGCGACCCATCACTATGCAGCTGCACTTTGATGGTTTTGGCATAACCCGCCAACGCTTCATCCACCGAGTTATCAATGACCTCTTGCGCCAAATGGTTTGGTCGCGTGGTATCGGTATACATACCTGGGCGACGACGTACGGGTTCCAGCCCTTCTAAAACTTCTAACGATTGCGCATTATATTGACTCACAAATGCATCCTTAACTATTCATGTGCGTTTAACTCTATAAAACCATTATAACCAAAAACAGCGACGTTAAGGTCAATAGTCCATCGTTCACGTCATATAATGTCGTCTATCTAAGACCTTACTAACTCTCGTAGCATCTCTATCACCATCGGTAGCTGCTCACCAAAGTCACTAAAGCGATGGTCTCCTCCTGCTTGTACGGTTACTGATGCGCCCTGCCCTTGATAAAAGGCCTGAGACAACTCAGCGTTTAATAGCTCATCACCTTGTTTGAGCAGTACAGCAATTTTTTTAGGATAATGAACTTCTGATAACTGATGATCTGCAAACCATTGCAAATCTGACGGCGTAATACGCCAACCGCCCGCCGTCGTATGCAGGACTTTATTATCCGATGACTCATCACTACTATCTTGATTTGATGCTGAGTTATCAGAAAAGCGCTGTAGAGTAATATGAGGCTGCGTGCTGGGATTTAGCAGCAATGCAGGACAATCTATTTGATTACTGATTAAGGTAGAAAAATACCCACCCAATGAGCTACCGACCAATACCGTGTTGGACGATCCCGTCTGCTCATCTTGGCTATTATTTAACCCTTCTATCAATGACAATAACTGCTCACGCACTTGCGCAGGCGATTTATTAAGATCAGGGCGCAGCACCGTGATATCAGGATGATGCTGCTGGCAATATTTTTCTAACAACAGCCCTTTGGTCGAGTTTGCATCGCTGTCCAGTCCATGGATATAAATCAGGTTCACGTATCATCTCACTTATTAATTTTGTTATGATTGTCTTATATAGGCCAGTGACGCTAAGCATAGCACCCGATGCGCAAAAATAATAACAATAAAACGGCACACTATTAGTCGGTATTTGCGACATAATAATATAGTCACAATCGTTTTGTGCCAGTCAAAGGAATGACGGTAATAGCAATGGAGTCGCCATGAATCAACAGTTTGAACTGTTCGACATTGACAACCCTTGTATCGGTGTCTGTGAAAGCAATAAAAAAGGCTATTGCTTTGGTTGCCTGCGCAGTCGAGCCGAGCGCCAACGATGGCATCATATGACGACAGAGCAGCAACGCGAGGTACTAAGGCTGATCGCAGGACGTAAGCTGCGTATTGAGCTTATGCGGCTACGTAAAAATGAGCAGTTAGGATTTGATTTTGAAGAAGACGTTGAGATGGGTGAGTTGTTTTAAGGAAATTTTGCAGCTATTCGAATTTATTCTAAACTGTTTGAAACTCTATAATGTAATAGGACTAAACCCTTTATTAATTGCTTCTTCTAACTTTTTGAGTTCTTTAATACTATAAGTTTCATTTGAATGGAATGAGTATAAAACTTCATTAACTCTTTTTTTAAAATTAGGATTAATCATAATTTCATTAAATTCGTCTATCAGCTTTTCGAACCTATGATAACCTTGCCTTTGAAATAATAAAGTATATTCATCTATCATTTCTCCTTTAGCCTCGTGGCCTGTGAATGGGTCAAGCATTTTTGGCATATAAACAATATTCCATGGCGCTGTAAAGGCAAAAATATTCTTAGTACGCCCAAAAATATGGGAAATCTGATAATTTCTAATTGATTCGGATTTAGAACTCTGAGTTTTGGAGTATCCAGTCAAAGATCTAATCAGCTTAGCTGGTTCTGCATTGTTCGTAGAGTCTTTTCGAACGTTATGGTTGCTGAGTAACTTTTTATAAAGCGCTTGGAATAAATGGGTGCCATTTGCATCGCGACCAAACCCTCGAATAAATACTTTTTCATTACCATAGATACGATTTTTTAAGAGATTCCATTCAATTTCGGCTTTATGATAAGGAGCATAAATCGTTTCTTTCAAACCGAAATTAAAGAAGTTCTCTTTAGATATATAACCTTCATTAAAGAATCTTATATAGGCATCTCTCATAGTTTATCCATGTAACCTACAATTCACCATTTTAGAGTTCAGTTTACAGCGATATAACAGTAAAAATGACACTGTATATTTTTACTGATCCATAAATGTTGTATACGCTTAGTATATCAAAGTGGTTGTAAATAATATCACATAGTAATTTTTAATGCCGACAAAGAAAAGCCCCTTGAT
>NZ_LNDJ01000076.1 GCF_001444505.1 Psychrobacter piscatorii | reverse complement strand
TGCTTATTTCAAGTTGAGAGTGGGGTTAATTTATATATAGTTATAAGAACTTAATTAAGTTTTAGATGTTCTATCAAATGGTGGCAAAATGAAATGTATTGCATACGTCAGCAGAGTGCCTATCAAATATCGCAGTATTCGTATGCCTAGTGGGTTATCAGACATCATTAGCGTCTCTAGTAAGCACAATCTACAGTCACACATCACAGGCATCATATCCTATCGTGAAGGGCAGTATCTTCAGGTGCTGGAAGGTCCTGATATTGAAGTAGATAGACTGATGGCTAAGATATCATCTGATACTAGGCATGAAAATATCTGGGTTTTTCTGAATAAAAGTGTAACTGAACGTAGCTTTCGTAATTGGGGCATCAGCGTGTTCGACTTTGTGGATCAAGGCACTTTTTTTGATGATTTTATTGAAAAAAATAGCGTTGTCTTAAACAGTTTCGATGAGCAGCAAACAAAACGTATTCAGCCATTTTTTGATATACACAAGTCTAATACCGCCTCCCAAAAGGATTATAAAGGTAAAAGTCTCAAATTATTGGCTTGGCCTGACCTAAATCATGTCAGTAATCCTCAAATGATTATGGATTTATGTGTCAAACTGACAAAAAAACCTTATCCGTTTGATACATTGGTCGCTAGTGGTGAGTTTGGATCTTCTCCTCAAGTCACAGAAATAATCAATGGGTTTGATCAATCAGGTATACTGAGCGTGACAGAGACACAGCCGTTAGACGAGCCAAAGGTTAATGAAAAAAAGCCTAATAAGTTTTATGGCGCGATCAAGAAATTCTTAGGAATGAGGTAAAAAATTGAATTATCAGAAGTTAGCTATCATTGGTGAGGTAGGTGCTGGAAAAACTCAAATGGTTAAGACGTTGAGTGAAATTAACCCTTTTGAGACAGAGGCAAAGTCGAGTATCGATATTGGTAAAGAGTACACGACTGTCGGTATCGATTATGGCAGAATTACTTTATCTGATGATATGGCACTAGGTATCTATGGAGTTCCAGGTCAAGAGCGTTTTTCTTTTTTGTGGGAATTTGTCAACCACTCTTTGTGGGGCTTGCTCATCTTAATCAAGCATGGCGAGACGCCTGATTATGCAAATTTAGATAAACTGCTACACTTTTTTGCACCAGCAAAAAAGCAGACGACCTGTATCGTTGGTATTACTCACTGCGAAGATGCCGATAAACAAAGCGTGGCTGTGCTCGGACAAGAGATCAGAGTCATGCTGATGGAACACGATATAGTCGCGCCTGTGATCAATGTAGATCCAAGAAATAAAGAGTCCGCTGTGTCTCTATTATCATTATTTAATACCCTGAACAATCAAGGTTGATGTTAGATATGACTACACAAAACGAAAAATCACCTGCAAAAATAGCACTTTTGGGTCACATGAAAGCGTTGTGTGAGGCCAATAGAGAAATCATATTGGTCAGCTTATGCACCACAGATGGTTTTCCTATTAGCTGCTTCTCGATCAAAGAGTTGAGCAACCAATCCGACAAGTTTGCGGCGATGAGCAGTACGCTATCAGCGCTCAGCGACTCATCAGCTGCCCAGATGAAACAAGGTAAGTGCGATATCACAATCGTTGAAGCCACGTCTGGCAATATGCTGTTTGTCAAAACAGACTATATCGGCAAACCATGTGTATTGACCGTTGTGGCACAAGACAAAATGGCATTAGCAGAAGCAAGATATAAGACTAAGAAGCTGATTGGTGAAATCTCATCTATTACTGAGTAACGTGAAATTATTGATAGTAGATCGCTTCTTAGAGTAGCTGCAACGCTATACTTTGTAAAAGATTAACCTTGCTCAATCAAATCTTATCAAAAATCATCCCAATACGGATGATCACCAAAGCGCTCAGCAATGAAGCCAATCAAATAACGACAACGCTGCGATAAAAACCGATTTTTTGGATAGACGGCATAAGCGTTTAGTATTGGCAATTGATACTGCTGCAAAATCGGTACAAGCTCGCCACGCGCCAGCTTTTTATAAGCGATGAAAGTTGGAATGACGGTAATGCCATGTCCTTTTACTGCCAAATCCGTTAAAAACTCACCATTGGTGGCTTTAATTTTGGCGTTCATCGCGTGATAATGCTTTTTTCCTTGTGCGTCAATCAGCTCTATATTGTTTGTTTGACCAAGACTGTATTGCAAAAACTCATGCCCCTCCAAATCTTCTAATGTATCAGGTGTGCCCATTTTTTTTAAATAGTCGGGGCTGGCGCAGATGACGCAACGAATCCGTGCCAGCGGCTTTGCTTGATAACTAGAATCTCGTAGCTCTCTGATTCGAATAGCCAGCTCATATCCTTCTTCAATCAGATCAACATGCCGATCAGAAAAATCCAATTCAAACTTCAGGTTTGGGTGCTGATTGGCATATTCATCAATCACATCAGTCAGATGCATAAGACCAAATGATAATGGCGCGGTCATCTTTAGCGTACCCCCAATGCGCGTTGGCGTATCATTGGTAGTCTCGTTCAAGGCATCAACCGCGTTTAAAATACTGTTGACCTGCTGATAATACTGCTCACCTGCTTGTGTCAAGTGAGAGTGGCGCGTCGTACGGCTGATCAACTGAGTGCCTAGGCGCGCCTCCAAGTCTTTTAGGCGGCGGCTAACGGCTGACTTTGCAATATTTAATTGTTCGGCGGCTTTAGTGATGCTGCCTGCCTCGACAATGCGTACAAACATCGCCATGTCTTCTAACTGTCCCATTATCGATGCCTCATTATTGTTCTAATAAAAAGAATAGTTATTTGCACTTATGTCTGTTTATCTCTATATAGTCAACAATTATAATAGATACATTGTTCAATCACGTGAATTAATAACAAATATATAGATAATAAACGTGTGGACAGTTAAGGATAAATAATGAAAACGATCTATCATGCAGCAGACTCCCGCGGTAATGCCAATCACGGCTGGCTCAAAAGCCGTCATACCTTTAGTTTTGCCAATTACTATAATCCTGAACGTATGGGCTTCGGGGTGTTACGTGTCATCAATGATGATTTTGTCATTGGTGGTCAAGGGTTTGGCAAGCACTCACACCGTGATATGGAAATTATCAGCATTCCTCTAGCTGGCAAACTTGCGCATGGCGATAGCATCGGTAATGAGGGCATGATTGAGACGGGTGAGATCCAAGTCATGTCAGCGGGCACAGGCATCACTCATAGTGAAATGAATGGCAGTCGTGAAGAAGCTGTGAGATTTTTACAGATCTGGGTCATGCCAAATAAAATGAGTGTTGCTCCTCGCTATCAGCAAGTGCACATGGGGACCATCATGACGCCCAATGAATTCAATCAGGTGCTATCACCAAATGCAGATGATGCAGGGGTTTGGATTCATCAAGATGCTTGGTTCAGTATGGGAGAGTTTGATGAAGGCGTGACGCAGACCTACCAACTAAACAATCCTAATAATGGTGTTTATATTTTTGTGATTGCAGGAACAGTCGTGATAGACGGTAACATTTTGTCTACTCGAGATGGCCTTGGGGTTTGGGATACTAAGCACTTCACTATGGAAGTGAAAAAGGCGGCAAAAGTATTGCTGATGGAAGTGCCGCTTTCTATGTAGATCACGGATGAGCGCCGTAGCATCGTTCGTTCGCTCGACTAACCGCATACAGATCAAGAGGTGCCACATGACGATTAGAACTCTAGAGCCACGATCAACGGAGGTTGGTGGTGTTCCTATCGCACGGTTATTACCCAATAAAGGCAAACAACCGATTGGCGCATGGTGCTTTTTGGATCATGCAGGGCCAGCTGAGTTTGCTCAAGATGATTTAGGTGTCCAAGTTGGGCGCCATCCGCATACCAATCTACAGACGTTTAGCTGGATGATTGATGGTGAGATTTTACACAAAGACAGCTTAGGTAGCGAGCAAGTCATTGCCAAAAACCAAGTCAACCTCATGACAGCTGGTACAGGATTGAATCAAGGTATTAGCCATACAGAGCAAAGCGTTTTTTTGGACAGTGCTGACTCAGATGTTGCTCACTCAAGCGTCGCTACACGTAGTATCAATATGATACAGCTGTGGATTGCTTTACCCACTGACCAGCAGATTGAACGCAGTTTTCATCATTACCCAGAGCTGCCAGCATGGACTGAGGGCAACGTCGAGCTGATTCTGACCACGGGCAGTTACAAATCAGCATCTGGTGAGCACCATCAAGCGCCAACGTTGCAGTACTCAAAGATAGTTGGTATCGATGTACATTTTTTAGAAGATGGAGATATCACGCTAAATTTGGAGGCGAGCTTTGAGTACGGTATCTTGGTCGTCGCCGGAGAGCTGGAGTCTGAAGGTCAAGTATATAAGAAAGACCAGTTATTGCGCTTTGATCATGATGACATGATCGACAAGACCTCTATAAAGCTGGTAGCAAACAAGGGCATACGTTTGATGTTCATTGGTGGGGAGCCTCTAAGCAACCAAGTATTACTGTGGTGGAATTTTGTCGCTGACAACAAAGAGGAGCTCAAGCAATCGGTCATTGATTGGAACAATGGTCATGAGCGTTTTGGTGAAGTGGATTCTAATATGCAGCGTCTGGTGGCACCAGAACTACCCAAAGGCTTCAAAGGCTAATTATCAACACGAAAAATTTATTAATCTATTTTTCAAAGGTAATCATCATCGTTAAGTTTTTTTACAAAAAATACATGGGGTTTCAGGTAAATTGTTCCGATAATAGCCCACATAAATAAACTGTTTTATAACGACTTGTTGATCACAAGATCGACAAGGTCTATCAACCCAGAGCAAATCATTCCTACAACAATATGGAGAAGTACGATGTCAGAACTAAAAGACTTACAACAATTAGCAGAAAAGCGCCGTTCTATCTATGCACTCAGCGATCAGTTGCCAGTATCTAACGATGAAGTCGTAAAAGTAGTTGAGCATGCTGTCTTGCATACACCATCATCATTTAACTCGCAATCAACGCGTGTCGTTGTGTTATTCGGCGATGATCATCACAAACTATGGGATATGACTGAAGATGTACTACGTGCAATCGTCGGTGATGAAGAAGCGTTTAAATCTACCAAAGACAAAATTGCTGGGTTTAGAGCGGGTGCTGGTACGGTATTGTTCTTTGAAGATAAAGCAGTGGTGAGAGGCATGCAAGAAGCGGCGCCTTTATATGCTGATAATTTCCCAATTTGGGCAACTCAGACCAACGCAATGCATCAGTACGTCATCTGGACGGCGCTAGCAAGCATTGATGTCGGTGCGAACTTGCAGCACTATAACCCAGTAATCGACCAGAAAGTCGCGAGCACTTGGAACATCGATGCAGATTGGGAACTAAAAGCGCAAATGGTATTTGGTAAGATTGAGCAGCCAGCAGGCGACAAAGAATTCAAGCCACTTGATGAGCGTATGAAAGTGTTTGGTGCTTAATGTTGTTGTTTGAGAATAGACAACCTATGGCCTTGCTTAGGAGGTTTGCTAAATAAACTACAGAGCACGTAAAAAACGCCACCCAAACATCGGGTGGCGTTTTTTTATGAATAAAAAGTAAAGACAGCAAAGCTACATTGGATATTTGCAGAACTGATGCGACAATTTAATGATTATTTACGTTGCATCAAACTGTTGGCGACCCATGCTGGACCGATTAATAAAAACTGCAAATCTTCAAAAAACGAGGGTTTTTTGCCTTCGATTTTATGACCAATAAACTGACCAATCCAAGCAACAACAAATACTGCCGCCCACGCTTTGAATCCCCATGGCATAGCCGCCATAACCGACAGACAAATCAGAATAAACAGCCCCATTGCCAAAAATAGCGGCGTCGATAAGCGTATATAAAATAATAAGACTAATGCGCTCAGTACGAGAGTAAACCATACAGACAGCGACATTCCCATCCCCAACAAACTCATAAAAATCGTCGGCACACATAGCCAATGGATTTTCTTATTAATCAGGTTTTGGTGACTGACCGCATATTCACTGAGCCACTGCTCAAGCGTGCGTTTGGATATTTTGGGTTGACGAGACATACTAACCTCCTTGTTAGTAAATGAAATAAGACGCTGACATGCGCTATCAATTTAAATATTAACATGCGCAATTAGTACCAGTTGTAGCACTAATTGCGCGTGTCCACCATGTTATCTGTTAGACGGCACAGTCAATTTCGCTCGTATTGCCAATGCGATATTGGTAAGACTTATCTCAATATCTCAAACGCTTTTTTCTACAGATGTTGCTATTAACCTCGTTCGCTGCGATGCCACTCATAGAGACCGACAAAGGCGTTTACCTGATACACCATCGTCTGAATCGCAAAAATATAGTTACCAGACATGAGATTGACGATTAGCCAAACAAAGTTGACGATGATCCATAACCACCAGTTAAAGGAATAACGCAGAATCATGGCAGCTTGCGCGGTAATAGAAAGTACAAAGGCAATGACGTTGATCCAAAAGAAAGAGATGAATCCCAAAAACAGGCTATTATCATCCTCTACGACGGCATAACCGTAGCTCGCCAGTAGATCATTGACGGTTGGGAAAAGGGCAAGACCGATGATGATAAATGCGGCAGTGATCAACCACACCGCTTTGCTCGCTGATTTTGGGATCATGTCGCCATCAGGGTCGGTGTGCTTTGACCAATAAAAAATGCCATAGACATGGGTAAAAAAGTTAAATAGGGGCGCGAGCATCAGACCCACGGCGCCAGATGTGGCCTGTACAATGACTTCTCCTGCGGTTGCGCCCATACCAAAGCCATTACCCATGACGTTTTTTCGAAAAGATAGTGACACCACACAAATCAGACCAATAAACGAGACAGCCAAGTAAAACCAATCAAGCGTGGTATGGTCGGTTGTGAGCCAAAAACCTGCGGACAGAGCAATGACCCCGCAAATAAACCAAACGATGATCCATTGCATCGACCATTTTCCGGTGATGTTATCCAGTAGCTGAATACGCATAAATTTTTCCTCTAAAATTGATACTGATTTCAATATAGTGCTAACGACAACATAATGTTAACTGCAACGCGCTAGCTGAATAAATGATGATAAATAGGGCACTCTTTGATGCCTCTTATAATGTTTTGCCATAGATATGCTGATCGATAAATTGCAGTGCTTGCTGATAACGAGCATCGTAATCGGGCTGGTCAATCATATGCGGCGCGATATCGTGACGAGCAAAAATATCTAGCAAGCGCTGCTCGAACCGTCCACGTGCTTCAGGCGTACCTAAAGAGCGCATGCCGTCATCAACCCATGGCGTATTGTTATCGAGCATGATGGTGTGGTCTAAGCGAAACTCATCAACGCAAGCAGCGACAAAAGGATGCGTGCGACCTTCGTACTCTTCACAAAACGCTTGTGTGGTCACAAAATCCGTATCAACGATCGTAACCGGAGCCGTTGCATTGGCTTTAGCATCGCGTATCGCTTGCGCATGATCCAGACAAATAGGGCCGTAATCGCTGTACTGTAGCCCAACTTCGCTACCGCCCAAATCTGTGCCCACATACAGACGGCCCATCTCTAGCGCAAAGCTGGCACCATAGTAATTAGCCAGCTTATGCACCAGTGTTGTTTTGCCAGAGCTTTCGCCGCCGACGATCGCAACGGTTTTTGTATAGTTAGCGCGTGCCTCTGGATGGATTGCTGACCAATGGGCAACTGGGTCGCGAGCAATGGCGTACGAGTCGAACTCAGGCTGTAGCACTGTCGTGACCACTTGTAGGATAAGTTGCTCTTGTACATCACTCTGCGTCAGTGGGTGGTTCTCCGCCATAAACAATGCTGTCTCTGCAGGGAGTGCTAATGCCTTTATCAAGCGCTGCAATTTGGCATTACTAGTCGCCACATCGATCCTGACATTTTCGCTACTATCATAAAGATGCTCATGAAGCGGTAACTCGATCTCATCAGTAGTATGAATATGAATAAATGGCAAATCCGCACAGGCCATCTGTAGCCAACGCGCTTTGTCTTGTAAGGTGATCGTAAAATCTGGATGCGGTGATGGATGCGTCATAATGACGATATGCAGGGTCTTTGCTTGTCCTGCTGCTTCTAATATGCTGCGCATTTGCCCCAAATGTAAGGGCTCAAAGTGTCCAATCATCAATCCGTTGTCGTACATAGCCATCCTTATTCTGTTTTGGGCTTATATTTGTTTCAGATTTAAGGATAAATTCTCTAAAACCTGAGTTACTTATGAGCATGGTATAAAGGTTTTGGAGGATTTACAGGTAGGTTATTGTAAATCTGACTTATATTTGACTCTTACGCAGATTATTATGTTTTTCATCAGCCGTTTTTGTGTGAATCTAAAAATAAAAAGCGAGTGATGATTTTTTGACAATTGAAGGTTTGAGCATTCATTACCACTATCAAGTCGCTATCAAAACACCACTTATCTCTTTGATTCATTTAAAAAATAATGAACTGTATAAATAGCTAAAGCAAGGTTTTAGCAACAAAGTAAATTCTGAAACATTTTGAAATAACTATTTAAAATCAGGGGCTTGCGTGGTGGTATGACAGGTTAGGGCAAGCTTACGTATCATAAACTCACAAAGTACGTCTATACCTTCAACAGATAAATTTTCAAGAATTGATATACTTATTTATAAGTTGGCAAGGCAAGGTAGCCTTGAGACTAAAAAAGCAAGAAAAAAATAAAAAATACATTATAAAAATAGATAACAGAGAGGTATTTAGTTTGGCTAAGTTAGCAAAATTACATCGCTCACAAAATAATCGCATGATAGCGGGTGTAATGGGTGGTATCGCAGAATACGTTGGCTGGTCGCCTACATGGGTCAGATTGCTATTTGTAATTGTCTCGTCGCTAAGCGCTGCTGTACCGGGTATTTTGATCTATATCATATTATGGATAGTCATGCCAAAAGCCAATAGTGACTCCTACCAGTAACCAGGCTTGATATTTAGGCATTAATACCCGTTAAAAGAAATAAATCTGTACCACAAGCAGTTGTCTAACAAGCAGTCTCCAAAAATAAAAAGCCTGAATCATCAGGATGCCCAAGATACAATTTTCCTCCTGCCCGAATGCTCACGCATTTGGGTATTTTTTTGTTTTCAAGATCAGTCGCCGGTCAGGCATTTTTTATGATGGTTCGGTCGTAAATCAGGGGTATAGCCGCGTGTTTTTATCGACAACGCAAATTTAGTTAACGTAAATATGGATAAAATAGTCAATTTTTAGTAAGGTGAGCAGGCAAATAGCGTCGTTGCCAAATAGGTGATGAGTGCTATCAGAGATTTATTTAATCATACCCATTTCACAGTGACTTACTATGAAAACCCAAACTATGACATCCGAAGCGACAACCCCGATGACACAAGACCAAACTCCTCAACCGATGACTTTTCAGGACTTAATCCTAACCCTACAGAATTATTGGGCTGACAAAGGCTGCGTGGTATTGCAGCCTTACGATATGGAAGTCGGCGCGGGCACGTTTCATACTGCCACGTTTTTGCGCTCGTTAGGTCCTGAGCGTTGGAATGCAGCGTATGTACAGCCGTCGCGTCGCCCAACTGATGGTCGCTACGGTGACAATCCAAACCGTTTACAACACTACTATCAGTTCCAAGTCGTACTAAAGCCGAACCCACCTAACATTCAAGAGCTATATCTGGACTCGCTACGCGCTATTGGTATCGATCCACTGGTGCATGATGTACGTTTTGTGGAAGACAACTGGGAATCACCAACGCTTGGCGCGTGGGGACTTGGCTGGGAGATTTGGCTCAACGGTATGGAAGTGACGCAGTTTACCTATTTCCAGCAAGTCGGCGGTATCGAATGCTTCCCAGTAACAGGCGAGATTACTTACGGTCTTGAGCGCTTGGCAATGTATGTGCAAGGCGTTGATAGCGTCTATGACTTGGTCTGGGCAGATGGTGAATTTGGCCGCGTCACCTATGGCGATGTGTTCCATCAAAACGAAGTCGAGCAGTCGACCTACAACTTTGAGCACGCTGATGTGCCAATGATGGGTGAGATGTTTGATTTTTATGAGCAACAGGCAGATAAATTGGTCGAAGCGGGATTGCCGTTGCCTGCTTATGAGATGGTGTTAAAAGCCTCTCATGCGTTTAACTTGCTTGATGCACGTGGTGCGATTTCGGTCACAGAGCGTCAGCGCTTTATCCTGCGTGTACGTACACTGGCGCGTAAGGTTGCGTTTGGTTATGTCGAAGCTCGTGCCAAACTTGGCTTCCCATTGGCAGATGAAGCGCACCGCGCCGAAGCTCTTGAGAAGTATTTGCCAAAAGAAGACGCGGCAACAGAAGGCTCATCAACAGACAGCTTAGCCAAAGAAACCACTGACAACAATCAACCGACGAACAAGCAATAGGAGCATCCCATGAGTACTATTCTATTTGAACTGGGGTGTGAAGAGCTGCCTCCAAAAAGCCTAAAACCATTGCGTGATGCGCTGCAAACTAGTGTCACTGAGCAATTATCTGCAGCTGAGATCACCTTTGATAGCGTCAAAGCCTTTGCCGCACCGCGCCGTTTGGCGATTCAAATTGAAGGCATTAGCGATAAGCAGCCTGACCGCACTGAGCAAAAACGCGGACCAGCCATCAAAGCGGCATTTGATAGCGATGGCAATCCAACCCGCGCGGCGATGGGCTTTGCCAAAGGCTTAGGTATCGAAGCGAGCGAGCTTACGACCATTAATACTGATAAAGGTGACTATGTCGGCTTCGAGCAAACGATCAGTGGTCAAGCGACTACCGAGCTATTGCCAGCTATTTTTCAAACGGCGTTAGATAGCCTACCGATTGCCAAACGTATGCGCTCAGGCGCAAGTCGCAACGAGTTTGTCCGTCCCGTCCAGTGGGTAGTATTGATGCAGGATGACACTGTTATTGATGCCACTATCCAAGGGCATCAGACAGGCTTGCAAACTCGTGGGCACCGTTTCCACAGCCCTGACTACCATGATATTGCTCATGCCAATGACTATGAGCAACTGTTAGATGGTCTAAAAGTCGTGGCAGATTTTGATAAGCGCCAAATGCTGATCAAAAACCAAGTCAAAGCATTGGCAGATGAAGTTAATTCTGATGCTATCGTACCGCAGGATTTGTTGGACGAAGTTACCGCATTGGTCGATTTCCCCATTGCGCTACGAGCAAGCTTTGAGGCGCGCTTTTTACAAGTGCCACAAGAAGCGCTTATCTCGACCATGCAAGCGGATCAAAAGTATTTTTGCTTGACGGATAAAACGGGCAAATTGCAGCCGTACTTTATCTTTATCACCAATATTGAGTCTAAAGACCCCAATCAGATTATCGAAGGTAACGAGAAAGTGGTGCGTCCGCGTTTGGCTGATGCCGAGTTTTTCTTCTTACAAGATCAAAAGCAGCCGTTATTTGCACTCACAGAGAGCCTAAAAACTCGTGTATTCCAAGACAAATTGGGTACGATTTGGGAGAAGTCTGAGCGTATTGCTAAGCTTGCCGCGTTTATTGCTACCCTAATGCAGCAGCAAGGCCACGATATCAACGTCGATGACACCGTACGTGCGGGTATTTTATCCAAAGCAGATTTGGCCAGCTCGCTTGTCGGTGAGTATCCTGAATTGCAAGGTATCGCGGGTACGTATTATGCACGTTTGAATGAGGAACCTGAAGCGGTTGCGGCAAGCTTAGAAGAGCAATACCTGCCCAAGTTCAGTGGTGATGTATTACCGCAAACACCAGTTGGTATTTGCTTAGCGTTAGCTGATCGCCTAGATACGCTCGTTGGTATTTTTGCGATTGACCAAGCACCAACGGGGTCAAAGGATCCGTTTAGCCTACGTCGTTCTGCCATTGGTATTTTGCGTATTTTGATCGAAAAGCAGTTGCCGATTAATCTGGTAGCGCTCGTTGAGCAAGCGATTAAAGGCTATAGCGATGCTGAAGGTAGCAAGATTGCCAAAATGGGTGATACTTTTACCCAAGTCATGGCGTTCTTAAACTCGCGCTATCGTGCGATGTATACCGAGCAGGGCGTTAGCGTTGATACGATTCAGGCCGTACAAGCGATTAACCCGCATATGCCGCTTGATTTTGATCAGCGTATTCGCGCCGTACAAGCATTTAGCGAGCTGTCACAAGCGTCAATGCTCGCGGATTCAAACAAACGCGTTGCCAATATATTGGCCAAGTCAGAAGTCGATGTTGCTGATACGGTCGATGAAGCGCTACTATCTGAGACTGCTGAGCAAAATTTATATGCAAATGTGCAGCAAGCACAGACAGTGGTACAGCCATTGCTTGAGCAAGCGGACTATACGCAAGTATTGCAAACGCTGGCGAGCTTAGATGAGCCGTTGACGCAGTTCTTTGATAACGTGATGGTCAATAGTGACGATGAGGCCTTGAAAAACAACCGCTTGGCATTGCTCAAGCAGGTACGCGCCTTGTTCTTGACTGTGGCTGATATCAGCGAGCTACAGCTATAACTGCTAGCCTTTAATCTTAGGTTTTGATACAAAAACTGGCTCACTGTGGCCAGTTTTTTGTTGCTATAGCACTTGGGTATTCGTCAGTGCCATGAATGACAACCCAGCATCATTGACAATTAACCGTAAAGGCATTGTGCCATTACCATTATTGACGGTAAAATTTAGGCATTCGAGCGTCTTGGATCATGGTAAGTGTCATCACTCTTGTTATTCATTACGTTTATTTGTCGTTGAAGGAGCGCTGCCGTGTTTGCCGTTGTTATTGTCATTCTTATTATCTGGGCTTCCATGTGGGCTTTTTACAAGTTTATGTACCCACGTCCACCCAAAAGCATGATGCCAAAAGAGGGTGATGTCACCACACCGCGTCAGTGCAATTTTTGCGGTAACAGTTTGGCGGAGTATCGCGGTGTCCTTGAAACTAAGCCTAGCTTAGCGACAACCAGTGGTGGTAATACTGAATCAGCCCAAGAATTATTCTTTTGCAATTATGAGCATCAGGCAGACTTTCATGCAGGCAGGACTTACAAACCTTATGCGTAAGCAGATAGATAAAAACGATTGACCATAAAAAAGCGCTTAGTATGGATGAACTAAGCGCTAATAGGCTGAACGGCTCTCTATCAGACTGTCTATCCTTTCGAATAACCTGTTTGCTTATAAAACACTGCTCACTTAAAGAATAGAGTGAGCGTCTTTCATAATTTTATTTAGCAATGCCTGTGATTGCTTATCTTTTTGCAAGCGGTCTTCATCACTTCTTTGGTTGGCATGGATTTTTTCGTATAAATTCAAGCAGCACAGCACCAGTATGCTTTCTTGACTGAGGCTTGGTGCATCTCGCTTTAGATCAAGCGCATAGTTATTGATATAAGAGACCGCCGATAGTAGCTCTTCTTGCTCATGTACTGGGCAAAAAATTGGATAAGTCACGCCAGCAATCGCGATATCGACTTTTTTGATCTGGGGCTCAGCCGCTTTGCCATTGGCTTGAGACGATGTGCTGGATGTGCTCGCCCCCGATTGAGTGGATTTTTGTACGGCTACGTCTTTATTCGGTGCTTGAGTATTTTGTGATGGGTTATTTTTTGGCTGTTTTTCTATAGCGTTGCTTTGGTTGTCGGTCATGATACATCCTACAATGTCTGGTCAATGAAATGAGTGATATCAGGTTTTACAAATAGCATTGGGCGGTTTAATAAGTAGCATATTTTACTATCTATTACAGAGACGCGTTAGCTTTCTGCTTGATCGATGCGGGTTAAGCGTTGCAAGACGACTTGCGTACGCTCTGCTGCCAACTGATTCTTTTTTTGCAGCTCATTGTTTTGTTGTTTGATATCGCTGTATTGCTGCTTTAATTCATTATTGTGCTTTTGCAGATCGCTATTTTGTTGTTGTAATTGGCTGATTTGTTTTTGTAGTTTGTCTTGTTCTTCACCAATCATATGGTGCGCTTCAGCAAGGCTTTGATAGCGCTTGTCGAGGTCATTTAATTGTTTTTTTGCGCCATCACGCTCGCTGTGGCTGGCATCAAGCTTGTTTTTTAGAGCAGAGACTTCTTTTGCATCGCTAACAGGGTGTTGTTTTAGGCTGCTAAGTTCAGCACTGACAAGCTGATACTGTTTTTTGATGTCGAGTACCATTTTTTCTAATATTCTAAGTTGATCATACATAGTCAGTTTTTATCCTTAACAAGTAAGCGTGAATGAATTTTGTTCGCTGCATTTAATAATGCCATAGGTGACCGCATAATATCTATATCAACAAAGTAATTACAAGTACGAGGCTTTGTCTTTTTACTTTTATCTATCGATGATTTGTCCCAGACATTTTGTCGTGACTATTTTTATTTTTTGAACAGTAATCAACTACTAGGACCTCTATTATGAATGATAATATCTCTGGCTGGAATACTTGGCTGACTGCGTTTGAGGATTGGACGGACGTGTCTATCAGTGAGGTGCACGGCCTGATGACAGGCCTGATGACGGCGTGTAACGCACCTGATGAGGCCACATGGGCGAAGGTGTTCGAAGAGCTGAGCTTTGCGCCACTACCAGAGGCGGCATTGACTTTGCTGACAGAAGAAGCAGAAGACACGGTGTTTCAGTTAAAAGATAAAGATGATGCATATGCTTATATGCCGCTCATACCTGATGATGAACATGATTTATACGAGCGCGTGATGGCATTGAAACAGTGGTCAAACGGTTTTATGACGGGTTTTGGTATTACTGATTGTAATTTGAGTAGCGAAGAGAATGAGATGCTCTCAGATTTGGCTAAAATTGGTGGCATTCGGTTAGAAGAAGAAGAGGATTTTGAGGGGGGAGAGGAGTCTTATCTTTATATCTACGAGTTTGCTCGTATGGTGCCTGTGAGTTTTGCGACGCGCAAACGCAAGCCTGTAAAAGACATTGCCCTGATTGCTGGACTATCTATCAATGCTAAAACCACTAAAGAGCTACAAGCAGAAGGCAAGTTGCCAAAACCGATGCCACCCGTGCTTGACGTGATGAATCAGAATAATCCATCATAAGACAAATCTGATACCTCATAGTTTTTAAGAAATGGCTTTTAAGAAATGACTTTTAAGACATAATTCTTAAAAATCATAATAGGGATATTTTATGATCCAAGATATTAATGACAATGCTAGCAATGACCAACAGTTAAACCCTGCTACGCACCCGAGTAATAGCCTTGATTGGCTGACACGGCTTATCGCCTTCGATACGGTCAGTCGACACTCCAATCTAGCATTAATTCATGATGTGAGAGCGTATTGTGAGCAGCTTGGTCTGACGGTAGATTTGACCTTTAACGAGGCAAAGACCAAGGCCAACTTGTTTGTGACCGTACCCGCTGGCGAAAACGCTGACCAAATTAATAACGGTTTGGTGCTCTCAGGTCATACTGATGTCGTGCCTGTCGATGGTCAAGACTGGACATCAGAGCCGTTCACCGCGACGATACGTGGTGACAAGCTATACGGACGCGGTGCGTGCGATATGAAGGGTTTTATTGCGTGTGCGTTAACGATGTTGCCACAAGCTGTACAGCTATCTAATAGCGGTCAGCTGCGTCGCCCATTGCACCTCGCGCTGTCGTTCGATGAAGAGGTGGGCTGTTTGGGTGCGCCATTGATTTTGGCGGATTTAAAAGCGCGCGGTATCACCCCTGATTATTGCATCGTCGGTGAGCCAACCAATATGGCGATGGTGGTTGCACACAAAGGCATCGCGGTGTATCGTTGCCGTGTCCATGGCAAATCAGCGCATTCTTCATTGATTGGACAAGGGGTCAATGCGATCAGCTATGCAAGCAGATTGGTGGGCTATGTCGACACGCTTGCTGAAGAACTGAGTGCTCGTGATGACAATGATGCATTGTTTACCGTGCCTTATTCGACATTGTCAGTAGGGACTATACACGGCGGTACAGCCACCAATATCGTGCCCAATCTGTGTGAGTTCACTTTTGACTATCGCAACCTGCCGCACATGACCCAAGACGATATACTAGCGCCCATTCAAGCAAAAGTTGCTGAGTTAAATGCGCAAATGCAAGCGCGTGCGCCTGAGACGGGTATCGAGCTGATGCAGGAAGAGAGTGTTCCTGCCATGACGGATAATAACAGCGCTGAGCTACAATCATTAATAGCAGCTCTGACAGGGGATGATGAGCGTCATAAAGTCGCTTACGCAACGGAAGGTGGTCAGTTTACCAATGCAGGCATCCCAACGATCATCTGTGGCCCTGGTAGTATTGAGCAGGCACACAAAGCGGATGAATATGTTGAAATGATCGAAATCGAACGTTGTGACGGCTTTTTGCAAAAACTATTAGACAGTTGTACTGCCAAGTAGCTTATAGAGGTGTCGATACGCTATAAAAGTGGCAAACATATGTATATAATGTGAGAAGTATCAATAATACCGCCTGAATGGCGGTATTTCTTTTTTTGGCGATGTGGCTGTTCGTATAAGAAGCATTTATATATAACAAAGTAGGGGTTAGCTGATGTCTTGGCATCTGTTTGCAGTATTTTTCGCAAGTACGTTTTTGATTTCCGCAACACCAGGTCCCAACATGTTGTTGGCATTCCAGTATGGCATGAACTATGGCGTCAAGCGCACATTATGGACGCTGGCAGGTTTGAGCCTTGGGCTATTTATCTTGCTGCTATCGACTTTACTTGGGCTGAATGTGATCAGTCGCCAGTCGCCATGGCTGCTCACAATTATCAAAGCCGTGGGCGCGGCATACTTGGTATATTTGGGCATCAGCTCATGGCGTGATGCGGGTGATGGTAGCTTGATGAGCGATGCCAAGGAGTTAAGTGCTGAGGTTGAGGCCGACTATGGGGCTTTTGAAGGTCAAGCTGGTACACCGCAGCCGCGCTCGCTGTCGAGTGCTGCGGTCAAGACAAGTCCCAGCAATCTCACTTTATTCCGTACAGGGGTCTGGGTATCTTTATCTAATCCAAAAGCGATATTATTTTTCGCAGCGTTCTTTCCTAAGTTTATTAATTTTAGTGCACCACTATGGCCGCAATATATCTTATTGACCATTGGGCTATTCATGAGCGAAACGATTTGGCAGATTGTCTATACGCTAGGCGGAAAAAAGCTGGCAAGTTGGCTCGATGTTGGTAATCGTTTAGCATGGCTTAATCGTGGTTGCGGCATTATCTTTATTATAATTGCAGCGGCTTTGTTTGCTGAAGTAATTAATAGTTTTATGCTATAAAAAGTCATTAGTTATTATCTAAAATAATTACTCTATTAAATTAGTAGTATCGGATATTGCGTTTTTTTGTTATTTAAAAATTAATAGTTGACAATATTTTTTAAATCTTTATTATTATCTCACTGATTTATATTAAAGCCCAAATGAAACTGATATAGCATCACAAACACACTCGATTAAATACTATTTTCCTTGCTTGCTGTGACTTCGTCTCCAGAGGCTGCGAAAAATAGCCTTTAATCTCGTTGTGTCATTTTTAAATTGACTTGTCTATATAGTCTTGCTATAAATTTCTAATAAATCTGCTACTGTCGCCCTGACATTAGCCACAACCTATGGAGGAATCATCGTGTCCTATATAACTGTTAAGACGTTTTTAAAGATTGGATGTATGAAAAGCATGACAACAATGAAGACTTCGAAAAGGTTTGGCTAAATTTATATATAGCTATTGAGTGATATTCTATCTATTCATATCAATGAATAGCCTCCTATATGTACTCGCTCCATCTTTCCTCTAAATCTACTTTGTTAAAATAGCGATGCGATAGTGCTAAGTAGTTTTGTGCTTGCTGTTATCTGTTTATCCAACATTCTGCTGTATCTTTATTACCAAAAAATCATTCACGCTAGCACTTAGCGATTGTCTACCTGCGCGCATAATATTTACGCCCTTATTTTTGGTATGAAAGATTCTTCTTTAAAACGTCCATAATAAAGCAGCCATGAATTTTTATTGATTTTTAATTAATAAAAATACGGATTTTTATTGCCTATAATTTCTTAGATAATAATTTTTTTTCTTATTAAACCATTATGTTTAATTGAGAAATATAAGTAATGTCTAAAAAATATAAATAGGCGAATTGAAAAAATGCATGGCTTTAAGAATAAAAAAACGGAAAAATAAATAATGAGCATTCAATTAGTATTAAATAAAAATAGTAAACATGGCGTGCCTGTCAAGATTTACACCTCTGATATCGAGCAAGGCGCGATGCAGCAGCTACGCAACTTGGCTCAGCTAGAGTTTGTACATTCGCACATTGCGGTGATGCCTGATGTGCATGTGGGCAAAGGCGCGACCGTTGGCAGCGTGATTCCGACCAAGTCTGCCATTATTCCTGCGGCGGTCGGCGTAGATATCGGCTGCGGTATGAACGCTGTGCGCTTATCACTCACGGCAAGTGATCTGCCTGATAGCTTAAAAGCGCTGCGCTTGGTGGTCGAGCAGCAAGTGCCGGTGGGTTTTAATATGCACAAGCAAATCCAAGCAAAAAGCTCCACGCTTGATCCATTAGGCAAACGCCTAAAACCGATTACCGATAAGCATCTGGGCTTACTCAAAATGCTTAAAGGTTTTGAGCGTACGTGGGCCAAACAGCTGGGTACACTTGGCGGTGGCAATCATTTCATCGAGCTGTGCTTGGATGAAAACCAAGATGTCTGGATGATGCTGCATTCTGGTAGTCGCGGTATTGGCAACTGTATCGGGCGCTACTTTATCAATCTGGCCAAAAAAGAGCGTCAATCACGCTTTGGTCATGTACCAGATCGTGATTTGTCGTATTTTGCCCAAGGGTCTGACAGCTTTGCCGATTATGTTGAGGCGGTCGGCTGGGCGCAGGATTACGCGCTAGAGAATCGCCGCGAGATGATGCGTTTGGTGATTAAAGCGCTGCAATCACCGCAAGCAGGATTGCCACGATTTGCCCTGACCAAAGAAGCCATCAATTGCCATCACAACTATGTCAATGAAGAGGTGCATTTTGGCGAGCAGGTTTACGTGACGCGTAAAGGCGCGATCAGTGCTTATGCCGGTGAGCTTGGCATTATTCCCGGCTCTATGGGCGCAAAATCCTTTATCGTCCGTGGTCTTGGCGCGGCAGAGTCGTTTTGCTCCTGTTCACATGGGGCGGGGCGACAGATGAGCCGTGGTAAAGCGATACGCGCGTTCACCATTGATGAGCTAAAAGCGCAAACCGATGGCGTCGAATGTCGTAAAGACAAAGGCGTTATCGATGAAATCCCTGGCGCCTATAAAGACATTGATGAAGTGATGGCCAATCAAAAAGACTTGGTTGAAGTGGTGCATACGCTGAAGCAAGTCATGTGTATTAAAGGCTAATACCAAACCTGCAAATCCTCTTAGCGTCGTCAAACTTGCTTAATATACTGGATATACAATTTGCGCTCGTTTTCCTCGCTAATATGATTTTCGGCGTTGGTATCTAAAAAGGATTAAAGAATAGGTAACTATATGAGCTTAAAACAAACGTTAAAAAAGGCCAAACAAATTGAACGACAGTTAGAAAATCAGACTGAAGCAGGTGCACAGCACTCGCTAGGCGCAATGAAACCGCGTAATTATCTAGCGCTTGATCCGCTGTTAAGAAAGGGCGGTCTTCATGAAAAGGAGGATATCGATATCGTCCGCAAGAAACGTCGCCGTGAGACCAAGCAGCAGCTACGGAAGACAGATTGGTTATCAGAATAGTGATGGTTAACATTCACCCGCAAAAAAGCCGTTCTCTATTATAGTGAACGGCTTTTTTATTTTTTACTCAAACTTATAATTTAACCATTGTTACCTTAACCACTATGCTAATACTTCGATTAGCTCGCCTTTTACCATGTGCGGACTGACAAAATCGGTGACACGTACGCTGACAATTTTACCAAGCAGCTCATCACTGCGCTCAGGATCGTAAGGGAACATCACCGTACGCGTATTATCCGCTGTACCGATTAGGCAGTCAGGGTGACGATTGGCGACTTGTTCAACCAATACGCGAGTCGTTGTACCGACCATCTCATGCGTTTTAGCCAGTGTTGAATCGATAATAACTTTTTGAAACTCAGCCAAACGCGCTTTTTTGGTGGTGAAGCTGACATCATCTGGTAACTCAGCAGCTGGCGTGCCCGGACGCTTAGAGTAGATAAAGCTGTACGAGTGATCGAAGTTCAATTCTTTTGCCAAGTTTAAGGTATCTTGGAAATCCTCGTCGGTCTCGCCGGGGAAGCCAATGATAAAGTCGCTCGACAAGTGAATATCTGGACGAATGGCTTTTAATTTATTAATCTGATCGATATACACATCGATGGTATGGTTGCGTTTCATCGCCGCCAAAATCGCGTTTGAGCCACTTTGTACAGGTAGATGCAGATGCGATACCAGCTCTGGCAATTGTGCATAAGCATCAATGATGTCATCAGTAAATTCTAGCGGATGGCTGGTCGTATAGCGAATACGCTCGACACCATCGACGTGCGAGACATAATGCAGCAGCTCAGCGAAACGGCAAATACTGCCATCGTCTTTTTCGCCGCGGTAGCCATTGACGTTTTGACCAAGTAGATTGATTTCGCGGATACCTTGCGCGGCAAGGCTATCAATCTCAGCCAACACATCATCGAGTGGACGTGATAATTCTTCGCCACGCGTATAAGGCACGACGCAAAATGAGCAATATTTTGAACAGCCTTCCATGATTGAGACAAAGGCTTTATATCCTTCGACTCTTGGCTCAGGCAAAAAGTCAAACTTCTCAATACTGGGGAAGGACACATCAATCGTGCCAATACGGTTTTTGGGTGACACGTGGCGCTGATCGTTGGATTGATCATACAGCTCAGGCAGACGGTGCAGGGTTTGCGGGCCAAACACCATATCCACATAAGGCGCGCGTTTTTGGATATTGTCGCCTTCTTGTGAGGCCACGCAGCCGCCAACGCCAATCACGAGATCAGGACGTTTTTCTTTGAGTTTGCGCCAGCGCCCAAGCTCTGAAAACACCTTTTCTTGCGCTTTTTCGCGGATAGAGCAGGTATTCATCAACAGCACATCGGCTTCATCAATGTTGTGCGTCACTTGCATGCCGTGCGAGTCACCCAAGACATCGAGCATTTTGTCCGAGTCATAGACGTTCATCTGACAGCCTTGGGTGGTGATAAAGACTTTTTTAGTCGATGATTTTTCGACTGGTGCTTGGGCTGAACTTTGCTCCTTGAGTGCAGTGACAGCACGTGCGGTGACAGTCGTCTCAGTAACAGCATCATCATCGATGCGGGGATTGAATACAGTAACACTCATAAGGGGAAGTCCATGATTGACCAAAAATATAACGGAGTAGCCGATTAACAGGTGGCGTATTTTATCACACCCCTGTACTAATGTGAAAAATTAGCACCGACAATAAACCCTCAGTATGAAAAATAATTCATAGCAGTATCAATTATTTACTACGACTGATGCTCACCATTCATAAAACCAGCACTCTTTATCATTGCTATGTTACACCGTACTCTCCTATTTATTAACAAAAGGTAAAGGAGATAGTTGAAAGCACAATGAGTATAGTATGATGATTGCGATACCTTTGGCGGTACTTAGCGAACCGTTATTCAAATATTTGTAGAGATATTATAAAGAGAGTCAGTATGACAAAGTTGCGTGTTGCTCATAGCATCAAGGATGAAGAATTTACCAGTCAAAAGCAGACGTCGAAACGACTCACAGTAGGCTCGTTTTGGATGAGCGCATTGAGTGTGGCAACCGCTATAAGCGCGCTTGGTGTGTCACAAGTGGCTTGTGCAGAGCTGACGTGGGGTGATGAGGAGAGCTATCAACAAGAGGGTAACTATCAGCAAAATTATCAGCAAGACCGTAGTATTGACTCATTTATGGCAGCGGCTATCGCAGCGGATCGTGGGGATGTGGGGGCGCTCTATAATTATGAGCAAATCATGAGCGGCGGTCTATTTGCCATGTATCCAACCTATTGGCGGATGAATTTAGATCTCAATTCACAAAGTTCAGCGGCCGTATCACAGTTTGTGCGTCAGTATCCAGATACGGTCATGGCCGAGAAGTTGGTGGCTGATTTTGCGGAGACTAAAGCGGGTTCAAATGACTACGCCTCGGTTAGACAAGTGGCAAATCTGATTACCAATGCTGATGCCAGTGAGCGCTGCGCTATTGCCCTTGGGTTCAATAATGGCGGTGATACCATGCGCGCCATGGCAGCCAAATCTGATGTTTGGCTCACCACCAAAAAGCAGCCAGCCCTTTGTGAGCAGCTAGCGATGGAGATGAATAACAACGCGCTGATTAGCAATCAGGATCGCGCTGCTCGACTCAAGCGGATGCTGCGTGTCGGTAAGACAGGCGACATCATGGCATTGTCATCGCGCTTAGGGACACCGATTGCCTATTCGGCGCTTAGTGAAATTCAGCTCAATCTCTCGTCGTTTTTTAGCCGCTTTGGCCGCGAGCCCGCCAGTCAAACCAATCAATACCTATACCTATATGCTATTGGCCGTGTCGCAGATAAATCCTATCGAGAAGCGGCACTGCAATTAGATTTTGATATCAAGCAAGACAATCAGCGCGCTGTAAAACTATTAAATGACGAAACGCGTCGTTACGCTTACCGTATTATTGGGGTCAAGCGTATGAATCATAATACCGATGACGGCTTTAATGCTGAGGCTGTTGATTGGTTCCGCAATAGCTTGGATGACGATTTTAACTTTGAAGAAGCGGAAGACTACGCCATGGCGGCGATTCGTTTTGGGCGCTGGGATGATGTGGTTGAAGCTATTTCAAAAATGGATGGTGAAATTCAAAAGGATGGTCAGTGGCAATACTGGCTGGCACGCGCCTATGAGCAATCGAGTAATAGTAGCAAACGCAATACTGCTAAAAAGATGTATCAAAACCTAGCGAAAAATAATGACTACTATGGCTTGATGGCAAAAGACAGGATCGGTCAGCGCTTTGATGCCAGCCGCTTAGGTGGTAGCAATTTGCCTAATGTCAGTACCGCTGACCGCGCGCGCGTGATGCAAGACGCTAACTTTGCTCGTGCATTTGCCTTATATAATTCTGATGCCAATCGCGCCTATGCCAACCGCGAGTGGAACTGGGCGGTGAAGCAGGCTCGTGATAATCGTGATGACAATCTCATTATCGCGGCGGCGCGTCAAGCGTATGATATGGGCTGGCTCGATCGAGCGATTTATGCAGTTGATAATACTGATAGGGTGGATAGTCTCGCACTTTCGCATCCGATGCCGCATCAAAGCGCAGTCGTACGTTATAGTGAGTCAGCAGGTATTGATCCAGCATGGGCGTACGGTATTATGCGTCAAGAAAGCCGTTTTGTATCCTCTGCGCGCTCAAATGTGGGCGCGAGCGGACTGATGCAAGTTATGCCTGATACCGCAAAATATATCGCTCGTAATCTAGGCGAGACGTATAGTGCGAGCCGTGCTAACAGCGGTGATACCAATATTCGTTATGGTACGTGGTATATGGGTGATATCTTGGGCAAACTCAATTATCAGCCAGTATTGGCAACCGCAGGCTATAACGCTGGTCCTAATAATGCCAAACGTTGGCAGCCAGTTTATGGCTCACTGGCCGCAGATCAATATGTAGAGTCGATTGCATTTCCTGAGACACGTAACTATGTCAAACACGTAATGGAAAACGCTACTATCTATAGCAGTCTGCTGGGTCGTAGCCAGCCAATCAGTCAACGTATGGGTACAATACCTGCTGCTTTTTAATCAGTGAATTCGTATTTGATAGACCACTAGCTTTTATAGTTAATGGTCTATTTTTATGGGCTAAATGGCAGCAAGTCTTAGTACTTTATACAATAAATACTGAACTTAATTTTGCAATTGTTGACGAGCACGACAACGTTTACGTTTTTGCTATAGATTAAAAAAGACATTTTGTTACCATTGCTTTAATTGACGTTTATGTTCTTCAGTCTTGTTCTTAGATCGCTATGTGTTTAATGCTGTTAGCACAATGATTTAAGTGATAGTCCATGTTTTATCATTGCTAATTGCTCCCAGCCCTATGATCAAAAAATACTTCAAACTGCCTGTATTATCGAAAACTCGGCAACCGTTACTGATTCAGGTGCCCCGGTCATCTAATACGAAAGCAGAAACAAGCTCAAAATTTAAGACATCCAGTTTCTTGGTGCAGTTCTGTGGAAGTTTGATAAGTAGGCATCATATGGGTAAAGTTAATAAAACGACGAGTTTTGGTGCTTTGTTAATCATACAAGGTCTTATGCTTACGCCAGCATATGCGGCGAGCACGGTCAAAGCTGGCCAGCGCGTATTGATGGTCGAGATGACCCCCGCGTTATGTAGCATGCAGCCGACAAGAGCCCGCATGCGTCAATGTCTAGAAGGCTATTCGTTAACAGTTTCAGGCTTAGACATGGGCTACGGCGAACGCTGTGGTCGTGGTAGCGAGCCACGTTTGACGCCACTACAACTAAAGGTTGTCAATCGCATCATGCCTGATACGACAGTACGTAGCCAAACGTGGCAGCGCTATGGTGCTTGTAGCCCACTGAGTGCCAGTCGCTACTTCCGACAAATCACTAACTACGCTGGTGAACTAAAGCTTCCTAACGAGCTGAATACGGGCAACAGTTATACAGTCTCTAAATCTCGATTTATTAGTCAAATGACGCGCCTAAATAGTGGTATGTCATCAAATAGTGTCGATCTCATTTGCCAAGAAGGCAGTCGTCGTCAATCGATACTGACGGATATCCATGTGTGTTATGAGGGTAGCAGTTTTGGCACTTGTCACAATGTTGTAGATAACTGCGGCAGCCAATTCATCATTTCAGGTGGTAGATAGCTTTTATTTAACTATTTTTTAGATAGTCTACCGTTCTTTTTCTACATCCTTTTCGGTACTGTTTTTAATAAAATCTGAGTAAACTTGTCCGTATTACATTGTCATTTTTATGCTCTTATTTACTCGTCTCATAGCGATAAAACATACTATGGACCGTATCTAAAAATTATACAGCCCTTTATTTATAGGCTCTGAGATTATAGATATTCTCTTCGTATAAAATGTAACAATATAGTCCCTGATGGGTCTATGACTGTATCTAGACGGTCGCTGTGATGAAGTGCTACACTAGCTCTCGGTTTATGTATGCTGCAATGCGGCAGACAAGTCGATATCTATAATGATAATCATCAATTAAAACTATGCATTATCCAATCATCAATTAGGGAGTATTCAATGTCAATGAAACAGCCTTTACGTGTTGCCGTCACTGGTGCCGCTGGTAATATCAGCTACGCGATGCTATTTCGTATTGCATCTGGCGAGATGCTAGGTAAAGATCAGCCAGTTATTTTGCAATTGCTTGAAATCACACCAGCGCTTGACGCCCTAAAAGGTGTGGTCATGGAACTAGAAGACTGCGCATTCCCATTATTGGCAGGTATCGTTCAAACTGATGATGCAAATGTGGCATTCAAAGATGCTGACTACGCGTTACTCGTCGGTGCCCGTCCACGTGGCCCAGGTATGGAGCGTAAGGACTTACTAGAAGCCAACGCTGCGATTTTCTCAGCACAAGGCAAAGCATTGAACGAAGTGGCTAGCCGTGATGTAAAAGTATTGGTCGTCGGCAACCCTGCCAACACCAACGCGCTAATCGCTCAGCGCAATGCGCCAGATCTTGATCCACGTAACTTCACCGCCATGACTCGCCTAGATCATAACCGTGCGATGGCACAGCTAGCCGAAAAAACTGACAGCACTGTCAATGACATCAAAAACATGACCATCTGGGGCAACCACTCATCGACCCAGTATCCAGACCTAACGGCTGCGACTGTCAATGGCAAACCAGCGCTAGAGTTGGTTGATCGTGATTGGTACGAAAACACGTATATCCCAGAAGTACAGCAGCGCGGCGCGGCCATCATTAAAGCTCGCGGCGCCTCATCTGCAGCTTCTGCTGCCAACGCTGCTATCGCCCATATGCGCACGTGGGCACTCGGTACTGACGAGAACGATTGGGTCTCTATGGGTGTTTACTCAAATGGGGAATATGGTATCGCTGAAGGCCTTATCTACTCATTCCCATGCACATGCAAAAACGGCGACTGGTCTATCGTAGACGGCGTTGATGTGTCATCAGAATTCTCAAAAGAGAAAATGGCCGCCACTGAGCAAGAGCTGAGCGAAGAGCGTGATGCAGTAGCACACCTACTACCATAAGCTAAGCAGTTATATAGCTGTCTTAACTTAAGTAATGAGTGAAAAAGAAAAGCCCTCTTAATATAGGGGGGCTTTTTTATGTCTATAAGTTTTTTTATCCAAAAGATATGATGAAATAAAAAGTAATCTATCGCATCTTTTGAAATGGCAATATCTGTTTGCTGCCTATACAATTGATAACGTTAGATAAACGTTGATTAACAGCTATTAGCACAAAACTTGCTACAATAAATGGGTTAATTTGAATAATAAGCATAATTACCACTACACCATTTAAGGAGAAAAGTATGTTGGGTGAGCCAGAATATAATATGAATGAGCTATTTGCTCAGTTAGGTCTAGATAGCTCTGATGAAGCGATTGATAAGTTTATCGCAGACAACCAGTTATCAAGTGAAGAGAAATTGATAGAAGCTGATTTCTGGACCGATAGCCAGCGTATGTTCTTGCAAGAAGAATGGCAAAAAGATGCAGCATGGGTAGAGACGATTGATGAGTTAAATGTACGAATGCATCCTGATGCCTAAAAGCTGATATAAAAAACCTAATATAGTGAACCGACCCCCATAAGTTGGACACA
>NZ_LNDJ01000075.1 GCF_001444505.1 Psychrobacter piscatorii | reverse complement strand
TAGCATGAATTTTGTCCATTACACCAAAAAATATCATCCATCTATACCACTATCTTTTTGAACAGGTACAAAAAAACCAGCCAAGATTCACTTGACTGGTTCTTTTTTATTCAATTAATCGACTAACTCATTATTAGCAGCTGTAGTACATATCGAACTCGACAGGGTGTACAGTCACGTTTAGACGTTGTACTTCATCTTCTTTAAGTGCGATGAATGCGTCTAGCATGTCTTTAGTGAACACATCGCCTTTTAACAAGAAGTCATGGTCATCCTTTAGTGCTTGTAGCGCAACATCTAGACTCTCTGCAACCGTTGGGATTTGCGCTTCTTCTTCTGGTGGCAAGTCATATAAGTTCTTGTCAGCTGCTTCGCCTGGGTGCATTTTGTTTTGGATACCGTCAAGACCTGCCATCAATAGCGCAGCAAATGCTAAGTATGGGTTGGCCGTTGGATCTGGGAAACGCGCTTCGACGCGTACTGCTTTTGGACTGCTCACGTGCGGAATACGGATAGACGCTGAGCGGTTTGATGCAGAATACGCAAGCTTGATAGGTGCTTCGTAATGCGGTACCAGACGCTTGTAGCTGTTCGTTGATGGGTTGGTAATTGCGTTCAATGCACGAGCGTGCTTGATGATACCACCAACAAAGTACAATGCTGTCTCAGACAGACCAGCATACTCATCACCAGAGAACGTGTTTACGCCATCTTTTGAGATCGACATATGTACGTGCATACCTGAACCGTTGTCACCAACGATTGGTTTTGGCATAAAGGTCGCTGTTTTACCAAACTGGTGCGCCACGTTATGGACAACATATTTCAATTGCTGAACTTCATCCGCTTTACGTACCATCGTGTTGAATGCAACACCGATTTCAGACTGGCAAGACGCAACTTCATGGTGATGAACTTCAACTGAACCTTCACCAACGATTTCTTCGATGCGTTCACACATAACAGCACGCATATCATGTGAGCTATCGATTGGTGGTACTGGGAAGTAGCCGCCTTTGACGCGTGGACGATGCGCCATGTTGCCCCACTCGTAAGTCTCGTTAGTCGACCATGCTGCTTCTTCAGCCGTGATTTTATGACTAACGCCAGACATATCGACTGACCATTTTACATCGTCAAATACAAAGAACTCAGGCTCAGGACCGAAGTAAGCAGTATCACCGATACCAGTGGATTTTAAGTACTCTTCAGCGCGGCGTGCGATAGAGCGTGGATCACGGTCATAACCTTGTAGCGTTGATGGCTCGATGATATCGCAAGTCACTACCACAGTCACCGCGTCAAAGAACGGGTCAACAAAAGCAGTTTCTGGATCAGGACGCAAGATCATATCTGACGCTTCGATACCTTTCCAACCAGCGATTGATGAGCCATCAAACATTTTGCCATCTTCCATGACATCTTCATCAACGGTATGCGCTGGGAAGCTGATATGCTGCTCTTTGCCGCGCGTATCAGTAAAGCGAAAATCAACCCATTTAGCATTAGAGGATTGGATAAGATCTAATAGTTTATTCGACATGAATAGTCTCCGTTGTGTTGATCACGTAATTGCGATTTAAAATTATTAATATGATGTTCTTGTCCAAGAATGTCAGATGTGCTCTCAATACTAAAATAGCGCATTCGATATTATGCTTATTATCAGCACTATTTTGCGTATTAGTCAAGATGCTCATCTAAAGCGTTTACTCAATCAGACCAATATTTGTGCACATGGTCTAACATACGCCAATTCAATCCTAACGACATTCTAGCAATATACAACTCATAATGCTGAACTCTTCTGGCGCTTATGAATAATTATTTTTAGACCCGTTTTTATGGTCATCAATAATCATACCAGCCTAAATGCAAAGGCTATGCCAATATCTCAAAGAAATTACTATTTACCTCAATTAAAACAACATTTTCCAATAATTACAGTGACTTACGCCAAATAATTTTTATATAACAATATATTTTTGCTAACAACCTCTATGTTGAGAGGTTATTCGACGCACTAATTGTAATAATTTTGCACTATATTGGTGCTGAGAAAATTTTATAATTATTATATTGTTCTTTTACGGTGCAATAATAAAATATCGATTTGCTGATTTTTCTCTGCTCGTGAAATCATTATGATGAGAGAAAAATATTTTTATGTAATGCTTATTTAGCTAGCCCATGCTCTGCATTTGATAGAGAACAAAATAGTGGTAAGATAACCGCGCGCCATAACGCCCTCTGTCGTAATCATAGCTGCTTTTGTTTGGTAACTAAAGCCCTGAACAACGGTAGGCGTATATGCCATATTACAAACAGAATAAAACTAATAAGTTGAAACCTTCATGATTTTGATGATCGATAATTACGACAGCTTTACGTACAATATCGTACAATATTTTGGTGAATTGCAGCAGGACATCACCGTTTGGCGTAATGATCAAGTCAATATCGAGCAGATTCGAACGTTAGCACCGGACGTGATTGTTGTTGGCCCAGGTCCATGCGACCCTGATCGTGCGGGTGTTTCGCTCGAAGTTATCGAGACATTCAAAGGCATTATTCCGATACTTGGTATTTGTTTGGGTCATCAAGCGATTGGGCAGGCGTTTGGTGGACAAGTCGTCAAAGCAGGCGAAGTTATGCACGGACGGTTATCAGCCGTCTATCATAATGACCAAGGCGTATTTGCTGGGCTTCCAAACCCATCGCAAGTCACACGCTATCATTCACTTGTCATTGACAAGCGTACCCTGCCAGATTGTTTTGAGCTGACCGCATGGACGCAGAATGTTGATGGTAGTATTGAAGAGATCATGGGTATCCGTCACAAGTCACTTGCCATAGAAGGCGTCCAGTTTCATCCTGAGTCCATTTTGAGCGAAGCAGGTTATCAACTACTTAATAACTTTTTACACACTTATGGCTTGGCGAAACTAGCATCAGATGCGCTACCACAGGTAGGCTAGTTTTGACTTAAGAACCTGCTTTCATTACTCTATCTCAAATCATAGATAGATTCACATAAAAAACAGATTCACATAAAAAAACAATCATAAGCGAGATCATCATGAGTACGACAAAAACAGAAGAAGCTCACACGCCAGAGGATATTGCAAAACTGTCTGATGCCCAAGTACATCAATTATTGACGACGGCTTTGAGTAGAATCTTTCAGCACATCGATTTGACCTTTGATGAGATGTATCAAGTGATGCTGATCATCATGCAAGGTAGATGTAGCGACGCGATGATGGGCGCTATCTTGACAGGTCTACGTATGAAAGGTGAATCTATCGATGAGATCACCGCATCAGCCAGTGCGATGCGTGCGCTGGCTGCCAATATTGAGCCAAAAAACTGCGACTATTTGGTCGACATCGTTGGTACTGGCGGTGATGGTGCCAACTTATTTAACGTATCGACTGCATCGGCATTCGTTGTCGCGGCGGCTGGCGCACAAGTTGCCAAGCATGGTAATCGTGGTGTCTCAACCAGATCTGGTAGCTCAGATTTGCTTGAGCAAGCAGGCATCAGTCTTGCGCTGACTCCAGAACAAGCAAAAGATTGTATCGAGAATGAAGGGGTTGGATTTTTGTTTGCGCCCAACCATCACAGCGCCATGCGTTATGCCAATCCTGTACGTCGTGAGCTAAAAGCACGTACCATCTTTAATATTTTAGGTCCATTGACCAATCCAGCTGGTACGCCCAATTTAGTTATTGGTGTCTTTACCGCGCAGCTGTGTGAGCCAATTGCCAAAGTCATGAAAAACCTAGGCGCACGGCATGTCATGGTCGTCGGCGCAAAAGATGGTCTGGATGAAATCAGTCTAGCAACCTCGACCACAGTTGCTGAACTAAAAGATGGTGAAATATCCGTTTATGAGATGATGCCAGAAGATGCAGGTATCGAATCGCAAACCCTGATTGGTCTCGATGTCGACTCTCCTGAGCAAAGCCTTGCACTGATCCGCGCTGCTCTATCTGGTGCTGATACCCATGACCGTGCTGTACTTAAAGCCCGCGATATGATTGCTTTGAACGCAGGTGCGGCAATATATACCGCCGGACTTGCCAGCAACTATCCTAATGGCGTTAGCCGAGCTCAAAAAATTATCCAAAATGGTGATGCTTTACTCAAGCTTGAGTCTTTGGCCAAATACACGCAGCAGCTAGTGATTGAGGGTTGATTTATACGCACCAATACAGTGCAAAACTATATATCACTACCTATTTACCTTTAACAATATTCGGATAACAGCATGACCACAACTCATTCAGACATACCTTCGGTACTACAGCGCATTGTCGCAACCAAAGTAGAAGAAGTAAAAGCAGCTCGCGCGGCGCTATCTCTTGCAGACTTAAAAGCGCAAGTCGCAGCTGCTAACAAACCGCGCCGAGGTTTTGCTGCTGCCTTACGTGCTGCTAGCACTGAAAATAATGGTGTTGGCATTATTGCTGAAATCAAAAAGGCCTCGCCTTCCAAAGGCATTATCAATCATAATTTTACCCCTGCTCTATTTGCGCAGCAGTACGAGCAAGCGGGCGCCAGCTGTCTATCAGTGTTGACTGATCGCGATTATTTTCAGGGCGATGATACGTACCTTATTCAAGCGGCAAATGTCTCAAGCTTACCAATACTTCGCAAAGACTTTATGATTGATGTCTATCAGATATATCAATCTTACTTAATGGGTGCTGACTGCATCTTACTCATCATGGCCTGCCTAGATGACACACAAGTACAAGAGTTGCACGCACTCAGTATTGAGCTTGGTATGGATGTATTGATAGAAGTACATACACAGTCTGAGCTTGAGCGAGCGCTACAACTGCCACGCTCAGCACACAATATCTACGGTATCAATAATCGCGACCTAAATACATTTGAGGTCAGTTTGCAAACCACACTTGATTTAAAAAACCTATTAATAGAAGCGCTCGCAGCCGATACTGACGATACAGCGAGCACACCACTGATCGTGACCGAGAGCGGCATTCATAGCAGTGATGATATTCGGCTTATGCTAAGTCATGATATTCAGCACTTTTTAATCGGTGAACAATTTATGAAAACCGATCACCCTGGACAAGCGTTACAATCCTTACTTGCGAGCGTTGCAGTAGACGAGTAAAGTAACTCAATAGTTCAAGCCTCAATAGAATCAGATAGCTTGAATAAAATATTTACCCTATAAATGACTCAACCTTTCATTCATCAACCAACGATACGTTAACTTTTATGTCAAACTCTCTGTTTTCAAAAGAAATGCAAGACCAGCTCAAAGAATTAAAAGGCCAATTAAGTAAAGGCCGTGATACCAACTCACCTGAAGGTGAAAACCAAAAGCCCACTGAGCCAGTGTCATTACTGACTCAAAAGCAAGTGAAAAAGACCGTCAAGCAGCTAGACAGTGAACATGTTGACGATGATAAAGTACTGTTCATGCAAGCTATGCATGGTGTCATTCAGCTAGAAGACAAAAACGTACGCTCACCTACTAGCACGGCAAGAGTAGGTAAACCTGATGCCGCAACACTATCAAAACGTGCGGCCGCTCAAGGCAGTGAAGCCAGCGATTTAGGCGCAGGCTTGTCAGACATGCAAGCCCTACTGAATCCTGTCGCCGCTGAAGCCTATTTGTCATATAAGCAGCCAACCTTGCAAAATAAAATCTTTGACCAGCTCAAAAAAGGCAAGCTGCGTTGGTACGATGCGGTAGACATCCATGGTTGTACGATAGAAGAAGCCCGCGATGCCATGACTCAGCTACTGAGTCAAGCGAAGCAGAAAAATGAAACCATGGTAAAAATCATCCACGGTAAAGGTAGCGAAGCAATTCTAAAAACCTGTATCAATGGTTGGTTACGCCAATTGCCAGAAGTATTGGCATTTTGCTCTGCACCGCCAAAAGACGGTGGCAATGGCGCGGTATTGGTACTGCTCAAAAAGCCTAAAACAGATGGTGAATAGGTTGTATTGGTGATTCAACGGTATTAAATAAAAAAGGACTGCCCATAAGCAGTCCTTTTTTTATCGATTATCCACCTGTCAATCCTTAACGATTATTCCTTTGATATTCGCCTATCAGCCTTTACTATTGAATTATCCACTCACTATTTAACTGCCAAAGTGACATCAATATGAGCATACAAACCATTGAGACACCCCAAGAGCTATCCGAAAACATCAGCGCATTGATTGCAATTGAGCCAAAATTCGCGGCTGTCTACGAGCAAGTTGGTCTACCTGATCTTAGGCACAATGCAGGTGGATTTGAGCAGTTAATGAGAGCGATGGTCGGTCAGCAGTTGTCTGTTGCGGCGGCGGCAAGTATTTGGAAAAGATTGGTTGAGGCCAAATTAACCACACCTCATGACATTCGTGAAGCGACAGACGATACCTTAAAGGCGCAAGGGCTGTCTAAACAAAAAACTCGCTATATCCGCTCCTTGGTCGATCATAATATCGATTTTGCAGCTTTAGAAAATATGCCTAATGAAGACGCCATCAAAACGCTTACGGCGGTCACTGGTATCGGACGCTGGACCGCAGAGATGTATTTATTATTTTCCTTAAAACGTGCAGACATACTCGCGGTCGATGATTTGGCGATCAAAGTGGCAGCGATGGCGTTGCTGGGTCTAGCCGAACGACCGACACCTAAGCAGCTTAACAACCTCACTCATCACTGGTCACCGTATCGCAGCGCTGCCAGCTTACTGCTCTGGTCATACTACGGCTTATTACGCAATAAAACCGCAGTACCTTTATAGCTGACCGTGTAGAATAATTGCCTATATGGAAAAATCACTTCTAAGGCTGATTCCATATAGACAAGCTAAATTTGTTTTTAGTGTGCTTAAATTTGCTTTTTCTTAGCATACGACTTTTGTGTTTGAGCGCTTTGAGCGCACCCTTTCTACTGACAGTTGCCATAGATGGCTTTTGGTTATTTGCCATATCATCGTTAGCATTGTCGGGGTCTTTGTTGATAGTCACATCATCAGAATTATTTTCATCATTACTTTCTAGACTGACGTTCGTTTCATTGCTATTCGTATCGCTATGGTCTTCTGAGGCGTCATCCTCTGTTTCAGCAGTATTGTTTTCCATATGATGTTCAAGCTCAGCTTGATTGACAATCAGCTGCTGGGTTGGCAATGCATGTTCGACATCATATTTTGCGACTTGGTTTAATACATCAACGAATACCACGTTTTGCTTATCATAAAACTCCATCACATTATTGGCATTGATATATGCCTGTAACTGAATGACATAGCAGTCTTGGCGTAGCTCTAAAATATTAACTTGATTCCATTCTTGGTTGGTCAAGTAATGCTCATTTAAAAACTCATCTAAGTCTTTGACCATCTTGAAGACCACATCGATATCCGCAGTACGCTTCAGATATAACTGATGAAAGAAGCGGAACATATCACGCGAGGTAAAGTTTTCAATCTGCATCGATGAAAAATCACCGTTTGGCACCGTGACAACGGTCCGTGTCAATGTGCGCACACGTGATGAGCGAATACCGATGTCAATAACAGTACCTTCATAAGTGCCAAATTTGCAATAATCACCGATACGTACTGGTGAATCCGCGACGACTACGACACTACCAACAAGGTTTTCAATGGTCTTTTGTGCACCAAGTGCCAAGGCTAAACCACCCACACCCAGTGCAGCAATACCCGTGGTTAAGTCAAAACCCAAATTACCAAAAATGACAATGACCGCAAATATTAAGAGTAGCGCTTTGACGACTTTTCGCATCAGTCCCAAGATTGAGACACGCTCAGTATAGTTTTTCTTATAGCTTAGGTTGACCGCTCGAGTAAATATGGCATCAATAACTCGTAATAGCAGCCAAGTTAGCGCAAGCCAAGAAGCAATATCAGTAAAGCGATTGACTGGTTCGCGCAGCGTGACGGACACGCCTGCATAGACCATCACTTCAGATAAGATCAGCGCCATAATGACCACAGAAAGCGGCAGTATCACTTTGTCAGGTAATGGCAAAGGCACGCCGCGCACACGAGGATAAACAATCCTCAATAGATGGTATAACAGCCATACTGCGATATAAGTGAGGACAAAGCTACTCACAATCATGGATAGCGCAGCGACCAAATCAGCCAGCTGATAACCAAAGAGCTTTTTGCCATCTAATGAATCCACCGTGTAGCGCGATACCAAGGTCGGCTCTGAGTTTTCTATCACTTCTGGTATGGAACTCAGCGTCTCACTCGAGAACTGCCAATACTGCTCGTTCTCTTTAGAGACCACTTTTTCTAGTAACAACGACACACTTTTTTCACCGATATTAATCACACCGACATTTTCTTGATTCGGTGGTAATTGATCCGTGAGATTGCCCTCAGGGGTATTACTGATTTGCAAATCAGGTTGGAATCGCCCACCCGCATCGAGCGCTTGTTTAAACTGACGTACGACAGTCGTTGGGTTATCGGACTTGGATAAATTTAGATAGTTACTTGCCAGCAAGTAGTCGTTTTCGCCCAGCGCACTGATAAAACCCTGTACAGTATGACGCGGCGTATCTCGCCCAAATGAATCAGGTAAAGGTGTAGCTACCGTCTCCTCACTACTATCACCACCAACGCCAAGCGAACCAGCGTCAACAGCAAAAGCGGTTCTTGGCAACACAATACTTAATATCATCGCCAGTAGAAGCAATACGACCGCAAATGGTATCTTAAGAGTAGATTTCGATGAAGGGGATGCGGTACTGGAAGTCAGATTATGCTGAGTAGACAAAACAAACCTCTTAACTTTATGAGTGGCACAATGAAGAACACATAATATCGGCACTATGATAACAATTATTTATAACAGCAGTGCTTTTGATTATAGGTTTTTGTCGCTAACTGTGTGAGTCAGTTATTTTTATTGCTCTGTGCAACCTCTCTCACTTGCTAAAAATGATATGTATTAATAAGAAAAGTAGCTTTCCAATGAATGAGTAGCATCTCATCATGAATTATATTCATCCTACCGTGAAGAAACATTAGGTTAAAGTGGTTTATAAAGGCGGAACTTTTGTAGATAATGAGCGCAGTTTTGCTTATATACTGTTTTTTGTAATTTTTGACACCTTTTACGTCTTAATAGTTATTTTTTATGTCTGTATTTTTTAATTTGATTACTTTGGAATCAATCATGTCTTTATCACGTTCATCTTCACGTACCTATCTTCGCCTAAGTATTTTAAGCGCGCTTGGTTTATTTGCAGTCAACACAGCAATGGCGGCGACCCCTGAGGTAATCAATACTAACGATAGCGAGATGCCCCAAGTTGAGCTTGACAAAATTGTCGTAACAGCCACGCGTACGCCCACTAAAACCAGTAATGTGATTGCACAAACTCGCGTCATTGATAGCGAAGAGCTGCAGCGTTATCAAGGACAAACGGCTTTAGAGATATTGCAGCGCCAACCAGGTATTAGCCATTACTCTAACGGCAGTATGGGTTCAGTATCAAAAATATACATGCGAGGCTATGAAGGTAAGCAAATATTAGTGCTTATTGACGGTATACGCTATAGCTCGCTAAGCGCTGGTGGGGCTACGCTAAGCTTATTACCTGCTGATCAAATTGAGCGTATTGAAATATTATACGGTGCTTCAGGCTCTAGCATCTATGGCGCAGACGCAATGGGTGGCGTTGTTCAAATATTTACTAAAGGCAGCAACGTTGAAAAAAGCCAATTCTCGATTACAGCTGGTGTAGGTTCTAACGATCAATATACTTATGGTGCAGCAGCACAGTTTGCTAATAACGAAGGTACTACATTAAGTCTGTCAGCTAGCCATAATGAAACTAATGGCTTTAACGCAAAACTTCCAAGTGCTTATGGTTTTAATCAAGACAATGATGGCTATGAAAGCGATAATGTCAGTCTTGCTTTAAACCAACGTATCAATGAGCAATGGTCAACAGGTGTTAGTGCTTTATACAGCAAATCAACTATTGAATTTGATAATGGAGCGACACGAGACGATTATTCTGACCAAGAAAATGGAGCTGCTCAAGCCTTTGTTGATTGGCGTTACTTGCCTGGCTCATCAGTGAAATTACAATACGGTCATTCTATTGATAAACTGGATAACAAGTTTGGCGATATATTCGATACCAAACAAGATCAAATTAACTTAATTGGTAAGCATAGACTACCCGTTGGACAAGCTATTTATGGTTTAGAATACCTAGACCAAAGTTTAGACACTACAGCTTCTGGATATAATATTGAAGACCGTGATGTAAAAAGTGCGTTTTTAGGCTATCTGCTAGCTAATAATCAGTTTGATGCTCAAGCCAATATACGCTTCGATGATAACTCGCAGCATGGCGACCAAACCACTTATAATTTAGGTGGCGCTTATCATTTCAACCCGAGCTTACGTATTGGTGCTAACTACGCTAAAGGCTTCCGCGCTCCTGATTTTAACGAATTATATTATCCAGGCTCCGGAAATCCTAGACTAAATGCTGAAACTAGTGATAACTATGAAGCTTTCATCGAATATGAGACATTGCTACAATCCACACGCTTGACAGGTTATCATAACAAAGTTGATGATTTAATTAACTTTAATGCGCTATACGATAGTGATGGAAAATATATTGGTGGTAGTTATGAAAACATTGAACAAACAAAAACTAAAGGGGTTTCATTAACTTCAGATTGGGTTATCAATAATTATCTGCTTGGAGGTAGTTATGACTATCAGCAAGCTAAAGATGATAGCGGTAAAGCCAATGATGGTAACTTTCTTGCTATTCGTCCTGAGCATAAAGGCCTAGTCTACATGGGATATCGTTTACCAAGCTTAGATATTCGTGCTGAATATCAGTATGTAGATGATTACTACAGTGGCACTGATAATACTGATGCACAACTCGTTGACAGCTATGGTTTGTTGAATATTAGTGGCAACTATCAGTTAACCAATAACCTAACTATGACCGCGCGTCTTAATAATGTTACTAATAAGAAGTATATTACCTTACCTGGTTATAACACCGACGGCACTAACTTCTTCACGTCTTTAACCTATAACTGGTTCTAAGCCTGTCTAGCAGTATAAAAATCCTGTCGTTATCAAAATAAATTAAGGTCATCAATCGATGGCCTTTTTTTGTATGAGTAAATACTCCAAACGCTTACTATTTATATCAAGCAAAAGGTGACAAGCTGCATCGCATCTATTACAATAACGACCTCCGAGAGGTGTTGCGCCATAATGACGGATGGCGGTGTTTATGTTGAAGCACTTGCTATTCAACCCTTATGTTAGGCTCGGTTAACTGTTGGCTACCTATTCTTGGTCATCAACAGCGCAAACAACGGCACCTGCGTTTTTATTCTTTTTATCATTCGTTAACCACTGATAGGAGCATATTATGGACGCAGTGTCTACTACACCCTCTGCCCATACGATCGACCCCTCTTTCACTGACTATAAAGTCGCTGACATCAGCCTTGCTGATTATGGCCGCCGTGAAATAACCCTTGCCGAAGCCGAAATGCCTGCCCTAATGGGCTTGCGTCGTCGCTACGAAGCAGACCAGCCGCTAAAAGGCGCGAAAATCGCTGGCTGTATCCACATGACCATCCAAACTGCTGTCCTTATCGAGACACTCGTCGCGCTAGGTGCTGAAGTACGCTGGACGTCATGTAACATCTTCTCAACCCAAGACCATGCTGCTGCTGCGATTGCTGCTGCTGGTATCCCTGTTTATGCGTGGAAAGGCGAAACAGAAGAAGAGTACGAATGGTGCTTGCGTCAACAAATCCACGTTGGCGGAGAAGAATCAGGTCAGCTTTGGGATGCAAACTTAATCTTGGATGATGGCGGTGATTTAACCGCATTGATTCATAATGATTACGCCCAAATGCTTGATAGTATTCATGGTATCTCTGAAGAGACTACTACAGGTGTCCATCGCTTGGTTGAGATGTTGAATAAAGGTACATTAAAGGTGCCTGCCATCAACGTCAACGATGCAGTTACCAAGTCTAAAAATGACAACAAATACGGTTGCCGTCATAGCTTAAACGATGCTATCAAACGTGCTACCGATATGTTCCTTGCTGGTCGCCGCGCTTTGGTTATCGGTTACGGCGATGTAGGTAAAGGCTCTACACAAAGCTTACGCCAAGAAGGCATGATTGTACGTGTGTCAGAAGTTGACCCTATCTGTGCCATGCAGGCATGTATGGATGGCTTTGAAGTATTATCACCATACATTGACGGTGACAACACTGGCGGCGCGGACAATATCAATAAACGCTTGCTTGAAGACACAGACTTGATTGTCACCACGACTGGCAACTATCACGTTTGTGACCGTCATATGCTAGCTGCCCTTAAGCCTGGTGCGGTTGTATGTAACATTGGTCATTTTGATACCGAGATTGATACTCAGTTTATGCGTGATAACTGGCGCTGGGTTGAGATCAAACCACAAGTACATCAAGTGTTCCGCTCAGACGATGAAAACGACTATTTGATCTTGCTTGCTGAAGGTCGTCTAGTGAACTTAGGTAATGCTACTGGTCACCCATCACGCGTCATGGACGGCTCATTTGCCAACCAAGTATTGGCTCAAATGTATCTGTTCGAAGAAAAGTTCGCTGATCTGCCGACTGATGAGCGCTTTGATAACTTATACGTAAAAGTATTGCCTAAGAAGTTGGACGAAGAAGTGGCCGCTGCGATGGTTGCAGGCTTTAACGGTACATTGACTAAGCTGACCCAAAAGCAAGCTGAATATTTGGGTGTGCCTGTCGAAGGTCCATTCAAACCTGACGCTTATAAATACTAAAAGGAGCCTGACTGTGAGTAAGCCTGCTTTCTCCTTTGAGTTCTTTCCTGCAAAAACCGAGCAAGGTCACGAAAAGCTTCTTAGCACTTATGATGAGCTAAATAAGTTGTCACCAGCGTATTTTTCGGTGACCTACGGTGCGGGCGGGTCAACTCGTAGCCGTACCTTAGACATCGTACAAGCACTAAGCGCGCGCAGTGAGACTGAAATTGCGCCGCATATGTCTTGTATCGGCGATGACAAAGCGCAAATCGCTGAGTTACTTGAGTTTTATAAAAGCTTAGGAATCAGACGTCTTGTCGCACTACGTGGCGATTTGCCATCCGGTCAGGTGGGTATGGGTGAGCTGCCATTTGCAGTAGATTTGGTCAAGTTCATTCGTGAGCACTCAGGCGATCACTTCCATATCGAAGTGGCGGCCTATCCTGAGATGCATCCACAAGCGCGTAGCTTTGAGTTTGATGTTGACAACTTGGTGAATAAGTACCGTGCTGGTGCCAATGCATCGATCACGCAGTTCTTTTATAATGCAGACAGCTATCTGTATTTGCGTGACACGTTAGAGAAACGCGGTATCGATACCATTGCCCAACCGTTGGTAGCTGGCATCATGCCGATCACCAACTCTAGTAACCTAATACGCTTTGCTGATAGCTGCGGCGCTGATATTCCGCGTTACGTGCGCAAGCGATTGGCGGATTTTGGCGATGACAGCAAATCTATTCGCGAGTTTGGTTTTGATGTGGTGTATCGCTTATGTGAGCGCTTAATGAGCGAAGGCGTGCCAGCCATGCATTTTTATAGCATGAACAAAGTTGAGCCAAATAAACGCTTGGTTGAAGCATTAGGACTTACTGTTTAATACTTGATAATCTTGATAATTAAGCAAGTATATAATGAATTTATACTAACTGGCGCTCTTCGGAGTGCCAGTTTTTTTATTGGAAAATTTTATCTACTAGACATTCATGTATCAAAAAACACATTTCATCTTAATGTATTTCTTAAATTTTTCTTACTATATGATAATGTCGTTTATCCGTTGAGCGCTGTTATCTAGCAGTAATTATCATAAAAGGAATGCCTTTCGTGGCATCAAGTGATATTCTATTGGGTCAATAATAACTGCTCACAATCAAATAATAGGAATAAGACCAAGTGCGACGTTTTTTTTATGCCATTAATAACGACAATACTGATGCTATGCCTTTACCTAAGCTGGGTGACATACCTCTAGGGAGCCACGTTGAGTTGCCAGACAGCATCGTCCATCATTGGTGCCGAGTGTTGCGTGCAAATATCGGAGATCAAGGTATCTTGTTCGATGGATTTGGTGGTGAATATAAGGTAGAGCTAAAAGCAATCAGTAAAAAAAACGCGACGGCTACCCTCCTCACTCATCTAAAGGATGATCGTACGGCGCCTATTATTAGTAAAATCGGCTTAGTAATGAGTCGCGGCGAGCGTATGGATTATGCGGTACAAAAAGCAACCGAGCTTGGCGTCACGGCTATTCAACTGCTTAGTAGTCATCATGGCGAGGTCAATCTAAAACCTGCACAAATCGAGAAAAAACTGGCTCACTGGCAACAAGTCGCTATAGCGGCCTGCGAGCAGTGTGGTCTTAACCGGCCCCCACTCATTCTTGCCCCATTATCTATCAATGAATGGCTGAATCAACCTGCGTCTGATGCCTTGAATACAGCAACAATGGTCAGTCCTATCGTCTCTATACTCAGCCAAGATACTTATTATCAAGTGCTGCGTAGCGCTGCAAATCTACGTATGCAGATGAGTGTGCCAGCAGCAGGACAACCTGCAAAACCCGAGAAACTGGCCTCAGTTCTCAAGCAAGAGTCTCCCTATATTGAACTATTGATTGGTCCTGAAGGCGGTCTCAGTGACGATGAGTGTCAAAAGGCCGAATCTGTAGGTTTTATGCCTTGGCAAATTGGCAGTAGGGTATTACGTACAGAGACAGCACCCGTGGTTGCATTGACTACTTTACTCGCTTTTTATGGTTAAAATCAGTATTATTAATGAGATTTACTATCATTTATAGACACTTTAAAATAGAACTTTTGTTTTATGTTGTGTAGAATTAAAAGTGATCTTAGTTCTAATTTAGTAAAGTGAATCACAGTACTTATTTTTTATAAGCCTTTATTTTTTGTGAAACATTATTATGAGCAACTTTGACCCCATTCCAGTATCGATTAAACAGCGACTCATGGCCCAACTGTGTGAGCAGATCGAAGATGCTATTTTTGTGCTAGACAGTAATTTACGCTATCTATCTGTCAATGCCAGCTATGAGCTTATGATTGGCTATAAAGAATCCTTTTTGGTCGGTCGTCCACTCGGTATTTACGCGGCTGAATTTTTGTCAGAAGAAGAGCAGCTTATCCTAAAAGAGATTAAGGATAATTTAAGAGAGTCAGGTTTCTACGAGTTGGATTTTTCCATGGCCAATCGCTATGGTGAGACGATCGATTGCCAAATCACCTATCGTAAAATTTGTATCGACCAAACGGTATTTCATGTGGGTATGCTACGCGACATGTCTGCCGTCGTTAAAGATCAAAAGCAGGTTGCTCATTTACTCAACTACGATCAACTCACTGGATTGCCCAATCGCAAAGTGTTTTTGAGTCAGGCCAGTGACGTTTTATTAGACACCTATCAAGAAGTCGTGATTGTACGTCTCAATATAGACCGCTATCGCAATCTGGCAAGCTTGCTGGGGTCTGAGGGAATAAACACTTTAATACAGAAGTTTGTGAAACGTATCAAAGAGCTCCATTTAGAGCATTTACGCTGCTTTTCCCACTTTGGCGGGGATGACTTTGCGTTATTGTTTGAGTGTCAAGATGGCAATATGGTACGTCATCAGCTAGATACGCTCATGCAAATGTGCGAGATACCCTTCACAATGAATGGAAACGCGGCCACAGATGCAAATATCTACTGCCATATTTCTGTAGGCGTCAGTTACTTTCCCAAAAATGATGCTCAGGTAACAGGATTGTTGAGCAAAGCAGAAAAAGCCTTACAGTATGTCAAACAACACGGCGGCGATGATATCCGTTGGTATGACAAAACGATTGAGGAAGCCACTTCAGGTAGCCTACAGTTAGAAGCCGATCTGAGAGCAGCATCGGCTGAAGGACAGTTCATACCGTATTATCAACCAAAATTCTTATTGGATACGGGGATTATCACAGGGTTTGAAGCACTAGTTCGCTGGCAACATCCTACCCGCGGTCTACTAAAACCAAAACATTTTATCGATGCTATTTTGACCCATAAGCTCTCGTTTGAGCTGTTTTCACAGATGGCTAACAAGATTGCCAATCAGTTATCTGAATGGCAACAGCAAGGTTTTTGTCAGCATATCTGTATCAATGCCGATGCGGCCGAATTTAGTCATCCTGAATTTTTTGACATGGTGAGCGGCCTATTGGTACAGCACAATATTGCGGCGTGTCAGTTGCATATCGAAGTGACCGAATCCTCTTTGATTCAGCGCCATGATGATGTCAGAAAACAACTCAACTCTCTCAAAGAATTGGGCGTCCGTCTTGCCTTAGATGATTTTGGTACGGGCTATGCATCCTTGAGTTATCTGCAAGAATACCCCTTTGACTTTATCAAAATTGATAAAAGTTTTATCTCAAAAATTGATACCGACCGTACTCAGCATGCCATTGTAAAAGCCATTCTAGACTTGGCAGATGCTCTAGACATGCATGTGGTGGCAGAAGGTATAGAAACCGAACAGCAGCGCGATGTGTTGCTGAACATGGGTTGCAAAAATGGACAAGGCTATTGGTTTGGCAAACCTGTGCCCGCTGATGTGGCCACTGAAATGCTGGTCAAACAGTATGCCACCGAATAGCTCTTGTTTTCTGGGTATCATAAAACCGCTTATTGGCGCCTTTGACTCTAAAGCGGTTTTTCTTTATGTGAACGTTATTTTTATGATGAAAATTGGCTGATATAACTCTGAATCTTTGATCTGTCCTGTTGTATATCGATCAATGTTTCATAGGGTTATTAATGATTCAGATTGAGGCCTAACGTTGATTGTATAACCGATGCAAGACAGGTTCATGACTTATCAGTCCTGTCACCAAACTTGTATAATCACCTATGAAAGCCTATCTTTTATAGTGAATTTGTTAGAGCACATTTAATCTTTCTTTGACTCTGACAATCACCACTCTTTTCAACACTATTTTATGTAATCGATAGCATGGTTGACCTGCTTCACTGTTTATCATTTATTTAGATTTCCAGACTGGCTAGGTAAGAATAACGCACTAGAGGATAGTGCGACCATATGCTCATTGTTGGCTATGATCGGTTACATTCTAAAAAGGACAGGAAGTTATGCAATACAAAGCGCCCTTACGTGACATTCAATTCGTGATGCATGAGCTACTCGATAGTGAAAGCCACTACAAAACGTTGCCTGCATTTCAAGAGGCTGATCGTGAGTTGATGGACAGCCTATTTGAAATGGCGGCAAGCTTTGCCGAAAACGAGCTATCACCACTGAATCAAAGCGGCGATGCAGAAGGCTGCCAGTTTGACAATGGTAAGGTCACCACGCCAAAAGGCTTTAAAGAAGCTTATAAGCAGTACTGTGAGCTTGGCTTCCCAGCGCTATCAGCTGAAGAAGAATTTGGTGGTCAAAACATGCCGTTCTCACTATCAACGGTCATCAATGAGATGGTCGGTACGGCTAACTGGTCATTTTCTATGTATCCTGGCCTATCGCATGGCGCAATTCAAACCATCGAGCACCATGGCACTGATGAGCAAAAACAAACTTACCTAGAAAAAATGGTCACCGGCGAATGGTCAGGCACCATGTGCTTGACAGAAGCCCACGCGGGCTCTGACTTGGGTATTATCCGTACCAAAGCTGAGCCAAATGATGACGGTACTTATAGCATCACCGGTCAAAAAATCTTCATCTCAGCAGGCGAGCACGACCTCACCGACAACATCATTCATATCGTTCTAGCCCGTCTACCAGGCGCGCCTGCTGGCACCAAAGGCATCTCACTGTTTATCGTACCTAAAGTGTTGGTCAATGAAGACAACAGCCTTGGCGAAAACAACAACGTCGTCTGTGGCTCTATTGAGCACAAAATGGGTATCAAAGCTTCAGCGACTTGCGTGATGAACTTTGATGGTGCAAAAGGCTACTTGATTGGCCCAGAAAACCGCGGTTTACAGTGCATGTTTACCTTTATGAACGTCGCTCGTATCGGTACAGCAGTTCAAGGTTTGACTGCAGCAGAGTACGCGTTCCAAGGCTCATTAACCTATGCCAAAGACCGCCTAGCGATGCGCTCACTATCAGGTGCTAAAGCGCCAGAAAAAGTCGCTGACCCAATCATCGTTCATCCAGCGGTTCGCAACATGCTGTTGACCGAAAAAGCCTTTGCTGAAGGCGGTCGTGCGCTGGTTTATTACCTCTCACACTTTGCGGATACTGTTGCAAAAGGCGAAGGCGATGACCTGAAGTTTGCTGACCAAATGCTGTCACTATTGACACCAATCGCAAAAGCGTTCTTGACTGAAACGGGGCTCGAAGCGGCTAACCATGGCGTACAGGTCTATGGCGGTCACGGCTTTATCAGTGAGTGGGGCATGGAGCAAAACGTCCGTGACACGCGTATCGCTTGTCTCTACGAAGGCACCACAGAAATCCAAGCACTAGACCTACTCGGCCGTAAAGTGCTGGGCTCGCAAGGCAAACTGCTTGCAAACTTTGTCAAAATTATCCACACATTCTGTGAAGATAACAAAGAAAATGACGAGATGGGTCAGTTCATCCGCCCGCTTGCCAAACATGTCAAAGAATGGGGTGATCTAACATCACGTATTGGGATGCAAGCCACTGAAAACCCAGACGCTGTTGGCGCTGCCGCGGTTGATTACATGTACTTTAGTGGTTATGTAACTTTGGCTTATTTATGGGCGCGTATGGCATTGGTTGCTCAAACCGCTATTGCTGACGGCACTGGTGAAAAAGCATTCTATGATGCCAAGGTTAAAACGGCTCAGTTCTATTTCACTAAACTACTACCACGCACCACGACCTATGTACAGCGTATCAGCACAGGCGTTGAGCCATACATGAGCATGGATGTGGACCAGTTTGCTTTTTAATTAGCCCCAAATCCCTCTCATATCGTATTTTTATCGGCAACATACTTCGGTGTGTTGCCGATTTTTTTGGTATGGGTCTTACTGTGCTGATTATAATCGTTGATAGCAACCAGTCGCGTGCTTTTTATAAGTAGTTGCTCTGTCCAAAACCTACTCAATGACTGCAATAGTGGCTGCTAACTTTTGGTGCACGCACAATTCACGAAGAAATACACCCGCCTACAAGCTTATTTGTTAAACTTTGAACATGAATCGCTAAGGTTACATCAAGAGAACAGTTGATAATCTTAACAACTCCAATTTTATCTATTTAAACCAAAGGAATGTTTATGGCTGTTTATAACGCCCCTCTTAATGACATGCGTTTTATGTTAAATGATGTATTTAAAGCGCCACAATTTTGGCAAAATAACGAAAACCTAGCTCATGTCGATATGGAAACCGTCGATATGATTTTAGAAGAAATGGCAAAACTGTCAAAAAACGTTTTATTGCCTATCAACCGTAGTGGCGACGAAGAAGGTGCAACCTTTGAGGGTGATGGCGTTGTTACTACGCCAGCAGGCTTTAAAGACGCGTACAAACAGTATGCTGAATCAGGCTGGGTTGGCCTTAGCGGTAACGCTGAATACGGCGGTCAAGGCTTCCCAAAAATGGTTACCATGCTCACCGAAGAGATGGTTTTTACGGCCAACCAATCCTTTGCCCTCTACCCTAACCTAACCGTTGGCGCGACGCTTTGCCTCAACGCGGCGGCGTCTGAAGAGCAAAAACAAACCTATCTAGAAAAAATGTATAACGGCGAATGGTCTGGTACCATGTGCTTGACTGAGCCACATGCGGGTACTGATTTGGGTATCATCAAAACCAAAGCCGTGCCAAACGATGATGGTAGCTACAATATCTCTGGCACCAAAATTTTTATCACTGGTGGTGAGCATGACCTCACTGACAATATCATTCATTTGGTATTGGCAAAGACACCCAATGCGCCAGAAGGCTCAAAAGGCATCTCACTGTTTGTTGTACCAAAATTCTTGGTCAATGCAGATGGTAGCTTGGGCGAGCGCAATACATTAGCCGTTGGCTCTATCGAGCACAAAATGGGTATCAAAGCGTCTGCCACTTGCGTCATGAACTTTGATAACGCCAAAGGCTGGATGGTTGGCGAGGAAAACACTGGTCTATCATCAATGTTCATCATGATGAACTATGAGCGTGTCACCATGGGCTTACAAGGTCTTGGTGGTTCTGAACTTGCTTATCAGAACGCGGCTCTATATGCCAACGACCGTGGTCAAGGCCGCAGCGATACGCAATTACAAAGTCCAGAAAAACCTGCGGATGCCATCATCCACCATGCAGATGTACGCCGTATGCTATTGAACGCCAAAGCCAACACCGAAGCGTCACGTTGCTTTGCGATGTATGTCGCCAAAAACCTAGACGAAGAAAAATTTAGTACTGACCCAGAGGCCGCTCAAGCCGCGGCGGCGCGCGTTGCCCTACTGACGCCAGTGGCTAAAGCATTCTTGACTGATAAAGCGCTAGAAGCAACCGTTGATTGCCAGCAAGTCTTCGGTGGTCATGGCTATATCCGCGAATGGGGTATGGAGCAAATCGTTCGTGATACGCGTATTGCTCAGATTTATGAAGGTACCAACGGTATTCAGGCACTTGACTTACTAGGTCGTAAAGTGGCTCGTAATAACGGCAAATATGTCACACATTTCTTGGGTGAGATTCGTGATTTTGTTAACAATATGCAAGCGGATCATGGTATCAAACAAGCTACTTTGGATGCAGCGGATACGATTGAAGAGCTCACCACAACAGTTCTGAACAATATTGGCGAACGCAAAAACGAAATCAATGGCTGCGCGGTTGACTACATGCATGCGTTTGGCTACCTTGCTTACTCATACATGTTTGCGTTGATGGTAGAAGCCGCCAACGGTAAAGAAGGCGATTTTTATACCAATAAAGCCAAGCTTGCAGATTACTTCGTTGGCCGTATCTTGCCACGTATCAATGCGCATGCACAGATGGTCAAAGCTGGTAGTGACCCGATGATGAACTTTGATCTTGACTACTTTGATGTACCAGCCAGTTAAATGCTCATCATGAAGACCCGATAAAACCATGAAAAAAGGACAGTTCAATGACTGTCCTTTTTTTTGGCAAAATAACTGCTAACAAAATACTTTACTATCGATGCGTGGTTACGATTAAAATAGCGCAAGATAAGGTGTTACTTAAGTGCCATAAAAAGCCATGATTCCTAACAATATCATGCACAGTGTTAAATAATAAAAACGATTGAAACAACCACAATAAAGGGTGCGACGTGTCAGAATTAAAACGCATATTACAACAGATTACAGCCCTAAGTGATGTGCCCGATCCTGCGGTGCTCAAACGCTTGATCGAGGAACTACGAGTCAGCGACAAAGAACCTGCTTTAGCCAACCAAAACATTCAAACCCTTATTGACATTCTCCATCAACATCCAGAATACGGCGACGGACTCTCTAGCTTTGTCCTAAAATTGATTATCCAATATCGTCAAATCTCGCTATATACCGATACAGGTATTATGTCGGATCAAGGATTCTTTAATAGCTTAAGACGATTGGTCGGACATCGGTTTTTGCCGATACTCCCTCAAGATGACTCCGTCGTTGAACTGGTTGGTTACTTGTTTGATAAGCGTACTGATGAGCGCTGGCTTGCCAATATCGAGACTCAGAAATGGGATGAGCTTGTGCAGCTTCTGAGGGTGGAAGAAAAACATCTAGACTTGGTTGCCACGGCAAAAAACAGCATTTTGAATGCGATTATTATTTTGTCTTATCGCATTAGTGGTCTTGGCTTACATCCTGATTTGATGGATTCTTATCCGCAGATGCTCAACTACTCTGCTTCTTTTGTTGCCCAAAACCAAGAAGCGGTGCTCTTTGTTAATCAATATAGACAAGCGCACGAGCTTGATACCTTAACCGACATTACCCCAGAGCAAGCCGTTGATCCAGCGCCATTGCTGGTTATGATTGAGCAATGCGAAGACATTGTTGCCACCATTCGCAAACGGATCTACAAAACGGGTATCTCTATTCGCTTGACCAATATGATGCTGCGCTTAGATCAAAGCTTGCAGCGCATGCGTATCTTGACGGAGCTTGTCACAGACGACCATCAAAGAAGAGATCGCGCCGTCATTGAGTTGATCCAGACCCTGATCACCACTGCCAATCGCCGCTATAGCATTGGCCATTTGATTGATAACAACACAAAACTGCTGTCACGTAAAGTTACTGAAAATGCCAGTCGCGTGGGTGAACACTATATCAGCACCGATAAGGCTGGCTATCAAAAGATGCTCAAAAAGGCCTCTATTGGCGGTTTTGTCATTGCCTTTATGGCCACTATAAAAATACTGGCTTACCAATTGGCGCTCGCACCGATGGGACGTGCATTTATTAACAGTATGATTTATGGCTTGGGCTTTGTGTTCATCCATGTTATTCGTGGAACGGTCGCTACCAAGCAGCCAGCGATGACCGCTGCTGCTATTGCTTCTACTATATCTGAAGGCTCTGGCAAGAAGTCTCATCAGCTAAATAAGCTATCAGAGTTGGTCGTTGATATCTTGCGTACGCAATTTATCGCTATCATGGGCAACGTTATGTTAGCGATACCCGTTGCACTTATCATCTCTTTTGCTTGGTTACAGTACACAGGCGCACCGATGATTGGTACCGAAAAAGCAGGTCATCTACTCCATGACTTGGATCCATTTCACTCATTAGCGCTTCCTCATGCTGCTATCGCTGGCGTATATTTGTTCTTAGCGGGTTTGATCGCGGGTTATTACGACAATTTAGCGGTCTATAACAAAGTAGGTGCGCGTATTCAACGTCATAAACTACTACAATATATACTGCCTGTATCATGGCTTAAGCGCTTAGGCGGCTTTATAGAAGCGAACTTGGGCGCTATCATGGGTAACTTTTTATTCGGGGTTTTCTTAGGTAGTACAGCAACCATCGGCTACATATTCGGCTTACCAATTGATATTCGCCACATTGCTTTTGCATCAGCGAACTTGGCACACGGATTGTTCAATATATCTGCTGATGACATCAGCTGGAGCCTCATTCTGATTTCTATATTGGGTGTGGCGCTTATTGGTATGGTCAACTTGATAGTCAGTTTTTCGCTGGCGTTATTTGTTGCTTTACGTTCAAAAGAAGTGCGTTTCTTTGAATGGAGTCGTCTCACAAAGCTAGTGTTTGGACATATCATTAGCCATCCTTCTGACTTTTTCTGGCCACGCGACAAGCCAATGAAATATGCACGCATCGATAGTCAAGGTCACATGATATTTGATGACACTTCAGCACAAAAAAATGGAAAAGCCATACCAAGCAATTATGTGGTACGCCGATTGTCTGATGTCAGAATATTACCCGAGTCTAAGCAAGCAGTAGCGCAAAACGCGGAAGCGAGTACAGACATATACTATGACAGTCAACCACAAGGCGATCACACCCAACCTCACAACTCTCCTAAGAAGGTTGTCAATCTTGATGATGGTCTGGCAGATGAAGAGCTAAACAGCACGCCTTATACCGACGATATCCAATATGACAAAGTCACCAAGACGCTCAATACCATCGATAATGATGATACTGTTGGTCACGAGTCAAATCATGCGGATGACAAGTCTACTGGCGATGCCAAAACACCTTTGCCAAAACCTAAAAAGCCGCCAAAGCTGCCTGATTAAAAGGCTCGCTTGGGCGGCTTTATGCTTGGTGAATTATTGAGATTAAAACTATTTGGCACAAGGCCTGAAGCACTCACACGACTTAGCTAAAGCTTTTACCCCTTAATCTTGAAAATATGGACGTAGAGGCAAAACTCTCGCACAGCTCAACAAACTTAGGATTCAAAAATCATCTAAAATAATGAGGAGCGGGCTCAATAAGATATTGGGATAGATCACTAAACGAGGACAAGAATGAATATAGCCAGTCATAGCAAACTGGAAGAATCTATGAAGGACGTTGCATCAACCTCCCTTGTAAGACTCATCTATGTTAGTAGAGTTAATACCACCGATAGATCTGTATTTGAGCATATCCAAAGACACTCGCATGTCTACAATAAAAATAATAAAATTGCAGGTTTTCTATGCAATGATGAAAAAAGCTTCCTTCAATGCTTAGAAGGCGCAAAAGACGTTGTATTTTCTCTTATGCAAAGAATATTTAAAGATAGGAACCATAAAAAAGTAGATGTCGTTGCTGTTGAGCAGGTCAGTCAATGCCGCTTTGAAGATTGGCGTATGCACAGTCTTAACTTAAGCGCCAGCAATTGGCATAGACTGTCTGATCATGCGCAGTTAGGAGAGATCTCACCATTCAAACCAGAACACTGGCCATACTGGTTTATTGAATACTTTATTGAATGTGTGAGGAAGTTCGACTACTCTAACATCAGTCATGACACAAACTACATCACCTTTGATGACTTAGGTTACTCTGAGCTTGAAGAAAAGTTAACTCAAGATAATATCTTATTATTTATATTTCTTGGGCTACTGGTCGCGTCAACCGCCGCTGTCCTATTATTCAGGTACGACGTTATTCCTTAATGACTCAGTTAGATGACTTATTAATCATTTGAGCATCACTCAATGTTAATCATTTGAGCATATCTCAGTAGAACCATCAAAACAGGGCTGTTAATTGATCAATAGCCCGCTTGAAAAAGACGGCATTTGCGGACCTATTTAAAAAGATTATTTAGGCTTTTATATTAAGGTATTTGTAGTCCGGGTATTCGTAGCCCACGTTATGAACCCGGGCACTGTGCACTTGAAGCTATTACCTTGCTGTCACTGAGACGATACGCCAACAGACAGTTTCCCCATACACACCCACCATCGAGTGCACGCGCATATGGTAAATCGATTTCGCCTTGCAGCGCGGCCCAGTGACCAAATAGTATCTTACGCGTGCGCGGTACTTGCCACTCAAACCATGGTAAAAAATCGGTTGGCATAGGCTCATCTAGCCCTGCTGTAAAGTCAAACTCAAGCAAGCCATCCTGCTGACATAGGCGCATACGAGTAAAGTAATTGGCAATCGCTCGCATTTTGGTAAAGCCTTCAATACCTGCATGCCATTTATCAGCTTTTTTGCTATAGAGATTTGGCAGTAGTTCATCAAGCTGCTCCAAACTGCCTTGCAGCTGTGATTCTAGCTCTTTGGCATATGCTGCTGCTGCCTCAATACTCCAATGTGGTGGAATCCCTGCATGTACCAGCACCGTATGCTCATCCGGATACGCTAATATCGGCTGCCTGCGTAACCACTCAAGCAATTCATCACAGTCATCGGCTGCAAAAATTGGCGCTGTTTTATCTTTGCTCTTGAGCTTTGCAGCCCCGCGCCAGACTGCAATCAAATTGATGTCATGATTGCCTAATACCGTTGCTGCAGCGCCCTGCTCACACAATGCTTTGACATCGCGCAAGGTATTTAGTGAGTCCTCACCACGCGCTACCAAATCACCAGCAAACCATAACTTGTCTTGATTAGGATCAAAATCCAATGTCTCTAGTAACTGTAGATGAGCCGCGTGGCAACCTTGTAGGTCACCAATGACATACTGATGGCGAAAACTCATAATACCTCTATGATTTTTATATAATAATTAGTAATTATTTACATTAAACGTCTATATGACGAGCCTGATTACTCAGATTGACAAAATCTGTAACGCTTAAGGTTTCAGGACGTGCCTGCGGATCGATACCGCAAGCGGCAAAATCATCCTCACTCAGCGTTGGCAACAATGTTGATTTTTTGAAGATAGCGCGTAGCGTCTTGCGACGATGGTTAAAAGTCTCACGTACCACGATAGCAAAATACTCTTCATCCTCTGCTACTATCGGTTTATCGATATGCGGTGTCAGTCGAAAAACAGCACTCGTGACTTTCGGCGGAGGATTAAAAGCCCCGCGAGGCACAGTCAGCAAATAATCTGTATCACAGTAGTACTGCATAATGACAGACAGACGACCATAAGTTTTGCTGCCAACATCAGCCGTGATACGCTCAACCACTTCTTTTTGTAGCATAAAGTGCATGTCCTGAATCACATCCGCATAGCTAAGCAGATGAAATAAGATAGGCGTTGAAATATTGTATGGTAAGTTACCCACCACGCGCAGTTTACCGCGCGTTTCGCTATACAGATCACGATAGTCAACGTGCATGGCGTTGTCTTTGATAATCTCAAAGTTTGGATGGCTATTGGCACCAATACGAATACGTAAGCTATCAGCCAAATCGCGATCCAACTCTACGACTGTCATCGCATCCACTTCTGCTAATAACGGCTCGGTCAATGCGCCCATACCAGGCCCAATCTCAATCAAATTGTCATCATGCTCTAGACGAATACTTTCAACGATTTCGCGAATGACGCTGGTATCATGCAAGAAGTTTTGGCCAAAGCGCTTACGCGGCTGGTGCTTGGCAGTACGTAAACTGTTAGAAATAGTTTGAGCATCAAATGAAGTTTTGGACATAAAAGAGTCTTAATGTATAAAAGAGAAATGGGCGATGATAATGTAATAGCAGCAATGTTTTAGCTTTATAATGGCAAATTATAACACAGCTCATAATTAGGGCGTGTTTTTGAGAGAGCCCATCCCAGATTCTGTGTAACTGCCATTTAGATTAAATGCTTACTGATACGGTCATCAAACATAATCATAAAGCGATTCAGGGCAGACGTCCAGTTACGAATCGGCATCGACCACTTTTTAGACGCCTGCTGGGTGGCTAAGTACACCACTTTGAATGCTGCTTGATCAGAGGGGAACACCTTACGCTTATTCACCGCCGTACGAATCACACTGTTTAATGATTCTATAGCATTGGTGGTATAGATGACTTTTCTGATGTCTTTAGGGTAATTAAAGAACACCGTTAAGCCCTCCCAGTTATTGCGCCAAGACTTGATGACATGCGGATATTCCTTGCCCCAAGTCTCATCAAAGTGCTCAAGATTAGCCTCTGCCAGCTCAAGCGTATCAGCGCCATAAACCGCCTTTAAATCAGCAGCTACTTTTCTCCTATCTTTCCATGGTACAAACTTCATAGAGTAACGTACCATATGCACAATACATAGCTGAACCTGCGTGTTTGGATATACTGTATTAATTGCCTCACTAAAGCCTTTTAAGCCATCTACACAGGCAATAAGAATATCTTGCACCCCACGGTTTTGTAGTTCAGTGAGAACGCCTAGCCAGAACTTAGCCCCTTCATTC